>NZ_JBEZGN010000014.1:0-185126 GCF_040650055.1 Spirillospora sp. NPDC048819 | reverse complement strand
GGCGAGGGGGAAACACCCGGTCCCATCCCGAACCCGGAAGTTAAGCCCTTCAGCGCCGATGGTACTGCATGGGAGACTGTGTGGGAGAGTAGGACACCGCCGGACTCGAATTGGTCGAGGGTCGCCCCGATTTTTGGGGCGGCCCTCGACGCATGTCGTGGGGCCGCAAAGTAGGCTGCAAGAGTCCACGGAACCACCTTCAAGAACAGTGACGGACGTGATGAGCGCGGAAGAGGACGGCCGTAGCGGCGACAACCGCGAGCGGCGGGGCGATGACGGGAGGCGGAGCACGCCTGACCGTCGTGGGGGCGGCGCTCGTGGCGGCCCGGGTGGCTCCGGTGGCCGTAAGGGCGGTGCTCCTCGCGGAGGAGTGCCTCGCGCCGGCGGACCGCCGGGTGGACGTGGCCGTCCCGCCGGGGGGAAGGACAAGGACCGGGATCCGCGTGGTAAGCGCGATGACCGGAAACCCGGCCGCCCATTCAAGCGTTCCGATGATCGGCGAACAGACTCCCGTGAGGGACGTTCCGACGATCGTCGGGAAGGTCGTCCCAGCGGTCCGCGTGGTGAGCGCCGGGAAGGCCGCTTCAATGCGCCTCGCGGTGGTCAGAGCGGCGAGCGCCGTGAGGGACGCCCTCCGGGTGCGCGTGACTCTCGACCCGGCCAGGGGGGTGGTCCGCGTCGTGAGGGGCGCCCAGGCGGCCGCCAGACCGGTAGCGGTCAGGGAGAACGGCGTTTCCAGGACCGCGGCAAGCGCGATGAGCGGCGCCCCAGTGGTCGGCCATTCGAGGGCAAGCGCGATGAGCGCCGGCCTGGTGGTCGCTCATTTGAGGGGAAGCGCGATGAGCGGCGGCCTGGTGGTCGGCCGTTTGAGGGGAAGCGCGATGAGCGGCGGGCCGGTGGCCGGCCGTTCGAAGGTAAGCGGGATGAGCGGCGCGCTGGTGGTCGGCCGTTTGAGGGCAAGCGGGATGAGCGGCGGCCTGGTGGTCGCTCGTTCGAAGGTAAGCGGGATGAGCGGCGGCCTGGTGGTCGGCCGTTTGAGGGCAAGCGCGATGAGCGGCGGGCCGGTGGCCGGCCGTTCGAAGGTAAGCGTGAAGGGCGTCCAGGAGATCGTGACCGGCCCTTCAAGGGGCGCGGCGGGCCGAGGCGCCCGCAGGACGGTGGTGGACGCCCCACCGGACCGCGGCACGACCGCCCGGACCGGCGGGCACGCTCGGATGAGCGTGAGCGTCCCGCGCCGGTGTACGACGACCCGATCCTGCCGGACGACGTCACCGGTGAGGAACTGGACGAGGAGGCGCGCGCGGAACTGCGCACGCTTCCGAAGGAATTGGCCGCGAAGGTCGCCCGTCATCTTGTGATGGCGGGAAGGCTGGCCGAGGAGGAGCCCGAGCGGGCGTACAAGCACGCCCGCGCCGCGCGGCGGCTCGCGTCGCGGGTCGGGGTCGTGCGGGAGGCGGCCGGGATCGCGGCCTATCACGCGGGCGAATGGTCGGAAGCGCTCGCCGAACTGCGGGCCGCGCGCCGGCTCAGCGCCGGCGACGAGTCCTACCTGCCGGTGATGGCCGACTGCGAACGTGGTCTCGGACGTCCCGAACGCGCCCTGGACCTGATCAAGTCGCCAGAGGCGAAGAACCTCGACCAGATGGGACTGGTCGAGCTTCGCATCGTCGAGTCGGGTGTGCGCCGCGACCTGGGGCAGCATGACGCGGCAGTGGTGACGCTGCAGATCCCCGAGCTCCGCGACAGGCGGCTCCGGCCGTGGTCGATGAGGCTCTTCTACGCCTATGCGGACGCGTTGGTGGAGGCCGGGCGGGAGGACGAGGCGTCCGACTGGTTCGCACGGGCTGCGGCGGCCGACCGGGACGGCGACACCGACGCCGCCGAACGGTACGCCGAGCTTGAGGGCCTGCACATCGTCGACACCGAAGTCGGCGAAATCGAGGGCGTCATTGCCGGAGAGGGCGCCGTTCCTGAGGGTGTCGGGCTTGAGGGTGCCGTTACGCAGGACGCTGGCCCTGACGCGGGCTTGCCCGAGGCCGTAGCGCCCGAGGCCGTTGCGCCCGAGGGCACTACACGCGAGGCTGACGTGCCCGAGGCCGGGGCGTCTGAGGCCGGGGCGTCTGAGGCCGGGGTGTCTGAGGGCGACGGGTCCCAGGACTTCATGGGCGAGGACGGCGCTTCTGAGGGTGCCGGTCCGCGAGGTGCCGGGGCTGAGGACGCCGGGGCTGTGGAAGGCGTTGCTCGGGATGGGGCGGCGGGAGCCGAAGTCGGCGCTGAGGATGTGTCGGCGACGGACTTCGAGTTCAAGGCTGCCGGTCCCGAGGAGCCGGAGGTGCCCGGCGAAGGGGCGCCGGAGGTTCCCGTGGTGTTCCTGGAGCCGGAACCGGCCGAGGAGGAGCAGCCGCCGCCTGCGGAATGACGTGCCCTACTTGACTGGCGGGTAGGTTTCGCCCGATATTCACGGGACCGTGCCGTTCGGGGGGCCGCCGGAGGTGTCCGGTGGTGATCGACTCCTGGAGTGGTCATGCCCCTGAATCGACGTATGTTCCTGCGTGCCGCCGCCGTGGCCGGTGGCACGACCGCCTTCTCGGGCGCCCTGTGGCAGCAGGCCTTCGCCTCCGGGCCGGCTCAGCCCGGCCCGAGCCCGTACGGGCCGCTGCAGGCCGCGGACGGCAACGGGCTCCAGCTCCCGGAGGGGTTCACGAGCCGGATCGTGGCGCGGTCCCTTCAGCGTGTGGAGGGGACGAGGTACACCTGGCATGCGGCGCCCGACGGCGGGGCGTGCTTCCCCGACGGGGACGGCTGGATCTACGTCAGCAACTCGGAGGTCCCGATCGTCGGTGGTGTGTCCGCCATGCGGTTCGACGCGTCCGGGAAGGTCACGTCCGCCTACCGGACCCTGAACGGCACCACGCTCAACTGCGCCGGCGGTGCGACGCCATGGAACACGTGGCTGTCGTGCGAGGAGCACGACTTCGGGCTCGTGTGGGAGACGGACCCGCGCGGCGAGGAGTCGGCGGTGGCGCGGCCCGCGATGGGGCGGTTCAAGCACGAGGCCGCCGCGTCCGACCCCGAACGGAAGGTCGTCTACCTCACCGAGGACCAGTCCGACGGGTGCTTCTACCGGTTCCGGCCGCGGACGTGGGGCGACCTGTCGTCCGGGACGCTCGAAGTGCTGGTCGGCTCCGGGACGGGTCCCGTCCAGTGGGCGAAGGTGCCCAACCCGGAGTTCTGGCTCACCGCGACCCGTGAGCAGGTGGCGGAGGCCATGCACTTCGACGGCGGCGAAGGCTGCTACTACACCCGCGGCATCTGCTACTTCACCACCAAGGGTGACAGCCGTGTGTGGGCGTACGACGCGGCCGCCGAGCGGCTGGACATCGCCTATGACGACGACCTCGTCACGAACGGCGAGGCGCCCCTGCACAACGTCGACAACCTGACCGGCACGTCGTCCGGTGACCTGTACGTCGCCGAGGACGGCGACAACATGGAGATCAACCTCATCACCGCCGACGGGATCGTGACGCCGTTCCTGCGCGTCCTCGGCCACGACGAATCGGAGATCACCGGCCCGGCGTTCAGTCCGGACGGGTCGCGCCTGTACTTCTCGTCCCAGCGCGGCAAGAGCGGATTCATCGCCGGTACGGACGGCTACACGTTCGAGGTGACCGGCCCCTTCCGCCACTGAGGCGCGCCGCCGGAATCGGTCAGGCGTGCCTGCCCAGCGCGTGCATGATTCCGGCGACGTTGCTCTCGGCGCTGTTGAGGACCTCGTACTTGGCGGCCAGGTCGGGGTCGATGTCGTCGCCCGTAATGGAGTAGCGGTCCTTGGTGCGGTCGACGACCATCGCGACGGCGTGGTCGAGGTCGAGGTCCTGTTCCCTGGCGTCGCGGACGGCGTCCACCCAGACCCGCAGTTCCTCGGCCGACCGCTCCAGCGTGTCGTCGACCTCGGTCACGGGGCCGTAGTGCGCGAACAGGAGCCGCTGCGGGCCCAGCGACCGGAATCTGCCGAGCGAGGCCAGGGCGGTGTCGAGGTCGAAGTCCGGCGGCGGCGTCGCGGGCTTCACGTCCGCGGTCTCGGGGATGTAGATCCCGGCGGCGTCGCCCACGTAGAGGTCGCCGGTCTGGGAGTCCATCAGCCCGACGTGGTGCTTGGCGTGGCCGGGGGAGTAGTGGGACTCCAGCCGCCGCCCGCCGCCGAGGTCGACCATGCCGGTGTCCTCGACGGCCCGGATCCGCGTCGCGTCCGTCGGTTTCAGCTCGCCGAACAGGGTGTCGAGGCTGTCGCCGTAAACCATCCGGGCGCTGCGCATGAGCCGCGACGGGTCCACCAGGTGCCGCGCGCCCTTCTCGTGGACGACGACCTCCGCCTGCGGGTACATCCGCGCGATGTCGCCGACGCCGCCCGCATGGTCGAGGTGGATGTGCGTCACGACCACGCTCGCCAGGTCGCCGGGACCGATGCCCAGTTCCCGCAGTGCCGCCTGCACGACGGGCGCGGAGCCGGACGTGCCCGGCTCCACCAGGCAGGGCCGGTCGGACATGATCAGGTAGCCGGCGGTGATGCCGCTGTATCCGGCCATCCGCGTGTCGATCTCGTAGACGTCCCCGCCGAGCGGCGTGATCGTGGTCGTGGTGTCCATCCACAGATCATCGTCCCCGGCGGTCCCCGCGGGCCACCCGCCCCTCACCGGCCGTCCCCGAGGACGCGGAGGACGAGGCCCGTGCGGGGTTTGGGGCCGAACGAAGTGGACTTGCGGGGGACCCGCTCGCCCTCGCCCGCGACGGCCAGGACGTCCTCCGCCTTGAGCGGGTTCAGGACGACGGCGGTCCCGCCGGTGCGCCGGGCGCGGGCGACGGCGGCGGACGCGTCGTCGTGCACGACCTCGATGGCGTCCTCGTTCTCGGGGACGTCCCACACGTTCCGGATGAGGAGATGGTCGAGGACGGCGGTGTCGAGCCCCTGCCAGCGCGACGAATGCCCGGACGGCATGGACCGGCTCAGCGCACCGGAATCTGGGTCCGTAAGGAGGTGCATTGACTCGCCCCCACCGAGCAGGAACGCGGGGCCGTCCACGTTGGCGAGCGCTTCGACCGCGTCTGCCTCGTCCCAGAAGTCGGTGACGCGGAAGACCTTGCGGGCCCGTTCGACGGCGTCGTCCGGGCGGAGGCCGGGCAGGACGCGGTGAATGGCCCCCAGATGGGGCGGATAGCGCGTGGAGTCCACCAGCAGCGCCAGCCCGGCGTCCCATGGGCCGGGGCCGTCGCCGGCGGCGTGGTGACGTGCCTGAAGGGCGCGGTAGGTGGCGTAGCGGTGGTGGCCGTCGGCGATGAGCGCCTGCCTCCCATGGATGTCGGCGGACACCCGCGAGTGCAGCGCCGGGTCGGTGATGCGCCACAGCCGGTGGGTGAGCCCGTCGTCCGCGCGGAACTCCGTCAAGGGCGTCCCGGCGGCCGTGTCGTCGACGATCCGGGCCGCGTCGCCGCCGCCCGCGTCGCCGCCCGCGTCGCCGCCCGTGTCGCCGCCCGCGTCGCCGGCCGTGTCGCCGCCGCCCTCGTAGACGAGGAAGATCGGCTCCAGGTTGGCGTTCGCGGCCGTCATCAGCGCGAGCCGGTCGCGGACCGGCCCGGGGAAGACGTTCTCGTGCGGCAGCACGACCCCCTCGGACTCCGCGCGCAGCCCCACGGCGCCGATCAGGCCGCGTTGCAGGACCGTGCCGTCCCGGGACGCCTCGTAGACGTACAGGGCGGGGTCGGGGTCGGTGGTGAGCGCGCCCTCGTCCAGCCAGCGGCGCAGCCGGTCGCCCGCCGCGTCGTAGCCCTCCCCGGCGGCGCGCGGCAGGTTGAGCCGGACGATGTTGTGCCCGCCGCCCGCCAGCAGCCGCAGGGCCGCCGCCTCGTCGATCAGGTCGTACGGGGGCATGGTCACCGAGGCGAGGTCACCGGCGACCTCGGGGACGAAGCGGACGCCGCGGAAGGGGGTCAGCTCCAGGCCGCGGCCCGTCCGCGGCTCCGCCGTCCCGAAGATCCGGGCGCTGAACTCCTCCGGCGTGAGACCGGAGGGGAGGTCGTCGTCCACCCTGGGCATGCTAACCACCGGCCGGTGTGCCCGGTCGCCGTGGGTTGTCCGGTTGCCGTGGGTTGTCCGGTCGACACGGGTACGGTCGGGTTGCGAGGGGAGGTCCACATGAGTCATCAAGGACCTGGGCGGCCGGAGGATTCCCCGGGTGATCATGCGGCCTCGCCGGAGGGCGGGGTCTACGAGTGGTACACGCGGGGCCTGGAGCTGCTCAGGGCGGGCAGCGCCAGTGCCGCTCTGCAGTTGCTGACCAGGGCGGCCGAGGCGGAGCCGTGGTCGCACAGCATCCGCGAGGCGCTCGCCCGCGCCCAGTTCGGGACGCGGCGGTTCGACGCGGCGGCCGAGAGCTTCCAGTCGATCGTCGAGGAGGAGCCCGCCGAGGACTACGCGCGGTTCGGTCTCGGGCTGTGCCTCAGCCGGATGGGCGACTTCAAGGGCGCGGCCCGCCATCTGGCGCTGGCCGCCGCCATGCGTCCCGAGAACGAGGACTACGCGAAGGCGTTGCGGCACGCCAGGGCCACGCTCGCGTTCCGCGGCTGACCCGCACCGCCCCGCGGCGCTTACCCGCCGGTAACAACCCCCGTACGATCATGGCATGAGGAGCTCGATGAAAGGCAGCGACCGTCCCCTGAGCGAGGCGTACGACGTCGCCCTGCTGGATCTCGACGGGGTCGTCTACGTCGGCAGCAGGCCCGTCCCCGCGGCGGCGGAGGCGCTCGCCAAGGCCCGCGCGGCGGGGCAGCGCCTGGCGTTCGTGACCAACAACGCCTCCCGGACGCCGTCGGCGGTCGCGGCGCTGCTCACCGACGTGGGCGTCCCGGCGGACGAGGAGGACGTGGTCACCTCGGCGCAGGCCGCGGCGCGCCTGCTCGCCGAGCGGCTCCCCGCCGGGTCGGAGGTCCTCGTCGTGGGCGGCATGGGCCTGCGGCATGCCCTGTACGCGCACGGGCTGCGCCCGGTGTCCACCGCCGCCGGACGGCCCGCCGCCGTCGTGCAGGGCTACTACCCGGCGATCGGGTACGGGCTGCTGTCCGAGGGCGCTCAGGCCGTCAGCATGGGCGCGCTGTTCGTCGGCTCCAACGGAGACCTGACCATCCCGGGCGGCGACGGGCCGCCGCACCCCGGCAACGGGTCCCTGCTCCGCGTGATCAGCTCCGCCACCGGCGTCGAGCCGATCGTGACCGGCAAGCCCGAACGGCCGCTGCACCAGGAGTCGGTCCGGCGCACCGGCGCCCGCCGTCCCCTCGTGGTCGGAGACCGTCTCGACACCGACATCGAGGGCGCCAACAACGGGGACGCCGACAGCCTCCTCGTGTTCACCGGCGTCACCGGCCCCCTGCAGGCCCTCACCGCCCCGCCGAACCGGCGCCCCACCTACCTGGCGCCCGACCTGAACGGACTCCTCGTCCCGCACCCGGAACCCGTCCGCGCGGACGGCGGCCACCGCTGCGGGGGCTGGACGGCACGCCGCGACGGCGGCGTGTTCGCCCTCACCGGATCCGGCGACCCCTACGACGGCCTCCGCGCCCTCGCCTCCGCCGCCTGGGAGACCGGCACGCCGCCGCCCCCGGAGTCCCTCTCGGGCGCTCTGGAGACCCTCTCCCTCTGACTCCCGGAGGGACGTCGGCGGTTCGCCCGACGACCACCGACCCCGGTCGCCGCCCGTACGCGACGAAGGCGATGGCGGACCGGGCGCACCGGCCCGGCCTGAACCGGGAGCGCTGATCAGAGAAGCCTGCGCAGGCGGAGCAGGTCGAAGATGCTCGCCTCGATCTTGAGGCGGCCGGCGGCCCACGCCTTGGCCGGGTTCAGCTCATCGTGGGCCATCGCGACGAGGTCGTCGCTGTCCATGGTGAGCCGGACCTGGGCGGCCCCCGGGTCGTCGTCCGGCTCGAACGGGTCGAGGCCGCCCCCGTGGAGCCGGGTGCGGAAGGCCACCCCGAGGTCCGGGACGCGGCAGCTGATCGTCCGCTCGACCACGTGCTCGGCGAACCGGTCGGCGTCCACCTCCTCCAGGCGCGCCGCGACCCGGCCGAGCGCCGCCCGGCAGTCCTCCTCGTTCGCCATGGTCAGGCCGTTCCCCGTTCCTCCGGCAACGATGTCGTTCAGGGACGGTAGCGTTCAGGATGAGCCGGAAGCGACTCGTCGCGGACGCTCAGGGTCTACTGGGAGGTAAACGTGATGTCCGACGAGGCCGCGCAGGTGCCGGCGCCCCCGGCCGCGCAGCGGGACCAGGCCCCGGACGAGCCGGAGATCCCCGCCGTGCCGCCGCCCGACCCCACCGGCGACCCGCGCGTGGACGCCGCCGTGGCCCGCCTGGGGGAGCTGGGCGCGCGGCCCGTCCCCGAGCACGTGGAGATCTACGAGGACGTCCACCAGCGGCTCCAGGAGCTCCTCGCGTCCGCCGACCAGGACGAGCGGCACGAGCAGCCCCAGGCCCAGGCCCAGGCTCAGCCCCAGCCGCAGCTCCGCCCCGCCTTCCCCGACGCGCTCCGCCCCCGCCAGTGAGCAACAGGCGGCGTCTGGACGCGGAGCTCGTGCGCCGGGGGCTGGCCCGGTCGCGCGAGCACGCCGGGCAGCTCATCGGCGACGGGCGGGTGCGGGTCGGCGGGCAGACCGCGGCGAAGGCGGCGACGCAGGTGGAGACCGGCGCCGCGATCCTGGTGGCGGAGGCCGGCGGCGGCCCGGAGTACGTCTCGCGCGGCGGGCACAAGCTCGCCGGCGCCCTGGAGGCGTTCGAAGGCCTTGAGGTGAAGGGCCGCGTGTGCCTGGACGCGGGCGCCTCCACCGGCGGGTTCACCGACGTGCTGCTGCGGGCGGGAGCCGCGCACGTGTACGCGGTGGACGTCGGATACGGGCAGATCGCATGGTCGTTGCGGACGGACGAGCGGGTCACCGTCATGGAGCGGGTGAACATCCGCGAACTGGAGCCCGGCATGCTCGGGGGCGCGCGTCCCGATCTGGTCGTCGGCGACCTGTCGTTCATCTCGCTGAAACTCGTCCTCGCGCCGGTGCAGGCGTGCGCGTCGCCCGGCGCCGACTACGCGGTCATGGTGAAGCCGCAGTTCGAGGTCGGCAAGGACCGGGTCGGCGCGGGCGGCGTGGTGCGCGACCCGGAGTTGCGCGCCGAGGCGGTCCGGGGCGTGGCCGGGCACGCGGCGGCGCTGGGGCTCGGCGTCCGGGGCGTGACGGCCAGCCCGCTGCCGGGCCCGTCGGGGAACGTGGAATATTTCTTGTGGCTGCGTGCGGGCGCCCCGCCGCTCGACGAGGCCGACCTGGCCAAGGCCATAACGGAGGGCCCGCAGTGATCGGCGCCGCTTCACGGGCCCGTACAGAAGGCGTCCGAACCGGGAACGTCCCCCACGGGGATGTTCGTCCAGACGTCTGTACGCGGTAGCGCGTCGAAGAGGGGCGAGAGCATGAGCAAAAGGTCGGTGCTGGTCGTGGCGCACACGGGGCGTCCAGAGGCGGTCCGCAGCGCCCAGCTGGTCATCGAGCGGCTCAGCGAGGCCGGGATCTGCGTGCGGGTCCTGGACGACGAGGCCGCGGCGATCGGCGCCGCGGACGTCGAGGTCATGCCCAGCACCGCGGCGGCCGCCGACGGCGCCGAGGTCGTCATGGTCCTCGGCGGGGACGGGACGCTGCTGCGCGCCGCCGACCTGACCCGCACGTCCGGTACGGCGCTGCTCGGCGTGAACCTCGGCCATGTCGGGTTCCTCGCCGAGGCCGAGCGGGAGGACCTCGCCGCCACCGTCGACCGCGTCGTGACCCGCCGCTACGACGTCGAGGAGCGCATGACCGTCGACGTCATCGCGCGCCGCAACGGCACCGTCATGGGCACGACGTGGGCGCTGAACGAGGCCAGCATCGAGAAGGCCGAGCGGGAGCGGATGCTGGAGGTCGTCGCCGAGATCGACGGCCGGCCGCTGTCGAACTGGGGCTGCGACGGGGTGGTGTGCGCCACACCGACCGGATCGACCGCGTACGCGTTCTCCGCCGGCGGGCCGGTGGTGTGGCCGGAGGTCGAGGCGATGCTCGTCGTGCCGATCAGCGCGCATTCGCTGTTCGCGCGGCCGCTGGTGGTGTCGCCGCGCTCGTCGGTGGCGGTGGAGGTGCTGCCCGGCACGCCCCGCGCCGTCCTGTGGTGCGACGGGCGCCGCACCCTCGACCTGCCGCCGGGAGCGCGGGTGGAGGTCCGGCGCGGCGCCGAGCCGGTGCGGCTGGCGCGGCTGCATCTCACCCCGTTCACCGACCGGCTGGTCACGAAGTTCGGGCTTCCCGTCACGGGCTGGCGGGGCCGGGTCCGCCAGCCCGCGCGCCCGTCCCCTCCGCTGGAGGATTCGCAGGTCGGGGACGCTCCTGCGGCCGGCGGCATCGCCGGCCGGCCGGGGCCGGGCGTGCTGCGCGGCGGCGGTCCCGCGGCGCCGGACGGGGGAGCGTCCGGCGAGGAGAGGAGATAATCTCCACAGGCGCTGATCCGGGATCTGTTTGCGGAGGGTTGTGACGCTGGTGCGCCCGATGGTCGATGAGGTGCGGATCCAGGGCCTCGGAGTGATCGACGAGGCCGTGCTCGATCTGTCCCCGGGGTTCAACGTCGTGACGGGTGAGACCGGCGCGGGCAAGACCATGGTGGTCACGAGCCTCGGGCTGCTGTTCGGCGGCCGCGCAGACCCGCAGCGGGTCAGGCCGGGCGCCGACCGCGCCACCGTGGAGGGGCGCATCGTCGTCGATCCGGGCGGACGCGTCGTGGAGCGGGTCGAGGAGTCCGGCGGCGAGCTGGACGACGGCGCCCTGATCGTCACCAGGTCGGTGTCGGCGGAGGGCCGCTCCCGTGCGTTCCTCGGCGGGCGGTCCGTCCCGGTGAACGTGCTGATCAATCTCGCGGACGACCTGGTCGCCGTGCACGGGCAGTCCGACCAGCAGCGGCTGCTGCAGTCGGCGCGGCAGCGCGGCGCCCTCGACCGCTACGCGGGCGGTGCGCTGACCAAGCCGATGCGCGCCTACACCAAGGCGTACCAGCGGCACCGGCAGGTCACCGCGCTGCTGGAGGAGCTGACGACCCGGGCGCGCGAGCGGTCCCAGGAGGCGGACATGCTCCGCTTCGGCTTGGAGGAGATCGAGAAGGTCGACCCGAAGGACGGCGAGGACGCCGAGCTCTCCGCCGAGGAGGAGCGGCTCGGCCACGCCGACGCGCTGCGCGGTGCCGCCGACACCGCCCACGAGGCGCTGCTGGGCGACGCGGCGGCGGCGTTCGAGGCCGCGAACGTGACGAACCTGCTCGGCCAGGCCCGCAACGCGCTGGACGCCGTCCGCGAGCACGACCCGGAGCTGGCGGCGCTCGCCGACCGGCTCGCCGAGGCCGGCTACCTGGTCTCCGACGTCGGCACCGACCTCGCGTCCTACGCCGAGTCCGTGGACGCCGACCCGGCGCGGCTCGCGGTCGTCCAGGAGCGGCGGGCCGAGCTGACCGGGCTGATCCGCAAGTACGGCGGCCCGGACGCGACGGCCGCGGAGGTCCTGGAGTGGGCGCGGCGGTCCGCGGCGCGGCTGACGGACCTGGAGGGCGACGACGACCGCATCGAGGGCCTGCGGGCCGAGCACGCGGAGCTGACCGAGCGGCTCGCCGCCGAGGCGGGGGAGCTGACCGAGGTCCGCACCCGCGCCGCCGAGCGGTTCTCCGGGGCCGTCACCGAGGAGCTGACCGCGCTGGCGATGCCGCACGCCCGCGTCGTGGTCACCGTCACCCCGACCGGGGACTACGGCCCCCACGGCGTCGACGAGGTCGAGGTGCGGCTCGCGCCGCATCCGGGGTCCAAGCCGCTGCCGCTGCACAAGGGCGCCTCGGGCGGCGAGCTGTCCCGGGTGATGCTGGCGATCGAGGTCGTGTTCGCCGGCGCCGACCCGGTGCCGACATTCGTGTTCGACGAGGTCGACGCGGGCGTCGGCGGCAAGGCGGCGGTGGAGATCGGGCGGCGGCTGGCGCGGCTGGCCCGCAACGCCCAGGTGATCGTCGTCACCCACCTGCCGCAGGTCGCGGCGTTCGCCGACCAGCATCTGCTGGTGGAGAAGTCCGACGACGGCACCGTCACCAGCAGCGGCGTCACGGCCCTGGACCGGGAGGGGCGGGTCCGGGAGCTGTCGCGGATGCTCGCCGGCCTGGAGGACTCCGAGCTCGGCCGCGCCCACGCCGAGGAACTCCTCGCCATGGCGTCCGAGGAACGGTGACCGCCGCCCGCACGAAACCACGGAGATCGTGCGGGGGCCGTCCCCCCACGCCCCCCGGAAAAGCTACAGAGTGTGCACGAACGGACACGCCTGGACGGTCGTCCTTTCCGGCGATCGCTCCGGTGCTCTGGCAGGATGGCTAGTGATGAACGACCCGTCACCCACCACCGAGCGGCGCGTCCGGCTGGCACAGAAACTGCCGCTGCGCGTGCGCGCGCTCGGCCGTGCTCGCGACGACGGCAGGCCCGGGGTCAGCGCCGCGGTCCGGCTCGACCGCCGCACCAAGGACCTGACCAAGCGCCTGCAGCCCGGCGAGGTCGCGGTGATCGACCATGTCGACCTCGACCGCGTCAGCGCCGAGGCGCTGGTGGCGTGCCAGGTCGGCGCCGTCGTCAACGTCGCGCCCAGCATCTCGGGCCGGTACCCGAACCTCGGCCCGCAGATCCTGCTGGAGGCCGGCATCCCGCTGGTCGACGACATCGGGCCGGAGATCTTCGCCAAGCTGCAGGAGGGCGACGAGGTCCGCGTCGAGGGGCCCGCCGTGTACCGCGGCGACGACGTCGTCGCCAAGGGCACCGAGCAGACCGCCGAATCCGTGGAGACGGCGCTGACCGAGGCGAAGGCGGGCCTCGCGAGCCAGCTGGAGGCGTTCGTCGCCAACACGATGGAGTACGTCAAGCGCGAGCGCGACCTGCTCATCGACGGCGTCGGCGTCCCCGAGGTCACCACGAAGCTGAACGGGCGGCACGCGCTGATCGTCGTCCGCGGCTACCACTACCGCGAGGACATCGCGACGCTGCGGCCCTACATCCGCGAGTACCGCCCCGTCCTGATCGGGGTGGACGGCGGCGCCGACGCGCTGATGGAGGCCGGCTACCGCCCCGACATGATCGTCGGGGACATGGACTCGGTGTCCGACGACGCGCTGACGTGCGGCGCCGAGATCGTCGTGCACGCCTACCGGGACGGGCGCGCGCCCGGCCTGAAGCGGGTGAGCGAGCTCGGCCAGGAGGCGGTGACGTTCCCCGCCACCGCCACCAGCGAGGACATCGCGATGCTGCTCGCCGACGAGAAGGGCGCCACGCTCATCGTCGCGGTCGGCACGCACGCCAACATGGTGGAGTTCCTCGACAAGGGCCGCGCCGGCATGGCCAGCACGTTCCTCACCCGGCTCCGGGTGGGCAGCAAACTCGTGGACGCCAAGGGCGTCAGCCGGCTCTACCGCAGCCGGATCTCCACCTGGTCGCTGCTGTTCCTCGTCCTCGGCGCGTTCATCGCCATCGTCACGGCCGTCGCCATGTCCCCGGCGGGGGACGTCATCAGTCCCCTGCTCGCCGACCGCTGGCACGCCTTCGTCTTCTGGCTGACCGGACTCTTCACGTGATCGATTTCCGATACCACCTCGTCTCCATCGTCGCGATCTTCCTGGCGCTGGCGCTCGGCATCGTGCTGGGCTCCACCACGCTGTCGGACTCGGTGAGCGACACCCTGCGGCAGCAGGCCAACCAGGCCGCCAAGACCGCCCAGCAGGCCCGCAACCAGCAGCGGCAGCTGCAGCAGCAGGTGAACGGGCAGGAGCAGTTCGCCGGCGCGCTGTCACCGCAGATCGTCGCGGACCGGCTGAAGGGCCAGTCCGTGGTGATGATCGAGACGCCGGGCGCGGGCAACGACAGCATCGAGCAGGTCAGCGAGCTGGCCAAGAACGCGGGCGCCGCCGTCACCGGCCGCGTCACGATCCAGAAGAAACTCCTGGACGACGACCAGCAGATCACCGTCGACGAGCTCGCCACGCAGCTGAAGGCCGACGACGTGAAGTTCCCCGAGAACGCGAACGCCTACGAGAAGGCGGGCGCGGTGCTGGCGGACGCCCTGGTCACCAAGGACCCCACCGAGCCCGGCCGCGAGGACGCCGCCGGCGGCGCCGTCCTGAACGGCTTCAAGGAGGCCGGTTACATCACCGCGAGCGGCAAGCCCGGCCAGCACGCGACGCTCGCCGTGATGATCGGGCCCGCCACCCCGTACGCCTACGACGGCGGCGGCGACGACAACAAGGCGCTGATCTCGCTGGCCACCGCACTCGACGCCGCGGGGCGCGGTACGGTCGTCGGTGGCCCCTCCACCTCCGCGCAGGAGGGCGGGCTGATCGCGGCGCTGCGCGACTCCGACGCCGAGGAGTCGGTCTCCACCGTTGACGTGGTGGACACCGCCTCCGGGCAGGTCGTGACGATCCTGGCGCTGCAGAACGAGATGGGCGGCAAGTCCGGGCAGTACGGGACGGGCGCCGGTGTGAGCGGCTACCTGCCCTCGCCCGCGCCCACGGCGGGGAAGAACGGGTGACCTGATGAAGCGACGCATCGCCTCCGGCTCGGCGCGGGCCGCGCGGCTGCTGGCCGGCGCCGGTCTCGGCGCCGCCGCCGCCCGCGCCGCCTACACCGCGCTGACGCGCAACCCCCCCGGTCTGAACGGCCTGCCGGGCGAGGAGGTGTGGGGCCGCACCAACCACCGCGGCGAGCCGGTGACGCTGCTGGAGGGACCCGCGGTCGTCGCGGGCGCCGCCGCGGCAGGGCTGCTGGCGCCCGGCGTGGAAGGCCGGACGCGCGCCGCCGCGCTCCTCGCCGGCGCCGGATCCGGGCTGCTGGGCGGCTACGACGACCTGGCCGGTTCCGCCTCGTCGCGCGGTTTCAAGGGCCACCTGACCGCGCTGGCCCGCGGCGAGGTCACCAGCGGCGCGGTGAAGATCATCGGCATCGGCGCGGCGGGGCTGGCCGCCGCCGCCGTCGCCGGGTCGCCCGCCCCGTCCCGGACGGGACGCGCGTTCGACGCCCTCGTCAACGGCGCGATCATCGCCGGGTCCGCGAACCTGATGAACCTGTTCGACCTGCGTCCGGGCCGCGCCGTCAAGGTCGGCGTCCTCACCGGCGCGCCGCTGGCGCTGGCGCGGCCGTCGTCCGCCGTCGTGGCCGCGCCGCTCGGCGCCGCCGTCGCGCTGCTGCCCGAGGACCTCTCCGAGCGGGCGATGCTCGGCGACACCGGCTCCAACGCGCTCGGCGCGCTGCTCGGCCTGGCCGCCACCCGGCTCGACCGCGGGCCGCGCCTGGCCGTGCTGACCGGCCTGGCCGGGCTGAACGCCGCCAGCGAGTTCGTCAGCTTCACCAAGGTCATCGCGGGCAACCCGGTGCTGAACCGGCTCGACATGCTCGGCCGCCGCCCGGTGGCCGCCACGGTGCCCCCGCCCGCGCCGCCCGGCGCAGCGGAGAAGGCGGAGAAGGCGGACATGGAGGACGCGTTCCGCCCGTCCGCCGGCCCCGCGTAGGCCCGCCGGACGATCCCCCCGCAGAACCACACGAGCGTGCCACCGTCACATCTGCGCCGCCTGACCGGCGGTCTCGCCGGCGCCGCCGTCGTCATCGCGGTCATCACCGTCCTGGCGCGGCTGGCCGGGTTCGGGCGCACCTACGCCTTCTCCCAGACGGTCACGACGTCGTGCCTCAGCCAGGCGTACTTCACCTCGACGCAGTTCCCGTTCATCGTCTACGAGATCGTCGCGGGCGGCGCCCTGACCGCGATGGTCGTGCCGGTGCTGGCCGGTGCCGCCGAGCGCGGCGACCGCGAGGAGGTCCGCCGGATCGGGTCGGCGCTGCTGACCTGGATCGTGGTGCTGATGGTGCCGCTGTCGGCGCTGATGGCGCTCGGCGCCCGCCCGATCATGGAGCTGCTCGTCGGCGGCGACCTGAAGGGCTGCACCCGCGACGGGATCGTGGACGTCGGCTCCTCGATGCTCACGGTCATGTCGGCACAGATGGTGATGTACGGGGTGGCGGTCGTCCTGTACGGGCTGCTGCAGTCGCACCGCCGGTTCGTCGCGCCGGCGCTGGCCCCGCTGATGTCCAGCCTGGTGGTGATCGGCGCCTACGTCGCTTACGCGCCGCTCGGCCGCGGCTACGAGAACGACCTGGCGGGGCTGCCGCTGGACGCGGAGCTGACGCTGTCGGTGGGGACGGCGCTCGGCGGCGTCGCGATGGCGGCGACCGCCGGGATCGCGGCGTGGCGGCTGAGGCTCCGGCTGCGGCCGACGCTGCGCTTCCCCGACGGGGTGGCGCGGCGGGTGCGGCGGCTCGCGCTCGCCGGGCTCGCCACGGTCGCCGCGCAGCAGCTGTCGGCGCTGCTGGTGGTGCGGCTCAGCTACGAGGGCACGGGCGGCGCCCTCGCCAACTACCAGTACGCGTGGGCGATCTACCTGCTGCCGTGGGCGATCCTGGTCGTGCCGATCGCGACGAGCGCGTTCCCGACCCTGTCGGCGCGGATCAGTTCCGGGGAGCAGGACCGGTTCGACCAGGTCACCGCGTCCACCACCCGCGCGGTCGTGCTGGTGTCGTGCGCGGGCGCCGCGGTGCTGGCCGCGGTCGCCGTGCCCGTCGCGGCGGTGTTCAACCCGGGCCTTCCCGACCAGCAGGACGTGCTGTCCCGCGCGGTGCTCGCGTTCGCGCCCGGACTGATCGGTTACGGGCTCGTCGCGCACCTCGGGCGCGTCCTGTTCGCCTGCCACCGGGGCCGGATGGGCGCGGCGGCGGTCGTGGCGGGCTGGCTCGTCGTGATGGCCGCCGACGTCGCGCTGGTGCTGACGGTCGACCGGGAATGGGTGGTCGCGGCGCTCGGCGTAGGCAACGCCACCGGGATGACCGTCGCCGGCGCGCTGCTGCTGGGGACGCTCGTCCGCGCCCGGGGCGCCGCGTCCGTGGCCGGGACGCCCCGCGCCCTGGCCGCCGGGCTGGCGGGCGCCGTCGCGGGCGCCGCCGCCGGATACGCGACGGCCGCCCTGCTCGGAACGGGCGGGGAACTGCGCAGCGTCGGGGCCGGGGCGCTGGCGGCGCTGGTGGCCGGCGCGGTTTTCCTGCTCATCGCATTCGTGATCGACGGCCGCGATCTCCGGGCCGTCCTCAGCCGGAAGGTCACCCGCAATGTCTGAGAAGAAGGATCTGGACGGGCTGCGCGTCGCGCTGGTCCTCGGCACCAGCGCCGGCGGCGTCGGCCGGCATGTCGAGTCCGTCGCCGCCGGCCTGGCCGGACGCGGCGCCCGGGTGCTGGTGTGCGGGCCCGCGTCGACCGAGGAGCTGTTCGGGTTCACCGGCGGCGGTGCGCGTTTCGCCGAAGTCGATCTCGCCGACCGGCCCCGCCCGCTGAACGACGCCAAGGCCGTCGCCCGGCTCCGCTCGCTGCTGCGCGGCGCCGACGTCGTCCACGCCCACGGGCTGCGGGCGGGCGCCCTCGCCGTCGCGGCGTGCGCGCGGGTCGCGCCGGGGCCGCTGCGGTTCGCGCGGGGCGGGCCGCCGCTGGTCGTCACCCTGCACAACGCCGTCATCGCCGGGGGGCGGACGGCCGCCGTCTACGGGACGCTGGAACGCGTCGTGGCGCGCGGCGCCGCCGCCGTCCTCGGAGTCTCACCCGACCTGGAGGAGCGGATGCGGGCCCTCGGCGCCCGGTCGGTGGGGCACGCCATCGTCCCCGCGCCGGCGCCGCAGGCCCCGCCGGGACCGGCCGTCCGCGCCGACCTGCGCGCGGAACTGGGCGTGGGGGAGCGGCCGCTGATCGTCACGGTGGGGCGGCTCGCCGAGCAGAAGGGCCTGCCGACGCTGCTGGACGCGGCGCGGGACTGGGCCGGCCGGACCCCGCCGCCGCTCGTCGCTGTCGTCGGGGACGGCCCGCTGGAGGACGAGCTCCGCAGCCGCGTCGAGGCCGAGGAACTGCCCGTCCGCCTGATGGGGCGCCGTTCGGACGTGGCCGGGCTGCTGGCCGCCTGCGACGTGGCGGTCGTGCCGAGCGTGTGGGAGGGGCAGCCGCTGATCGTCCAGGAGATCCTGCGGGCGGGCCGGCCGCTCGTCGCCACCCGCGTCGGCGGCATCCCCGGCATGGTCGGCGCGGAGGAGCGGACGGCGGACGGCGGTGCGGCGGGCCCGCTGCTGCACGGACCCGAGAGCGAGGCGGCGCTGCTGGTGCCCCCGGGCGACGCGGGCGCGCTGGAACGTGCGGTGAGCCGCGTTCTGGACGATCCGGCCCTCGCCGCGCGGCTCGGGTCGGCCGCCGCGCAGCGGTCGGCCCTGCTGCCGGGCGAGGACGACGCCGTCGACCAGCTCGCCGACCTGTACCGCGAACTGGCGGGCCCTCGCCGCTGAGCCGGAAGGCGCGGGCGACGGCGCCTTGGACGCGGTTTCCGGCGGTCCGGTTCGAGAAAAGATCGAGAAAGTTCGCGCGGAGGGGAACCGCCCTGGTGGGGCTCGCGTTGAAGAAGGCAGTGGAGGGGAGTATCCCCGCGCACGGTTCCCGTCAATACGGCCGGTCCATACCGTCCCGGGTTCCGCGGCCCTCGCTCGTCCGGGGCGGGAGAGACCTCCAGCGCTCGTTCATGTCCGCTGGAGGTGTTCACGTTGTCCGTCTCACCCCTGGTGTGGGCCCTGACCATCGCAGGGATCCTCGCCGTCATCGCCGCCGACCTGTTCCTGATCCACAGGAACGACACGCGGGAGTTCACCACCCGCAGGGCCGCGTTCTGGTCCTCGATCTACATCGGCCTCGCCGTGCTGTTCGGCATCGGCGTGTGGATCTTCTCCGGCGCGCGGTACGCGGGTGAGTACTTCGGCGGCTTCGTCACCGAGAAGAGCCTCAGCGTCGACAACCTCTTCGTGTTCATGGTGATCCTCACCCGGTTCGCCGTGCCGAAGCGGTCCCAGCACACGGTGCTGATGGCGGGCATCGTCATCGCGCTGGTGCTGCGCGGCATCTTCATCGCGGTCGGCGCCGCCGCCATCTCGACGTTCACCTGGGTCTTCTTCATCTTCGGCGCGTTCCTCATCTGGACGGCGATCGGGCTGGTCCGCGGCGGCGACGAGGAGGACGAGTTCAAGGAGAACGTCCTGCTGCGGTGGGCCAAGCGGGTCATCCCGACGTCCGACGAGTACGAGGGGAACCGGTTCGTCGTCCGGCGGCACGGCCGCCGACTGGTCACCCCGCTGGCCATCGTCATGATCGCCATCGGCTCCACCGACGTGCTGTTCGCGCTGGACTCCATTCCCGCGATCTTCGGGCTGACGACCGAGCCGTACCTGGTGTTCACCGCCAACGCGTTCGCGCTGATGGGCCTGGTCCAGCTGTTCTTCCTGCTCGGCGGGCTCACCGACCGGCTCGTCTACCTCGCGCACGGGCTGGCGTTCATCCTCGGCTTCATCGGGGCCAAGCTGATCTTCCACGCGATGCACGAGTACGGTGTCGCGTGGGCGCCCGAGATCCCGATCTGGCTGTCCCTGGCGGTGATCGCCGGGACGCTCGTCGCGACCACCATCGCCAGCCTGGCCGTCGGCCGCAAGGCCCCCGGCGGGGGCAACAAGGCGGTGCCGGCCGGGCCGCCCATGGACGCGCACGCCGACGCGCTCCCGGACGCCGACGCGGACGCCGCGGCAACGCGCGAAGGCTGAGTCCCGGCGGCACTGGACCACAGCACCGAATCCTGTTCTAGAATCGCTGTCAAAAGCGGCTGAGAGAGGGTTCACGCATGGCCATCGGGCTGACCGAGGAGCACGAGGCGCTCGCCGATTCGGTGCGCGGCTTCGCCGAGCGCAACATTCCGGTGACGGCCGTCCGGGCCGCGCTGGAGGCGGACGAGGAGACCAGGCCCGGGTTCTGGCCGGCCCTGGCCGAGCAGGGCCTGCTCGGCCTGCATCTGGACGAGGAGCACGGCGGCCAGGGCTACGGCCTCCTGGAGCTGTCGGTCGTGCTGGAGGAGCTGGGCCGCGCCGCCGCGCCCGGCCCGTTCCTGCCGACCGTGCTCGCGAGCGCCGTCGTCAACGCGTCCAGCAACGCCAAGGTGCGCGCGGAGCTGCTGCCCGCCCTCGCCGACGGGTCCAGGACGGCCGCCGTCGCCCTGGACGGCGAGCTGACCGGCCGCCGCGACGGCGACTCGTTCGTCGTGTCCGGGACGTCGGCGACGGTTCTCGGCGGCGCGCTCGCCGACGTGATCGTCCTGCCGGTCGCGGACGGCGGCGGCGACCAGTGGATCGCGGTCGACGCCGCCGACGTCACCGTCACGCCGGTCGCGAGCCTGGACCGGGTCCGCCGCGTCGCGTCCGTCGAGGCGTCCGGCGTCGCCGTCGCCCCCGACCGCGTGCTGGACGGCGTCACCACCGGCCGTGTCCGGGACCTCGCCGCGGCGCTGTTCGGCGCCGAGTCGGCGGGCCTCGCCGGCTGGCTGGTGACGACCGCGGCCGAGTACGCCAAGGTCCGCGAGCAGTTCGGGCGGCCGATCGGGCAGTTCCAGGGCGTCAAGCACAAGGCCGCGCGCAGCCTCATCGCGCTGGAGCAGGCCCGCGCCGCCGCCTGGGACGCCGCCCGCGCCCTGGACGAGGGCACCGAGGAAGCCGGGTTCGCCACCGCGGTGTCGGCCGTCATCGCGGTCGACGCGGGCGTGCAGACCGCCCGCGACGCCATCCAGATCCTCGGCGGCATCGGCTTCACCTGGGAGCACGACGCGCACGTCTACCTGCGCCGCGCCCTGACCCTGCGGTCGCTGCTCGGCCCGTCCAAGGACTGGGCCGCCGAGATCGCGGCGCTCGCGCTGGACGGCCGCCGCCGCGAGGTCGTCCTGGAACTGGACGAGGACGCCCAGCCGCTCCGCGAGCGGATCCGCGCCGAGGTCGCCGAGCTGGCCGCCATCGAGGACAAGGAGGCGCTGCACGCGAAGCTGGGCGACGAGGGCTGGAGCGTCCCGCACTTCCCGAAGCCGTGGGGACGCGAGGCCGGGCCGGTCGAGCAGATCCTCATCCAGCAGGAGCTGAAGGCCGCGCAGGTCAAGGCCCCGAACCTGGGGATCGGCGCCTGGCTGGTGCCGTCCCTCGTCCGGTACGGCACCGACGAGCAGAAGGAGAGGTTCCTCCGCCCGACGCTGCGCGGCCAGATCGTGTGGTGCCAGCTGTTCTCCGAGCCCGGCGCCGGCTCCGACCTGGCGTCGCTGTCGATGAAGGCCGAGCGGGTCGAGGGCGGCTGGAGGCTCACCGGCCAGAAGATCTGGACCTCGCTCGCGCACTACGCCCAGTGGGGCTTCTGCATCGCCCGCACCGACCCGGACGCGCCCAAGCACGACGGCATCACCTACTTCCTGGTGGACATGAAGTCCGAGGGCGTCGACGTCCGGCCCCTCAAGGAGCTGACCGGCGAGGCCATCTTCAACGAGGTGTTCCTTGACGGCGTGTTCGTCCCGGACGACCGCGTGGTCGGCGAGGTGGACAAGGGCTGGCAGGTCGCGCGGAACACGCTGTCCAACGAGCGGGTGTCGCTGTCGACCGGCGGCGGCCTCGGCATGGGCGTCCCCGAGCTGCTGAAGTTCTTCAAGCGGCGGACGCTGGACCCGGTCGCCGCCGCCGAGGTCGGCAAGCTCGTCGCCCAGGGCCAGTCGATCGACCTGCTCGGCCTGCGCACCACGCTCAAGCAGCTGAACGGCGTGGAGCCGGGCGCGGAGGCCAGCGTCCGCAAGCTCCTCGGCGTCCAGTTCAACCAGGACGTCGCCGACCACTGCTGGGCGGCGCAGGGCACCGCGGCCGCCACCGAGGTGCCGCTGGCCGAGAGCGGCATCGTGGCGCGCGCCATGCTGTTCAGCCGCGCGATGACGATCTACGGCGGCACCACCGAGGTGCAGCTCAACATCATCGGCGAGCGCCTCCTCGGCCTCCCCCGCGACCCCGAGCCGGGCAAGTGACCAAGGGTCGCCTCAAGCGAGACCCAAGGTCACGGGTTGTGCGGCCGGAGCGAGCGCAGCGAGCGCAGGTCGCACGACCCGCCGAGCCGGGCGACCGCAGCGACACGCCACGAACCCGCACGGTCACAACAACCAAAACCGTGTCGTGAGGATCGACCGGCTCGTGACGGGGGTTCCAGGGGGTCGCCCCCCTGGGCTAACGCCTACGGCAGGTGTAGGTGACGTTCACCAGGACGATCGCGGTGAGGGTCACGACCAGGCCGGGGAGGCCCGCGTGGACGACCCCGATGGCGCTCAGCGGGATCGCGGCCAGCAGCGACAGCACGGCCATGGCCAGGCTGTGATCGCGGCCGCCGTGCCCCGGACCCGGCCCGAACCTGGGCCGGGTCCGGGGCGACGCGGCGGCGCGGGCGTCGAGGGTCTCCTGGATGCGGTCGACGACCGTCTCGATGAAGGCGTCGTCGTAGTCGGGCCCCAGCTCGCGCCGGGCCGCCATCGCCGCCGTGAGGTCGTCGCGGGGGAGTCGTGGGGTCGTCATGGTTCGGTTATAGGCAACGGCCCGCCGCGGACGCGTCACCCGCCGGTGCCAACCGGCGCCTACCCCGCAGGTCTCACCGCAGGTCTCGGCGGGGACGAGGACGTGACCGCCGGTAAACTGCCGCTTCACCCCAGATCGTCCCGGAGGTCCTCGTGAGAGTCACCGCCCTCGCCGCCTGCACGGCCGCCGCCGCGCTCGCCCTCACCGGCTGCGGCGGCGAGGGTGAGGCCGCGGGCACGGCCTCGTCCGCACCGCCCACCACGCTCGCGCCGATCCCGGTGGTGAAGCCCTCCGACATGAAGCCGCTCGTCGGGCGCTGGGCCGGCACCGCCGGGGACTACTTCCAGTTCACGGCGGACGGCAGCGGCGTGTGGGTGAAGGGCAAGCAGAAGCTCTGGAGCGGGACGGCCATCCCCGAGGGCGGCGGCAAGTACCGCTTCTCCTGGAAGGGCGGCGACCCGAAGACCGCGTCCTACTGGGGCGTCTCCCTCAACGAGGACCGCAAATCGTTCGTGTTCGCCGGCACCAACCAGACGTACAAGAAGGCGGCCGCGCAGAAGCGCGGCGCACAGAGGGGCAGGGGATGACCGACATCGTGGACGGGGCGTTCGCGTCCCCCGCCGACGTGGACCGCAGGCTGGCGGAGGTCCGCTACCTCGCCGACGAGTCGATCGCCACGACCGTGTACCTCGCGCAGGCGCTCGGCAAGCCGCTGCTCGTCGAGGGCCCGGCCGGGGTCGGCAAGACCGAGCTGGCCAAGGCCGTCGCCGCCTCGACCGGCGCAGAGCTGATCCGGCTGCAGTGCTACGAGGGGCTGGACGAGGCCCGCGCCCTCTACGAGTTCAACTACAAGAAGCAGCTCCTCGCGATCCAGGCCGCGCCGTCCGACCGGGCCTGGGAGGAGACCCACGACGACATCTTCTCCGAGGAGTTCCTGCTGGAGCGGCCGCTGCTGGCGGCCATCCGCCGCACCGGCCCGACCGTCCTGCTGATCGACGAGGCGGACAAGGCCGACGTCGAGGTGGAGGGCATGCTGCTGGAGGTCCTGTCGGACTTCCAGATCACGATCCCCGAGCTGGGGACGGTCGACGCCGTCCGCCGCCCGTTCGTGGTGATCACCTCGAACGCCGCGCGGGAGCTGTCGGAGGCGCTCAAGCGCCGCTGCCTCTACCTGCACCTGAACTACCCGGCGCCCGAACGGGAACGCGACATCGTCCTCGCCCAGGTGCCCGGGATCGAGGCCGAGCTGGCCGAGCAGCTCGTCCGCACCGTCGGCACGCTGCGCGACCTGGAGATCAAGAAGGCCCCGTCGATCGCCGAGACCGTCGACTGGGCGCGCACCCTGCTGGCCCTCGGCCTGGACGACCTGGACGAGGCCGCCGTCGCCCGCACGCTCGGCGTCGTCCTCAAGCACGTCACCGACCAGGAACGCGCCGCCAAGGAACTGGGGCTGCGGGGCTGACCCCGGGACACTGACATGGCCTCCCTCATCGACCGGCACACGGGGTTCGTCGCGGAGCTGCGGCGCGCCGGGATGCCGGTGTCGGTCGCCGAGGGCCTGGACGCGGTCCGCGCCATGCAGGCCATCGACCTGCTCGACCGCGAGTCGCTGCGCGCCTCCTACGCCGCGACGCTCGTGAAACGGCCCCAGCACCGCCCGACGTTCGACACCCTCTTCGACCTGTGGTTCCCCGGCGCCGTCGGGGACGGCGCGGGGGCGCACCCGGACCCCGACCGTCCCGCCCGGACGCTGGACGACGACGGGCGCCCCGTCCCGCCCGCGCTCGACCCGGAGGTGCAGGCCCGCCGGGGCGAGCTGGCGGAACTCCTGCTGTCGGGCGACGACGCCGCGCTGCGGCAGTTCGCCCGGATGGCCGTCGCCGACTACGGCCGGACGCCGGGGCAGGAGTCGTGGTTCTCGTTCGGCGTCATGCGCGCCATGTCGCCCGAGACGCTCATGGCCCGGCTGCTCAACGCCGTCCTGGCCGGGCAGGAACGCGGCGGCATGGCCGAGCGGGTCGCCCGCCGGACGTTCCGCGACCGCATCGCCCGGTTCGAGGCCCTCGTCGCGGGCGAGGTGCGGCGCCGCATCGCCGAGGACACCGGAGTCGAGCGCACCGCCCGCATCGCCGTCCGCCCGCCGCTGGAGCGGCTCGACTTCTCCGCCGCGAACCGCGCCGAGCTGTCGGCGCTGCGCCGCGAGGTGCACCCGCTGGCGCGCAAGCTCGCGTCCCGGCTCGTGCAGAAGCAGCGGCACGGCAGGCGCGGCAGGCTCGACTTCCGCCGGACGGTCCGCGCGTCCCTGGCCAGCGGGGGAGTGCCGCTCACCACCCACCACCGGCCGCGCCGCCCGCACAAGCCCGAGCTGGTCGTGCTCTGCGACGCCAGCGACTCGGTGTCGTCGTTCGCGCATTTCACGCTGCTGCTGACGTTCGCGCTGCGGGAGCAGTTCAGCAAGGTCCGCGCGTTCGCGTTCATCGACACCACCGACGAGATCACCCGGTTCTTCGCGCCGGGCGCGGACGTCACGGACGCGATGACCCGGCTGGCCGCCGAGGCCGACCTCGTCTGGATCACCGGCCGCTCCAACTACGGCCACGCCATCAAGGTGTTCGACGACCGGTACCGCGACGCCATCACGCCCAAGACGTCGCTGCTGATCCTCGGCGACGCCCGCTCCAACTACGGCGAGCTGTCCCTGCCCGTGCTGCGTTCCCTGGTGGACCGCACCCGGCACGCCTACTGGCTCAACCCGGAGCCGCGCGGCCAGTGGGACACCGGCGACTCCGCCGCGTCCCGCTACGGCGAACTCGTCCCCATGTACGAATGCCGGAACCTGACCCAGCTGGCGGCCTTCATCGAGGAGCTCACCTGACGCGGATCGCGGCCGCGAGGAGGGCGCCGGCCATCGCGATGACGGCGGACACGAACATCGCCACGTTGGTGCCGTGGGCGAGTTCGGACACGCCGGTGCCCGAACCGGTGGCGATGGCGCCCACGATCGCGACGCCCACCGACGCGCCGACGTAGCGGGCGGTGTTGTTGGCGCCCGTCCCCATGCTGGCGCGGTCGGCGGGGACGCTGTCCACGGCCAGCCTGGCGAGCATCGCGTTGGAGAGGCCGCCGCCGAGCCCGGCCACGATCAGCCCGGGGACGAGCCGCCCCCAGTGGTCCTGCGGCGCCATCCCCAGCATCGCGAACTGCCCGGCGGCGCAGAGCGCGAGCCCGGCGCCGAGGAGCCTCCCGGCGGAGAAGCGGGCGGGAAGGCGGCGGGCCTGCAGCGAGGCGAGGAACGACAGCCCCGACCAGAACACCAGGACCAGGGCCGCCACGAACGGGGATATGTCCATGACCAGGGTCATCATGGTCGGCAGATAGCTCATGATCCCGATCACCCCGAGCCCGGTGACCATCGCCCCCGAGATCGACAGCAGGAACGCGGGACGCCGCAGCAGCCCGAGGTCGATCATGGGCTCCTGCCGCCGCGTCTCGATCAGCGTGAACGCGGCGAGCAGCACGGCCGCCGCCGCGAACAGCGCCCCGACCACCGGGCGCGTCCAGCCCAGCCGCCCCCACGTGATCGCCGTGACCAGGGCCCCCACGCCCAGGCACATGGTGAGCAGGCCGGGCAGGTCCAGCCCGCGCGGCCGCTCGGCCCGGGACTCCTGCAGCCGGAGCGCCGCCCCGCCGAGCAGCACCGATCCGACCGCCGCCGCCCAGTACCAGAGCCGCCAGTCGCCGGCCTCGGCCAGCCCGGCGGAGGCGATCGGGCCGACCGCGACGCCGAGTCCGAGCATCGCCCCCCAGACCCCGGTGGCGTACGCCCGGCGCGGCCCCGGCCCGAACGAGGCGGCGATGATGCCGAGCCCGGTCGCCAGCAGCGCCGCGCTCGCCGCCCCCTGCACGATCCGCCCGGCGACGAAGACCGCCGCGTTGGGCGCCACGGCGCAGGCGACGCTGGACGCGGCGAGCATCGCGGCGCCGATCAGGAACACCCGCCGCCGCCCGTGGTCGTCGGCGAGGCTGCCGACGGCCAGCAGCGCCGCCGCGAGACCGAGGCTGATCGAGCTCATCAGCCAGATCTGGGCCGTCGGGTCCGCGTGCAGACCGCGCGCCGTGTCGGTCAGCGCCGCCATCGGCGCCGTGTAGTTCATCAGGGCCAGCAGCGTCGCGGCGGCGGGGACCGCCAGCGCGACCGCGGTGCCGGGCGTGCGGCGCGCGGTGGTGGAGGCCGCCACGGTCGTCATGCACTCTCCAGGGGGTCCAGCTGGTGGGTTTCTTGAATGAACCCAGGCGCCGACGGTAGCACGACTAGGTTCGTTCAATGAACCACAGGGGCGGTAGTCTGGTTGCATGGCACTCGGCAAGGACTACGCGGAGCAGGACTGCTCGCTGGCCCGTGCCCTGGAGGTCGTCGGAGAGCGCTGGACGCTGCTGATCGTCCGCGACGCCTTCTACGGGGTCCGCCGGTTCAGCGACTTCCTCGTCCACCTGGACATCCCGCGGGCGGTGCTGTCGGCGCGGCTCCAGGCGCTGGCCGACACCGGCGTCCTGGTCAAGGACGGCCACGACTACGTCCTGACGGAGATGGGCAAGGAGCTGTGGCCCGTCCTGCACATGCTCGCACGCTGGGCCGAGGACCACCTGTCCGCCGAACCGTCCCGCTTCTTCGTCCACACCGCCTGCGGCACCCGGATCGGACCGGACGGCACGTGCGCCGCCTGCCGCCGCCGCGTCCCGCCGGAGGACCTGGAGGCCCACGCCGGTTCCGGCCTCCGCCGCAGGAGCGACCCGGTCAGCGTGATCCTCCGCTCCCCGCACCGGCTCCTCGAACCCATCCGCACCTGACCTGCCGGTTTCCGGGCGCGCGGCGAGATAGGTGGATATGACCGGATAACCTGCACGCTCATGGAGACCGAAGAGGCGACGCCTGCCCCACGGCCCAGGCGGATCCTGCTCGGCCCCCTGTGGCGGCTCATCGACGGAGGCCCCGACGACACGCGGGCCCAGATCGCACGCCGCGCCCGCATCCTGGTGACGATCGCGACCGGGCTCGCCAACCTCGGCGGCGCGCTGGTCGTGCTCGCCTTCGCCGTCGTCGTCCCCGACCCGGTCGGCGACGTCTCCGAACGCCTGCAGCTGATCAACCTGATCGTCTTCACCGCCTACGTCGCCGCCGCGATGCCCGTCGGCCTCGTCCTCGGCGAACGGTTCTTCCGCCGCGTCCGCCGCCTGGTCGAACGGCACGAGGAACCCGGCCGGCGCGAACGCTCCCTGCTGTTGTACGGGCCGCTGCGGCTGATGGCCCTGCACCTGACCCTGTGGGGCATCGGGACGGTCGGCTGGGTGATCATCAACGCCCCGTTCTCCGCGCTGCTCGCCGTCAAGCTCGGCCTGACCAGCCTGCTCGGCGGGCTCACCACCTGCACCGTCGTCTACCTGCTGACCGAGCGGCTGCTGCGGCGCGCGGTCACCACGGCGCTGCACAGCGAGATGCCGCGCCGGACCGGCCTGCCGGGCGTCGTCGCGCGCTCCGTCCTCGCCTGGGCGCTCGGCACCGCCGTCCCGATCCTCGGGCTGATCACCCTGGCCGTCGGCTCGTTCCTCATCGCCAGGATCACCGTCCGGGACTTCGCGCTGGCCGTCCTCGCCCTCGGCGGCATCGCCCTCGTCGTCGGGCTCGGCGTCACCTACGGCGCCGCCCGCGCCATCGCCGACCCGGTCGAGTCGGTGCGGCTCGGCCTCGCCCGCGTCGAACGCGGCGACCTGGACGTCGAGGTGCCCGTCTACGACGCCAGCGAGGTCGGCCTCCTGCAGGCCGGCTTCAACCACATGGCCGCCGGGCTGCGCGAGCACGAGCGGCTCCAGGACCTGTTCGGCCGCCAGGTCGGCGAGGACGTCGCGCGCGTCGCCGTCGAACGCGGCATCGACCTCGGCGGCGAACTCCGCGAGGTCGCGGTGATCTTCGTGGACCTCATCGGCTCCACCCGGCTGGCCGCCGACCGCCCGCCCGCCGAGGTCGTCCGGCTGCTGAACGACTTCTTCGCCGTGGTCGTCGAGGTCGTCGGCGCGCACGGCGGGTGGATCAACAAGTTCGAGGGCGACGCCGCCCTGGCGATCTTCGGCGCGCCCCTCGACCTGGACGGCGCGCACGGCCGCGCCCTCGCCGCCGCCCGCGAGCTGGCCGGCCGCCTGCGCGACGACGTCCCCGGCCTGCGGGCGGCCGTCGGCGTCTCCGCGGGCGAGGCCGTCGCCGGGCACATCGGCGCCGAGGAGCGCTTCGAGTACACCGTCATCGGCGACCCCGTGAACGAGGCCGCCCGCCTCACCGACCTCGCCAAGACCCGCGTCGAGCGGGTGCTGGCGGCCGGCTCCCTCGTCGCCCGCGCCGGGCCGGACGAGGCGGCGCACTGGACCCTCGGCGACGAGGTCACCCTCCGCGGACGCACCCGCCCCACCCGGCTCGCCTCACCCCGCCCGGCCGGACGCGCCGCGTCCTGAGATCAGTGGCCGCGGGCGATCCACTCGTCCAGGTGCGGGGCCTCCGCGCCGATCGTGGTGGAGTCGCCGTGCCCCGTCCGGACCTCGGTGGAGGCGGGCAGCGTCAGCAGCCGCTCACGGATCGAGGCGATGATCGTCGGGAAGTCGGAGAACGACCGCCCCGTCGCGCCCGGCCCGCCGTTGAACAGCGTGTCGCCGGAGAACACCGTGCCCAGGCCGGGCGCGTACAGGCACACCGCGCCGGGGCTGTGGCCGGGCGTGTGCAGGACGGTCAGATCGGTGCCCGCGACGGTGATGACCTGCCCGTCGGACAGGTCGCCGTCGGGACTCGCGTCGGGATGCCTCTGCTTCCACAGCATCAGGTCGTCCGGGTGCAGCAGCACGGGCGCGCCGGTGCGGGCCTTCAGTGCCGGGGCCGCGTCGATGTGGTCGTCGTGGCCGTGCGTGGACACGATCGCCACCAGCCGCCTCCCGCCGAGCGCCCCGGCGATCGCGCCGGCGTCGTGCGCGGCGTCGATGACGATCGCCTCGCTGTCGTCGCCGACGATCCAGACGTTGTTGTCGACGTCCCAGGTGCCGCCGTCCAGGGAGAACGTCCCCGACGTCACGACGTGGTCGATCCGCGCCGCCATCAGAGGATCACCACCGAGCGCAGCACGTCGCCGTGGTGCATCTTCTCGAACGCCGCCTCGACGCCGTCCAGCTCGATCGTCTCGGACACGAACGCGTCCAGGTCCAGGCGGCCCTGCAGGTACAGGTCGATGAGCATCGGGAAGTCCCGTGAGGGCAGGCAGTCGCCGTACCAGGACGACTTCAGCGACCCGCCGCGCCCGAACACGTCCAGCAGCGGCAGCTCCAGCCTCATCTCCGGCGTCGGCACCCCCACCAGCACGACGGTTCCGGCGAGGTCGCGGGCGTAGAACGCCTGCTCGTAGGTCTCCGGGCGGCCGACCGCGTCGATGACGACGTCCGCGCCGTTCCCGCCGGTCAGCTCCCGGACCGTCTCGACGACGTCCGCGTCCTTGCCGTTCACGGTGTGCGTCGCGCCGAGCGAGGACGCCGTGGTCAGCTTCCGCTCGTCCAGGTCCACCGCGATGATCTTGGCGGCGCCGGCCAGCCGCGCCCCGAGCACCGCCGCCGCGCCGACGCCGCCGCAGCCGATGACCGCGACCGAGTCGCCGCGCCCGACCCCGCCGGTGTTGATCGCCGCGCCGAGGCCCGCCATGACCCCGCACCCCAGCAGCCCCGCCACCGCCGGCTTGGCCGCCGGGTCGACCTTCGTGCACTGCCCCGCCGCGACCAGCGTCTTGTCGGCGAACGCGCCGATGCCCAGCGCGGGCGACAGCTCCGTGCCGTCCTCAAGGGTCATCTTCTGCGCGGCGTTGTGCGTGTCGAAGCAGTACCAGGGACGCCCCCGCAGGCACGCCCGGCACTGCCCGCACACCGCCCGCCAGTTCAGGATCACGAAGTCGCCGGGCTCGACCTCGGTCACCCCGTCGCCGACCGACTCGACCACCCCGGCGGCCTCGTGCCCGAGCAGGAACGGGAACTCGTCGTTGATCCCGCCCTCGCGGTAGTGCAGGTCGGTGTGGCACACCCCGCACGCCTGGACGTCGACGACCGCCTCCCCGGGCCCGGGGTCGGGAACGGTGATCGTCTCGATCCGCACCGGCTGCCCCTTGCCCGGTGCGATGACCCCGCGTACCTGCTGCGCCATGCTGCCGCCTCTCCTGATCTGGATCTTCCTCCGACCCTATATACCTTCCCGGGCGGCCTCCCCGGCCGCTTCCGCCGTCCGGAACACGGGAGTGGGCACGGTAGTGGGTACGGGGCCGCGTGCCGCGGGCGCCGCGTGGCGGGGGTCAGGTGAAGTGGATGGCCTGGAGTTTGTCGGCGGCGTCGCGGTCGAGGACCGTGACGCCGGCGGCGGGCGGCAGGGGGTCGCCGCCGCGGGCGCGGGCGATGAGGGGACGCCAGCGGCGGCAGTGGCGGGCGAACGTGATGGACGTGACGACGCGGCCGCGGGCGAACTGCCCGGCGCGGGCCGTTTCGGGGTCGACGTCGATGAGGATCAGGTGCAGGTGGTTGCCGCGGTGGTGCGCCATCCACGCGAAGAAGCGCAGGATGTGCGGCCAGGTGCCCCGGGTGTGCGCGACGACGCCGTGCCCGGCGATGATGGCGCGGCCGATCCGCCACACGTGGGTGGCGTGGACGAGCGGGGTGCGCAGCCGCAGGGGCAGCGGGCGCAGGGACCGCGCCCACCAGTTGCGGGACTGGCCCGAGTCGATGATGAGGACGTCGCCGGCGGGCACCGGCGCCGTCTCGTCACCGTCGAGCCCGTACAGGCGGTTCAGCAGTGTGCTCTTGCCGGCCCCCGGAAGGCCGGCGACGAGCACGAGGGAGCCCGCCGGGTAACGCAGCGAGGGTCCCGGGTCCACCTGGTGGAGTTCGCGGATTGTCTGTCTCCTGGTCTCGGCCCGAAGTGTGGTTGAAGCAACGAACACCCACCACCGCTTGTTCCGGCCGAGGGGCCGGGATCACCAGCCGCGGGACCGCCATTCGGGGAGCGCGGGACGCTCGCGGCCCAGTGTCGAGTCCTTGCCGTGGCCCGGGTAGAACCAGGTGGCGTCCGGGAGACGGTCGAAGACGCGTTCCTCGACGTCGGAGAGCAGTTGCTTGAAGCGGGTCGGGTCGCCCCAGGTGTTGCCGACGCCGCCGGGGAACAGGCTGTCGCCGGTGAACAGGTGCGGGCGGTCCGTCAGTTCGCCGCCCGCTTCGTACAGTAGCGCGATCGAACCGGGCGTGTGGCCGCGTAGGTGGATGACGTCCAGGGAAGCGCGCCCCACCCGGACGGTGTCGCCGTGCTCGACGGGCTCGGCGACCGGTTCGGGCAGCGGCTCGGCGTCGCGGGAATGCGCGACGACCGGGGCGCCGGTGGCGCGGGCCACCTCGCTCAGCGCCATCCAGTGGTCCTGGTGGCGGTGCGTGGTGACGATGCGGGCCAGGGGCCCGTCGCCGATCAGCTCCAGCAGCCGGGACGCCTCGTTGGCCGCGTCGATGAGCAGCTGCTCGCCGGTGGCGGTGCAGCGCAGGATGTAGGCGTTGTTGTCGTAGGGGCCCACCGCCACCTTCGTGACCGTCAGGCCTGGCAGCTCCCGGACGTCGGGACGGCCGCCGGTCTCGACGTTTCCCGTGTAGGTCATGCGTCCTCCCGTCGATGGTGCGAAGCCCCATCCTCCATCATCGGCGCCCCGGTTCCGCGCCGCCCCGGCCGCCTGATGGAAATGAGTCGCCAGACGCAGCCGAACCGTGCGCCGGCGGACGGAAACATCCGTCTTGCCAGCGCATCATGGGTACTGGAAGATCAGGATCTACGCGGGAGGACGGTGAACCTTGGTAACCGCATTCCGTCCCGGACCGGACAGGGAGAAGCCCGAGGACCTGCTCGGGCACGCCTGCACGCTGGTCCGGCTGTGCGGCCGGGACTCCGCCATCGCCGCGGTGTTCCTCGCCCTCGTGCTGGTCGGGACCGTGTCCCGGCTGGCGGCCGGCATGCCCGGCCTCACCGCGCTGGCGCTGCTGCCCGTGCTGGCCGGATCGTTCGCGATCTCGGCCGCGTACGCGGTCCGGTCGCGCCGGACGCTGGTGTCGGTGCTCGCCGGGGTCCGCGGCAGGACCGGCTCGCCCATCGACCCCGGGGTCCCGTGGACGCCGTTCGGTTCGGCGACCGCGCTGGACGACCGGATCCGCGACGTGGAGCTCCGGCGGCTGCTGTCGGCGGCGCACCGCTGCGGAGAACTGTCCTGGCAGGCCGTCGCCTGGGCGGCGGCGACCTCGGTGCTGTTCCTGTTCTGGACGCTGGCGGCGGCGATGACTGGAGGCTGACCCCCTTGATCGACCACGACGTCCGGCCGGGCAGCTTCTGGGAGCGGCTGGCCCCCTCCGACCGGCAGGCCCTGCGCGCCATGGGCCGGCGCACCGACATCCCGCCTGGCGGGATGCTGTGCCACCAGGGCTCGGTCGCGCCGGCCGTGTACGTGGTGTTCAAGGCGTCCCCCCGCGCGGCGAGCAACGCGGTGGCCAAGGAGTTCGTGGACTCCAGCGAGGGCGACGAGTCGATCATCGATCTGTTCGGGGCGGGCGACCTGGTCGGCGTCCTCGGCCCGTGGGGGCATCCGCAGCGCGGCACCGTCGCCGCGCTGGACCACGTCGCGGCGCTGCGGGTGGACCGCCGCAAGTTCCGCAGCCTGCTGGCGGCCAGCCCGCAGGTCGCCGAGGCGATGATGCACGCGATCTCCCAGACCGTCACGTTCGGCGGCCGCCGGCACGCGGTGCGGGCGGCCGACCATCCTCAGCGGCTCGCCTACCATCTGCTGGAGCTCGCCCACCGGTTCGGCGAGCCCGTCGCCGGGCAGGGGACGCGGATCCCGCTGAAGCTCAGCCAGGCGGAGCTGGCGAACTGGGCGGGCATCTCGCGCGAGACCCTGGTGCGGTGGTTCCGGCTGTGGCGGAGCAAGGGGATCCTCGACAGCAGGCCGCGACCGCTGACCGTCCTGGACACCGAGCGCCTGCGCCGGGCCGCCAGCCCGTGGGGGGACGAGTGGCCGGACCCGGACCGGGAGGCGCCGCCGCGTCCCGAACCCGACGGGGACGCCGTGATCGCGGCGCGTGAGCCGGTGCGCCTGGAGGGCGGCGGGCCGCCCCAGGTCCGGCTGCCCGCCGACAACCCGTTCTTCGCCGGCCGGACGGTCAGCCTCGGCAAGCTGGACCTGCTGGTCGGCCAGTCCGAGTGGCCGCGCGCCGTGATCGTCCAGGGGATGGCGGGCGTCGGCAAGACGACGCTGGCGCTGCACTGGGCGCACCGGGTCGTCGACCGGTTCCCCGACGGCGTCCTGTTCGCCGATCTGCGCGGCACGCGGCGCAGCCCCGTCACGCCGGCGGAGGCGATGGGGCAGGTGCTCCGCGCGGCCGGCGTGCCCGGCGACCAGCTTCCGCGCACCGAGGGGGAACTGGCCGCGCAGTGCCGGTCGATGCTGGCCGACCGGCGGATGCTGCTGATCCTCGACAACGCGTCCCGGCCCGAGCAGATCAGGCCGCTGCTGGCGGCGGCGACGTCCGGGCTGGTGATCGTGACGAGCCGGCGGCGGCTGCCCGCGCTGCTCGAAGACGCCGACGTCCGGACGCTGGAGCTGCGCGAGATGGCCTCGCAGGAGGCGGTGGACCTCATCTCGAATGTGCTCGGGCCGGGGGACGCGCGCGTCCGCGACGAGCGCAAGGCGGTCGTGCGGCTGGCCCGCGAGTGCGGGCACCTGCCGCTGGCGCTCGGCGTCATGGCCGGGCGGCTGCTGGAGAACCCCGGCGAGTCCGTCGCCGCGACCGTCCGGGAACTCACGGCGCGCGACGCCGAGGACGCGCCGCCGCCGTACGGGCCGGGCCTGACGGGCGCGGGGCTGGGCGACGGCGCGGCGCACGGCGCGTCCGGGCCGGGGCTGCAGGCCGTCATGAGCCCGACGTTCGACGTCGCCTACCGCAGCCTGCGCCACGACCAGCGGAAGGCGTTCCGCAGGCTCGGCCTCGTCGCCGGCCACGACTTCACCCCGACCGCCCTCGCCGCGCTCCAGGACCGGACCGTGGAAGAGGCGCGCGAGTGCCTGGAGGGCCTGCGGCAGGCGTACCTGGTGCAGGACGTCGGGCCCGGCCGCTACCGGATGCACGACCTGCTGCGCGACTTCGCCCGGGAGCGGGGGCTGCGGGAGGATTCCGACGGGGAGCAGTTGGCGGCGCAGCGGCGGCTGCTGGCCGGCTACCTCGCCGAGGCGCGCAGGGCGGGAGCGGTGCTGACGGGACGGCCCCGTCCCACCGTGCACCCCGCCGAGACGCCGAGCCGCCCGGCCACCGCCTCCGAACGCGCGGTCGGGCTCGGCTGGTTCGAGTCCGAGCGGCGCAACCTCGTCGCCGCCGTCCACCAGGCGGCCCGGCTCGGCCTGCACCGGACGTGCTGGGAACTCGCCGACGCGCTCTTCGACTTCCAGGAGTTCCGGCGCTACAGCGAGGACAACATCGCCGTCCACCAGGTGGCGCTGCACGCGGCCCGCACCGAGGAGGACTGGGCGGCGGCGGCCGTCATGCTGCACAACCTGGCGATGGCGCACTTCGAGCTGGGCGACTCCGTCCAGGCCATCGGGTACGGGGAGGACGCGCGGCGCGGATTCCGGGCCGTCGACCCGCCCGACCGGTACGGGGAGGCCGTCACGCTCGCCACCCTCGCGGACGTGCACGTGGCATTGGGCCGCTACCTGACGGCGATCGAGCACGCGCACCGCTCTCTGGACATCCACGGGGAACTGCGGGACGAGGGCGTCGACGGCGGAGTCGACGGGGGAGTCGCCAAAGGGCACGACACCCTCGCCCGCGCTCTCCTGGGCCTCGCCGAATACGAGCAGGCGCTGGAACACGCCGCCCAGGCGCTGGGCATACGGCGCCGCACAGGCGACCAGCCGGGCGTGGCGGAGACCCTGCTCAGCATCGCGCAGGTTCACCGGCGTCAGGGGAACTTCCACGAGGCGGTGTCGCACGCACTGGAGGCCCTGTACATCCGGCAGGAACTGGCCGACATGTACGGCGCCGCCCAGGCACTGACGGAGCTGGCGCGCATGAACGCCACGCTCGGCCTTCGCGACATGGCACAGCAGGACGCCGAACAAGCCCTGCGGACGTACCGCGCCCTGGGCGCGCGCCACGGGGAGGCGCGCGCGCTCACCACACTCGGCAGGCTGATGTGCGACGCCACCAAGTTCGCCGAGGCGTTCACCTACTGCGGGCAGGCGCTGCGCCTGCACCGTGACACCAGCGACCGGCACGGCGAGGCCGAGACGCTCGCGCAGATCGGGATCGTCCATTCGCGGCTCGGCCGGTACCGGGAGGCGCGCGAGCATCTCCTGCGGGCCCTGGAGATCCGCCGCGAGATCGGCGACCAGCACGGCGAAGCCCACGACCTGGAGAACCTCACGGTCGTCATGCGCCGCCTCGGCCGCCACCAGGAGGCGTTCGTCCTCGGCCTGGAGGCCCTCGACCTGTGGCACCAGCTCGGCGCGCAGGGCGGCATGGCGGGCACGCTCGGCAGCCTGGCCCGCACCTACTCCCAGCTCGGCCTGCCCGGGGACGCCGAGCGCGCCGCGCGCCAGGCCCTGGAGATCCGCAGGTCGGGCGGCGACTGGTACGGCCTCGGCGTCGGGATGGACACCCTCGCCGCCGTGCTGCGCCGCGCCGGCCGGCCGGAGGAGGCACTGGAACGCGAACTCGAGGCGCTGCGGGTCCTCGGCGAGGTCGGCGACCGGCACAGCGAGGGCACCGCCCTCGTCCACCTCGCCGCCATCCACCTCGACCTCGGCCGCGCCGACGAGGCCCTGGACACCGGGCGCCGCGCCCACGACCTGGCCGCCGAACTCGGCGACACCCGCGCGCAGTCGTCGGCGCTGCACTCCATGGCCCGCGCCTCCCAGCTGCTCGGCGAGCACGCCCACGCGGTGGAGCACGTCAACGCCGAGATCGGCATCCGCCGCGACATGGACGACCAGCGGGGCCTGCGGCGCGCGCTGGAGCTGCTGCGCGACTCCCATCTGGCCCTCGGCGACCAGGCCGCGGCGGCCGACTGCGTCCGCCGCGTCCGCGCCCTGGACAACTGGCTCGAATCGGACGGATCACCCGACATGTGACCTCGACAGGTGACAAGGATCGCTCGACATGTGGCATAGGACGTAGTCCATCGGCGCAGCGCCGCGTTCACTGGACCACAAGGCGACGGATCATGAAATGAACGATCATGAGACACCGTGCCCCGGCCCGGGTTCGGCGGAGGAGGCGAGATGGAGACCGCACCGTTCTGGGACGCGCTGCCCGAACGCGCCCGCGAGGCGCTGCGGGAGGCGGGCGCCCCGGTGGTGATCCGGCCGGGCGCCTTCCTGATGCGCGAGCACACCCGCGCGTCCCAGGTCTTCGTCCTGCGCGCCGGGGCGGTGAAGGTCTGGGTCGACCGGGACGGCGAGATCGCCATCCTCGACGTCCTCGGCCCCGGCGACCTCGTCGGCGAGCTGGAGGCGGTGGACGGCGGCGTCCGGCACGCCAACGTCGAGGCGCTGACCCGCGTGGAGGCGTTCGTGCTGCCCGCGGCGCGCTTCCGCGCCGTCCTCGACGGCCACCCCGGCTCGGCCTGGGCCGTCGCCGCCGTCCTCGCCGAGCGGCTGCGCGACTCCAACGAGCTGCGCGTCGCCCACTTCCCCGACGACCCCGAACGGCGCCTCGCGAGCCGGCTGCTGCGCCTGGTGTCGCGTTTCGGCTCCCCCGTCAAGGAGGAGCGGCCGGACGGCGTCACCGAGGGATCGGACGAGGTGACCGGGGACGGCGGCGTCCAGGTTCGGATCCCGGTCACCCAGCAGGACCTCGGACGCTGGGCGGGCATGGGCCGCCGGAAGGTCGCGCAGATCCTCGCCGCCGAGCCCGTTCGCGGCGGCCTCACCGTCGCCCGCAACGCGATCGTCGTCCGCTCCGTCGACGCCCTGCACCGCCTGGCGGGCCACGACGCGGACTGACCGGAGGAACATGACACCGCACCGCGCCGGCCTCACGTTTCGTCGCGGTGTCTCGTCGAACGGGTGAGGGCCGATGCGACCAAGGGAGGCGTCGACACCATGACCGACCGATCCGAGCCGGAACGGGACCGGCCCGACCCGAGCCTGAGCGCGATCATGAGCGAGCGGCGCCGGCTGATCAATCTCGCGTACCGCCTGCTCGGCTCATTGGCCGAGGCCGAGGACGTCGTGCAGGAGACATACGCCCGCTGGTACTCCATGTCCCGGGAAAGGCAGGAGGCCATCGAATCGCCCGGCGCCTGGCTGACGAAGGTCGCCGGCCGTATCTGCCTCGACCAGCTCGGCTCGGCGCGGGCCCGGCGGGAGCGCTACGTCGGCGAATGGATCCCGGAGCCGCTGCCCGGACGGACGGAGTGGGTCGGCGGGCGGACGGGCGGCGCCCCCGCCGACCCGGCCGACCGGGTCACCCTCGACGAGTCGGTCAGCATGGCCTTCCTCGTCGTCCTCGAATCGATGACGCCGGCCGAGCGCGTGGCGTTCGTTCTGCACGACGTCTTCCGCTACCCGTTCGCCGAGGTGGCCGAGATCGTCGGCCGCACGCCGGCGGCCTGCCGCCAGCTGGCCTCGTCGGCCCGCCGCCGCATCCGCGCGGTGCAGGCTCCCGCCGCTCCCACGGCCCGGCAGGCCGGCATCGTCAGAGACTTCAAGCGGGCATGGGAGACCAAGGACATCGGCGCCCTCATCGGGCTCCTCGACCCCGACGCCACGGCGACCGCCGACGGCGGCGGTCTCGTCAGCGCCGAGCTCCTTCCGATCGAGGGCGCCGAGCGGGTCGCGCGCGCGTTCGCCGACGTCTCCGACAAGGCTCCGGGCCTGACGATCCTGGAGCGTACGGTCAACGGCCAGCCCGGACTGGCGGCCCAGCTCGACGGCGTCACCGTCGTGGTGGTGGCGTTCGACGTCGCGGACGACCGGATCAGGCACATCTGGGCGGTGCGGAACCCAGAGAAACTCCGGCCCTGGAGGACGGGCTGACGCGCGTCCGCGTCTTGGGCCCGTTAGAAACCCGCGGGCCGGTGCGGCCAGGGCGGCGGCACCGGAAGCCGTCCGTCCGGGCGGACGCTCACACCGGCACCGTCCGTGCGGCCGCTCAGCCAGCCGAGCAGCGCCCGCCCGGACCCGGACGCCTCCGGGCCGCCCGGCGCCCACCCGAGGGAGGCGGACTCGCCGGAGTCCGTCGCGGTGATCCGGAGCCCGGCGAGCTCGCCGCGGAGCTTCTCCGGGAGCGCGGCCATGTCCGCCAGCGTGCCGGCCAGCGACCATCGGACGTAGGGCTCGGGCCAGTCGGCGGGCCCGTACCCGGCGGCGAGGTCGACGTGGTGCGCCTCCACCTCGTTCCAGCGGCGGTACACGGTGTACCAGGCCGGGTGCGACCAGCCCCCCATCGCCTTCACGGGAGCGTTCCAGACCTCGTCGGGCAGCGTCCTCGCCTGCTCGGCGAACCGCGCGCCCGTCGCGCGGACGTCCTCGATCAGCTCGTCCCGACCGCGTCCGGCGCCCTCGTCCAGTGCCGCGTTGCGGGCGTCCAGGCTCGGGTACTGCGGGATCTCCACCCCCGTCCGCGCCCCTTCGAGCAGATTCCACAGGGAGTCGGCATTGCGGGCGATATGGGTGGCCACATGCCCGCGACTCCACCCGGGCAGCGCCGACGCGGCGCGCAGATCCTGGTCGCCGAGCTTCGACAATGTCCGGGCGATGCGCTCCACGCCCGAATCCAGCTCATCGATCACTTCTCGCCAGTCCATTGCGCGCCTCCTAGACCGAAAGAGCCTTCATCCTTTCGCACCGACCCTCCCCATGCCACACAATGGCGATCATGGAACTTCCGATCTGCGTGACCTGCGGCGTCCAGTACGCCGGGCCCCGCCCCGACTGCCCGATCTGCGAGGACGAGCGCCAGTACGTCGGCTGGGACGGCCAGAAATGGACCACCCTGGAGGAACTGCGCGCCGACCACCGGGGCCGGGTCGCCGAGGAGGGCCCCGGCGTCGTCGGCATCGGCACCGAGCCGTCCACCGCCATCGGCCAGCGCGCCCTGCTGCTGCGCGCCCCGTCCGGCAACGTCCTCTGGGACATGGTCACCCACATCGACGACGACCTGATCCGCCAGGTGAACGACCTGGGCGGCGTCTCCGCGATCGCGATCAGCCACCCGCACTTCTACGGCTCCATGATCGAGTGGGCGCACGCGTTCGACGCCCCCGTCTACATCCACGAGGCCGACCGCCGCTGGGTGGCCCGCCCGGACGACGCGGTGGTCTTCTGGTCCGGCGACACTCACGAGCTGGCCGACGGACTCACTCTCATCAATGCGGGCGTGCACTTCGACGGCGGCCAGGTCCTGCACTGGCGGGACGCCCGCGCGATGTTCTCCGGCGACATCCTCCAGGTCGTCAACGACCGCGACTGGGTCAGCTTCATGTACAGCTACCCGAACCTCATCCCGGAGCGCCCCCGCACGGTCCGCCGCGCCCTGCGCCTTTTGGAGCCCTACGAGTTCGACCGCGTCTACGGCGCCTGGTGGAAGAAGATCGTCTACACCGACGGCAAGAACGCCGTCCGCCGCTCCGCCGACCGCTACCTCTCGTATGCCCTGGACGACGAGTGACCCGAGCCGATGCCCCATTTCCGGGAGGCCCCCCGCGTGGGTGTTCTGGTGGCGGGGGGTGTTCGAACACGTGTACGGTGCGGTAGTGCCGTCCGGACCCTCCGGGAGCGGGCGGGGAACGTCATGAAATGCGGCGGCGGCCGCCGCCGTTGATGGACTCGGGGGATTCTGTCGTACCCCCTGGCTAGCCTTGAGACCGACCTGTCTCTCCCTATCGCCGCGCCCAGAAGAGGAACCGGAAGAACGCCGTGCATGACCGACTCATCGTGCGTGGAGCACGCGAGCACAACCTGAAGGACGTCTCGCTCGACCTCCCGCGGGACTCCATGATCGTGTTCACCGGTCTGTCGGGCTCCGGGAAGTCCAGCCTGGCGTTCGACACGATCTTCGCGGAGGGGCAGCGGCGGTACGTCGAGTCGCTGTCGGCCTACGCCCGCCAGTTCCTCGGGCAGATGGACAAGCCCGACGTCGACTTCATCGAGGGCCTGTCCCCGGCGGTGTCGATCGACCAGAAGTCGACCAGCAAGAACCCGCGGTCGACGGTCGGGACGATCACCGAGGTGTACGACTACCTGCGGCTGCTGTACGCGCGGATCGGGCACCCGCACTGCCCCGAGTGCGGCCGGCCGATCAGCCGGCAGGCGCCGCAGCAGATCGTCGACCGGGTGCTGGAGCTGGAGCAGGGCACCCGGTTCCAGGTGCTCGCACCGGTGATCCGCGGGCGCAAGGGCGAGTACCTGGAGCTGTTCCGCGAGCTGCAGTCCAAGGGGTACTCCCGGGCGATCGTGGACGGGCAGATGATCCGCCTGGACGAGCCGCCCAAGCTGAAGAAGCAGGAGAAGCACGACATCGCGATCGTGGTCGACCGGCTCTCGGTGAAGGACACCGCGCGCCAGCGGCTCGCCGACTCGGTGGAGACGGCGCTGGGCCTGGCCGGCGGCACGATCGTCCTCGACTTCGTCGACCTGCCCGAAGGCGACGAGAACCGCACCCGGATGTACTCCGAGCACCTCTACTGCCCCTACGACGACCTGTCGTTCGAGGAGCTGGAGCCGCGGTCGTTCTCGTTCAACTCGCCCTACGGCGCCTGCCCCGACTGCACCGGCCTCGGCACGCGCATGGAGGTCGACCCGGAGCTCGTCGTCCCCGACGAGGAGCTGACGCTCGGCGAGGGCGCGATCCAGCCCTGGTCGAACGGGCACGTGAGCGACTACTTCCTGCGCCTGCTGTCCGCGCTCGGCGACGCGATGGGCTTCGACCTCAACACGCCGTGGGAGAAGCTGCCCGCCAAAGCGCGCAAGGCGATCCTGAACGGGCACGAGACCCAGGTCCACGTGCGCTACAAGAACCGGTACGGCCGGACGAGGTCGTACTACACCGCCTACGAGGGCGTGATCCCCTACATCCAGCGGCGGCACGCCGAGTCCGAGAGCGACACCAGCCGCGAGAAGTTCGAGGGCTACATGCGGGAGATCCCGTGCCCGACGTGCGAGGGCGCCCGGCTCAAGCCGGTCGTGCTCGCCGTCACCATGGGCGGGATGTCGATCGCCGAGGTCGCCTCGATGCCGATCGGCGAGGCCGCGAAGTTCCTGCTGGCGATGGAGCTGAGCGAGCGGGAGACGCACATCGCCGAACGCGTCCTCAAGGAGATCAACGCCCGGCTCGGGTTCCTGCTGGACGTCGGCCTCGACTACCTGACCCTCGACCGCGGGTCGGCGACCCTCGCCGGCGGCGAGGCGCAGCGCATCCGGCTGGCCACGCAGATCGGCTCCGGGCTCGTCGGCGTCCTGTACGTGCTGGACGAGCCGTCCATCGGCCTGCACCAGCGCGACAACCACCGGCTGCTGGAGACGCTGCTCCGGCTGCGCGACATGGGCAACACCCTGATCGTCGTCGAGCACGACGAGGACACCATCGCCGCCGCCGACTGGATCGTCGACATCGGTCCCCGCGCCGGCGAGCACGGCGGCGAGATCGTCGTGTCCGGCACCATCGAGGACCTGAAGAAGTCCGACCGCTCCCTGACCGGCGCCTACCTCGACGGGCGCCGCGAGATCGCCGTCCCGCAGATCCGCCGCCCCCGCACGCGGGGCCGCGAGGTCACCGTGAAGGGCGCACAGCAGAACAACCTCCGCGACGTGGACGTGTCGTTCCCGCTCGGCGTCCTCACCGCCGTGACCGGTGTGTCCGGTTCGGGCAAGTCGACGCTGGTCAACGACATCCTGTACAGCTCGCTGGCCAAGAAGCTGAACGGCGCCAGGCTCGTCCCCGGCAAGCACAAGCGCGTCAACGGCGTCGACCAGCTCGACAAGGTCGTGCACGTCGACCAGTCGCCGATCGGGCGCACGCCGCGCTCCAACCCGGCCACCTACACCGGCGTGTTCGACCACATCCGCAAGCTGTTCGCGCAGACGACGGAGGCGAAGGTCCGCGGCTACCAGCCGGGCCGGTTCTCCTTCAACGTCAAGGGCGGCCGCTGCGAGAACTGCTCCGGCGACGGCACCATCAAGATCGAGATGAACTTCCTGCCGGACGTCTACGTCCCGTGCGAGGTCTGCCACGGCGCCCGCTACAACCGGGAGACCCTGGAGGTCCACTACAAGGGCAAGACGATCTCCGAGGTGCTCGACATGCCGATCGAGCAGGCCACCGAGTTCTTCGAGCCGATCAGGGCGATCCACCGGCATCTGAAGACGCTCAACGACGTCGGCCTCGGCTACGTCCGGCTCGGCCAGCCCGCCCCCACCCTGTCCGGCGGCGAGGCGCAGCGCGTCAAGCTGGCGTCCGAGCTGCAGAAGCGCTCCACCGGACGCACCATCTACGTGCTGGACGAGCCGACCACCGGCCTGCACTTCGAGGACATCCGCAAACTCCTCGGCGTCCTGAACGGCCTTGTCGACAAGGGCAACACGGTGATCATCATCGAGCACAACCTGGACGTCATCAAGACCGCCGACTGGATCATCGACATGGGCCCCGAGGGCGGCTCCCGCGGCGGCACCATCGTCGCCACCGGCACCCCCGAGGACGTCGCCGAGGTCGACGCCAGCCACACCGGCCAGTTCCTCGCGAAGATCCTCACGTGAGGTTTTCCCGGGTTCACTGATCCACGCCACGCGGCCCCAGCGGTGCGCCCTGGCCACCTCCGGTGCGCTTTGCCGTGGGTCGGTGCGTCACGTGAGGGCCCGTCCAGGATCATGGAGGCATGACTGACGACGTGACGCCCGGAGCCTCGCAGCGTGCGGGGTGCGCCGGGAACGGGGGGATCGGGCGCCGCACGGTGCTGTGCGGTGCGGGGGTCGCCGGCGCCGCCGTGCTCGCCGGGTGCGCGAGCGGCGGAGAGGAGAAGACCGCCGAGGACCTCAAGGGCCAGGAGATCGCGAAGGCCGCCGACATCCCGGTCGGCGGGGGCAAGGTCTACGGCGCGGACAAAATCGTGGTGACCCAGCCCGCCCAGGGCACCTACAAGGCGTTCACGGCGGTCTGCCCGCACCAGGGCTGCACGGTGGACAAGGTGCAGAACGGGCTGATCAGGTGCGCCTGCCACGGCAGCGAATTCAAGATCGCGGACGGTTCGGTGCAGAAGGGGCCGGCGGATCAGCCGCTGGCGGAGTATCCGGTTCAGGTCCGCAACGGCGGCATCGTCGTCACCTGACGCGGCGGCCACCCGAATCTGAGAGTTTGGTTCTGGTTTGAACCATCTCGGTCGCGGATTCGTTCTCCCCGGTGACACACGGGAACCAAGAGATGTCACCGGAGGGCGAGTATGCGGGAGTCCGAGACGCAGGCGGACGGGGCGGAGCGGGCGGCCGGGGACGCGCCGGCCGAGGGGAACACCCGCAGGGGCGTTCTCCTCGGCGCGGGGCTCGCGGGCATCGCCGGGCTCGCGGCGGCGTGCGGCGGGTCGGGGGACGACGGCGGCGACGCCGGAGGCTCGGGCGGCTCCGGCGGCGGGGACACGGGCGGCGCGGGGGCCGGCACGGCCCTGGCGTCCGCCGGTGAGATCCCGGTCGGCGGCGGCAAGGTCTTCGAGGACGCGAAGGTCGTGGTGTGCCAGCCGGCGCAGGGCGAGTTCAAGGCGTTCTCCGCCACCTGCACCCATCGGGGCTGCAGCGTCGGGTCGGTGTCCGGCGGCATGATCAACTGCCCCTGCCACGGCAGCAAGTTCAAGATCACCGATGGTTCGGTGGCGAGCCCGCCGGCGGACGAGCCGCTGGAGGAGAAGAAGATCACCGTTCAGGGCGACAAGATCATGCTCGCCTGAGCGTCTTCGCGCGCGCCGGGCCGCCCTCGCGCGGGGCGGCCCGCCCGTCGTCGGCGCGATCGCCGTCCGGCCGGCCGCCGGCCGTCTCGCCGCCGACGATCTCTCCGTCCGCCGGCTCCCGGCCGTCCGGGCCCGCGCCGTCCCCGGCGCCGTCCGAGCCGGCGCCGTCCCCGGCGCCGCCTGCCGGGATCTCCTCGTGGCCGACGCGGAAGCGGGGGAGCGCGTCGGGGTAGTGGTCGCGGATGTGGGTGATGAGATGTTCGCGCATGTCGCAGCGCAGGTCCCAGGTGCTCGCCGAGTCGGCGGCGCTCATCAGCGCCCGGAGTGTGACGAGCCCGTTCGGCTGCACGTCGACCACCTGCAGGATCCATTCCCGCCGGTCCCACAGCGGGTTCTCCTTGAGCGCCGCGTGCAGTTCGGCGCGCAGTTCCTCGATCGGCACCGACCAGTCGACGTGCAGCTCGACCGAGCCGAGCAGCCGGTTGGAGTGCCGGGTCCAGTTCTCGAAAGGCTGCTCGGTGAAATGCGAGACCGGGAAGATCATCCGGCGGTCGTCCCAGAGGCGCAGCACCACATAGGACAGGGTCAGTTCCTCGACCCGTCCCCAGTTGCCCTGCGTGACGACGACGTCGTCCAGCCGCAGCGCGTCGCTGAACGCCAGCTGCAGCCCGGCGAGCAGGTTGCCCAGCGTCGGCCTCGCCGCGATGCCGACGACCAGCCCGGCGACGCCCGCCGAGGCCAGCACCCCGGCGCCGACCGCCCGCACGCCCGGGAAGGTGAACAGCGCGGCGCCCACCGCGAGGATCACGATCAGCACGGCCGCGATGCGGCGCAGGAGCAGCATCTGGGCCCGGGCCCGCCTGGCCCGCCGGTTGCGCTCGCCCTCGATGCGCATCAGCCGTTCCAGCGGCGGATCGCTCAGCGCGTAGCCGATCCGCAGCACCAGCCAGGTGGTGGCGCCGATCGCGGCGATCCGCAGCGCGTGCCGGACGCCGCCCTCCGCCTGGCCGGCGAGCAGGTGGTAGGGCATCGCGGCGTTGGCGCTGACCACGGCGGCGAACGCGAACGCCGGCGCGGTGCAGCGCCGGGCGGCGCGCCCGGCGCCCGGCCAGCGCACCGACAGGCGGCCGGCGAGCAGCCGCCGGCCGGCCTCCACGATGATCGCGGACGTGGCGACGACGGCCGCCAGGAAGATCCACCCCCACAATGCCGACACCTGTGCGACGACCCCCTCTGCCTGCGTGGAGACCTTGGTCCGGAACCTCCGTTCGACCCTCCCTTTCCACTCGCTTTAGCATCATCCAGTCGAAAAGGGGAGATCTCCGTCACCCTGGGACGGGACGCGCGGGCGCACGGCGTGTCGGTACCGCCCACTAGGCTTCTGAGCGTGGCAGATCCGGCGACTTACCGACCCGCACCGGGCTCCATCCCGGAGTCCCCCGGGGTATACCGCTTCCGGGACGAGCACGGCCGGGTCATCTACGTGGGCAAGGCCAAGAGCCTGCGCCAGCGCCTGAACTCCTACTTCGCCGACTTCTCCGTCCTGCACCCCCGCACGCAGACGATGGTGCAGACCGCCGCCCGCGTCGACTGGACCGTCGTCGCCACCGAGGTCGAGGCCCTCCAGCTCGAATACTCCTGGATCAAGGAGTTCGACCCGCGGTTCAACGTCCGCTACCGCGACGACAAGTCCTATCCGTACCTGGCCGTCACCCTGAACGAGGACTTCCCGAGGGTGATGGTGATGCGGGGCGCCAAGCGCAAGGGCGTGCGCTACTTCGGGCCGTACTCCCACGCGTGGGCGATCCGGGAGACGGTCGACCAGCTGCTGCGCGTGTTCCCCGTCCGGACGTGCAGCGCCGGCGTGTTCAAGCGGCAGCACCAGCTCGACCGGCCCTGCCTGCTCGGCTACATCGGCAAGTGCTCGGCGCCGTGCGTCGGCCGCGTCTCCCCGGAGGAGCACCGCCTCCTCGCCGAGGACTTCTGCGACTTCATGGCCGGCCACACCACCCGGTTCACCAAGCGCCTCGAACGCTACATGCGCGAGGCCGCCGCGTCCCAGGAGTACGAGCGCGCCGCCCGGCTCCGCGACGACATCCGCGCCCTGGAGCGCGCCCTGGAGAAGCAGACGGTCGTCCTCGCCGACACCACCGACTGCGACATGATCGCCTTCGCCGAGGACGAGCTCGAGGCGGCCGTTCAGGTCTTCTACGTGCGCGGCGGCCGGATCCGCGGGCAGCGCGGCTGGGTGGTCGACAAGGTCGAGGACGTCACCACCGCCGATCTCGTCGAGCACTTCCTCATCCAGATCTACAGCGAGAGCGAGTCGGTCCCCCGGGAGGTGCTCGTTCCGGCCATGCCGCCCGAGGAGGAGGCCATGACCGAGCTGCTGTGCGAGCAGCGCGGCGGGCCCGTCCGGCTGCGCGTCCCGCAGCGCGGCGACAAGAAGACGCTGCTGGAGACGGTCGCGCGCAACGCCCACGAGGCGCTCAAGCAGCACAAGACCCGCCGCGCGTCCGACCTCACCACCCGCAGCCGCGCGCTCCAGGAGATCCAGGACGCGCTGGAGCTCGACGACGCGCCGCTGCGCATCGAGTGCTACGACGTCTCCAACCTGCAGGGCACGAACGTCGTCGCGTCCATGGTCGTGTTCGAGGACGGCCTGGCCCGCAAGGCCGAGTACCGCCGGTTCACCATCAAGGCCGTCGAGGGGCAGGACGACGTCCGCTCCATCCACGAGGTCATCACCCGCAGGTTCAAGCGCTACCTCGCCGAGAGCGAGAAGACGGGCGAGCTCGACGCCCTCGGCGACCCGGAGGACGGCGCGCACCAGCCGATCGACCCCGAGACGGGCCGGCCGCGCAAGTTCGCCTACCCGCCCAACCTGGTGCTGGTCGACGGCGGCCCGCCGCAGGTCGCCGCCGCGCAGCGGGCGCTGGACGAACTCGGCGTCGACGACATCGCGGTCTGCGGCATCGCCAAGCGGCTGGAGGAGCTGTGGCTGCCCGGTGAGAGCGACCCGGTGATCCTGCCGCGCAACAGCGAAGGCATGTTCCTCGTCCAGCGGGTCCGCGACGAGGCGCACCGGTTCGCCATCGCCTTCCACCGGCAGCGGCGATCCAAGTCCATGACGGTGAGCGAACTCGATAACGTTCCGGGTTTGGGCCCGGCGCGCCGCGCGGCGCTGCTGAAACACTTCGGTTCGCTGAAGCGGCTGAAGGACGCGACGCCAGAGCAGGTCGCCGAGGTCCCCGGCATCGGGCGGCGCAGCGCCGAGGGCATCGTCGCGGCGCTGCACGGCACCGCCGTCCCGTCCGGGGGCCCGGGCGGGCGCGGCGCGGGCACGGGCGGAGACGGGGAACACAGGGGGAGACGGTCATGACCAGAGAGACGAAGATTCCGGACATCGTGATCATCACCGGCATGTCCGGGGCGGGCCGCAGCACCGCGGCCAAGTCCCTGGAGGACCTCGACTGGTTCGTGGTCGACAACCTGCCGCCGGGGCTGCTGGCGACGATGGCCGACCTCGGCGGCCGGGTGAAGAACGCGGTGCCCCGCATCGCGGTCGTCGTCGACGTGCGCAGCCGCGCGTTCACCGAGGACCTGCACTCCTCCATCGCCGAGCTGGAGGCGCGCGGCGTCCACCCGCGGGTGGTGTTCCTGGAGGCGAACGACGCCGACCTCGTGCGCCGCTTCGAGAGCGTCCGGCGCCCCCACCCGCTGCAGGACGACGGGCGCCTCGTCGACGGCATCGCGCGGGAACGGGAGCTGGTCCGCGAGGTCCGCGCCGAGGCCGACCTGGTCATCGACACCAGCGGCCTCAACGTGCACGAGCTGCGCAACAAGATCATCGGGTTCTTCGGCAACGACACCGGCGAGTCCAGCCTGCGCGCGACCGTCGTGTCGTTCGGCTACAAGTACGGGCTGCCCGTCGACGCCGACCTCGTCGTCGACTGCCGGTTCCTGCCGAACCCGCACTGGGTGCCGGAGCTGCGGCCGAAGACGGGCCGCGACACCGCCGTCCGCGACTACGTCCTCGGCCAGCGCGGCGCCAAGGAGTTCCTCGACGCCTACGCCGAGGTCCTGCGGCTCCTCGCCGACGGCTACGAACGTGAGGGCAAGCACTACGTGACCCTCGCCGTGGGATGTACCGGTGGCAAACACCGTAGTGTGGCCATGGCGGAACAGATCGCCGCCCGGCTGAGGGACGAAGGCATCGAGGTGCAGGTCGCCCATCGTGACCTCGGCCGCGAGTGAGACCCGCCCCGGGGCCCGGCGCGGGTCCCGGACGAGGAGAGTATCGGCACGGTGAAGCCCAACGGCCCGAAGGTCGTCGCACTCGGCGGCGGCCACGGCCTCTACGCCTCGCTGTCGGCGCTGCGCCGCGTCACCGACCGGCTGACCGCGATCGTCACCGTCGCCGACGACGGCGGCTCCAGCGGACGGCTCCGCCGCGAACTCGGCGTCCTGCCTCCCGGCGACCTGCGGATGGCGCTCGCCGCGCTGTGCGGCGACGACGAGTGGGGGCAGACCTGGCGGGACGTGGTGCAGCACCGCTTCCGCAGCCAGGGCGACCTGCGCGACCACGCCGTCGGCAACCTCCTCATCGTCGCGCTGTGGGAACTGCTCGGTGAGGTCGGGCCCGGGCCCGAGGGCAGGCCGGGCTCGACCGTCGCCGGCCTCGACTGGGTCGGCCGGCTCCTCGGCGCGCACGGCCGGGTACTGCCGATGGCCGCCGTCCCGATGGACATCGTCGCCGAGGTCCGCGGCGCCGACCCGTCCCGCCCCGACGAGATCACCCACGTCAAAGGGCAGGCGGCGTGCGCCAGGACGCCCGGGAGCGTCCTCGGGGTGTCGCTGGTCCCCGCCGATCCGCCCGCGTGCCCCGAGGCCCTCGCCGCCGTCGAGGACGCCGACTGGATCGTGTTCGGCCCCGGATCCTGGTTCACCAGCGTCCTGCCGCACCTCAAAGTGCCCGCGCTGGCCCGCGCCCTCACCTCCGCCCGCGCCCGCCGCGCCGTCGCGCTCAACCTCGCGCCGCAGCCCGGCGAGACCGACGACTTCTCCCCGCAGACCCACCTGGAGGTCCTGCGCGCCCACGCGCCCGACCTGAACGTGGACGTCGTCGTCGCCGACCGCGGGGTCGTGGACGACCCGGGCGCCCTCGACAAGGCGGTCAAGGAGATCGGCGGACGTCTCGTCCTCGCCGACGTCGCCGCCGACGACGGCTCCCCGCGTCATGAACCCGCCCGCCTGGCCCAAGCCTTCGTACAGATATTCACCGACTGACGTCCCGCGGGGCCGGAATCGGCCACACTGCTGGGAGTCCGATAGGGGGAGGGTTCATCAGATGGCGATGACCGGTGTGGTCAAGGACGAGCTGAGCAGGCTCACGGTCATGAAGCCGTGCTGCCGCAAGGCCGAGGTCTCGACGCTGCTGCGGTTCGCGGGAGGTCTGCACCTGGTCAGCGGGCGGATCGTGATCGAGGCCGAAATCGACACCGGCGTCGCGGCACGGCGCCTGATCAAGGACATCGCGGAGGTGTTCGGCCACACGTCCGAGGTCGTCGTCCTCGCGCCGAGCGGCCTGCGCAAGGGCAACCGCTACGTCGTCCGCGTCTTCCGCGAAGGCGAGTCGCTCGCCCGGCAGACCGGCCTCATCGACAACAACGGCCGGCCCGTCCGCGGGCTGCCCCGGCACGTCGTCGCGGGCGCCGCCTGCGACGCCGAGTCCGCCTGGCGCGGTGCGTTCCTCGCACACGGCTCGCTCACCGAACCCGGCCGGTCCATGTCCCTCGAAGTGACCTGCCCCGGCCCCGAGGCGGCGCTCGCCCTCGTCGGCGCCGCCCGCCGCCTCAAGATCCACGCCAAGGCCCGCGAGGTCCGCGGCGTCGACCGCGTCGTCGTCCGCGACGGCGACGCCATCAGCGCGCTGCTCACCCGCCTCGGCGCCCACGACAGCGTCCTCGCGTGGGAGGAGCGCCGCATGCGCCGCGAGGTCCGCGCCACCGCCAACCGCCTCGCCAACTTCGACGACGCCAACCTGCGCCGCTCCGCCCGCGCCGCCGTCGCCGCCGGCGCCCGCGTCGCCCGCGCCCTCGAGATCCTCGGCGACGACGCCCCCGAGCACCTCGTCAACGCCGGGCGCCTCCGCCTCGAACACAAGCAGGCGTCCCTGGAGGAACTCGGCCAGCTCGCCGACCCGCCCCTCACCAAGGACGCCATCGCCGGCCGCATCCGCCGCCTGCTCGCCATGGCCGACAAGCGCGCCGGCGACCAGGGGATCCCCGGCACCGACGCCAACCTCACGGCCGACATGCTGGCGCCGTAGGCGTCATTCGCGGTCCAGGTCGCCCCTGAGAATCCGGTGGATCAGGTCGTCGCGGAGCTGGCCGTAGCCGGTTTCGGCCCAGACGCTCTGGGACGGGTCGGCCTCGTAGTAGGGGAGGTCGCGGCCGTCGCGGTGGTCCATGAGGACGTCCGGGGTCTGCTTGTTGCGGGCCGCGCGGGCGCAGGGGCGGCAGGTCTGGACGCGGAGGCGCTTGCGCGATCCGACGGGGCGCCAATCGAGCTTGGTGGCGGCGTCCCCGTGGAGGGGGTTGAAGAAGCAGAGCGGCATCGGCGGGATCTCCGGCTTGCCGTTCGCGACGGCCTGGGCGGAGGCGAGGGCGTCGCGGCCCTGGTCCAGCAGGACGAGGACGCCGGCCAGGTCGGGGACGCCGCGCGCCGCGTCGAGGGTCTTGCCGGCCGCCTGGTAGGCGTCCAGGGCCGTGGCCATCAGGACGCGGGCCTTTTCGCCGGTGGTGGGGACGCCGCTCTCGTCCAGGAGCTCGCCGAACGCGATGACCTCGCGGGACGCCTGCTCGCGGAGCTGCTCCTCGTTGGCGCGGCTCGCGGTGGCGAACACCGTGCGGGGCATCAGGAGGCCGCTGCCCTCGCGGCGGACGGACGCCATGCGGCGGCGGCGCCACAGCAGGAACCCCGCGGCTCCGGCCACCGCCACCCCGGCGGCGCCCAGGGGGAGCGCGAGCCCGCCGTCGTCCTCGGACGCGCCGGGTTCGGTGGCGCCGTCCTTCTCGCGGCGCTTCCTGGCGCGTTCGTTGATCTCGGCGGAGACGCGGTCGTACTCCTGGGAGCCGGTGCCGGAGACGATCAGGTCGGTGATGCGCGACAGCCGGGCCGCGAGCGGCGCGTCGTCCATCGCGCGGTCCAGGGTGACCGCCCAGGCGGCGTCGCGGGCCTGGTGGTCGCCGCCCCACTCGCGCGCGGTCAGGTCGTCGGTGTCGTCGTCGAAGGTGATGAAGATGCCGTCGCGGCCCAGCCGGTCGTGGACGACGGTCGCGAGCTGGTCGGCCTCGGTCCAGGTGCCGCCCTTGACGAGGGGGACCAGGACGACGAAGACGGGCGCCGGTGCCTTCGCGAACTTGGCGAGGAGCTTGCGCCGTTCCGCCTGGGGGAGCGCGGACGCCAGCGACGGATCGACGTAGATCGGGGAGCGGCGGAGGGCCGCGGCCAGCCGTTCGCCGGGGGACGGTTCAGTCAACACCGAGGTACCTCATCACGCGGGAAAGGAAGTTCTTGCCGGTGGCGCCCCACGCCGCGTCCCGCCACACACCGGGGATCGCGGTGTGAGGGCGGTGGCGGCCCGGCCCCGGGACCTTGAGGAGGTGCCGGTCGGTGAGCCCGATTCGCCGGTCGAGGACATCGCAGGCCTCGCACAACGGGCACGCCTTCGGCAGGACCTTGTGGGTGAGCTTCGCGAGGCGCCTGCGGGTGGTGGACTCGCCGTGCAGCGGGTTCACCACACAGGGGGCGGGTGGTTCGACGATGTTCTGGCTGAGGACGAGTTGCCCCTGGCGCGCGAGGACGATCGCGCCGACGAGGTCGATGGCGCGGTCCGCGTCGTCCTTGGCGTCGTCGTAGAGGATCTGGGCGGCGTCGTAGGCGGAGACGGCGTAGGCGCGCCCCCGCCCGGCGCTGGTCGTGGTGAGCAGGCTCTGGAGCCGTTCCAGCTCCTTGGCGCCGTGATGGCGGAGCTGGCGCAGGCTGGGAGTCGTCGTGCTCCAGTAGCGACTCTGCTTGCCTCCGGTGGGCCGGCCCCCGCGACCCAGGAGGGCGATGACGCCGAGGCCGATCCAGTACAGCAGCGCCGCGCCGACCGGCCCGGCGAGCAGGAGACCGGTGAGGAGCGGTGCCTGGATCTCGGCGTCCGGGGGTGTCAGCGTGTGCTCCTCCCCGAACGGGTCCGGGGTGGAGTACAGCGTCGGCATGGTGGGGGACGCCGAAGGCGCCGTGACGTAGCCGTTCAGCCGCGCGACGATCCGGTCCGCGAGCCCGTCGAACGGACGGTCGTGGTCGGCCGGAAATGAACTGCCCGGCTCGTCCTCGTCCAGGGAGGAGTACCGGTAGCGGCGCGGCACCCGGAACGCCTCGGAGTCCATGGTGCCGTGCGAATCGACCATCACGTAGAGCCCGTCGCGCCGCGTCCGCTCGTGCAGCGCGAACAGGAACGCGTCGTTGCGGCCCTGGGACTCCGAGTCGGTCAGGTTCGGGAGGACGACGACGTAGGCGGGCACGCCGAGCCGCCGGGCGGTCACGCCGAGGGCCTGGCGGACACGGCCGCGCTCGGCCTCGTCCAGTGCGACGCCGGCGTCGGGGTCGACGAACAGGGGGTCTTCGGCGAGGGCGGCCGCGACCCGGATCAGGCGGTCGTCGGCATGCGGAGGATCGTCCGCGGCGGCGGTTCCGGTGGGCCATGCGGCGAGGACGAGTGCGGTGAGGACGAGCGCGGTGAGCAGCGCCGGGACGCCTGTTCGTCTCATCCGCGTCCCTTCTTCTGCCGCTTCTTCCCGGCCTGTTTCTTCTTTCCCTGGACCTGCGGGGGTCTTCGCAGGGCCTGCCGGGGTTGCTTCCGGCGGGTGCGGCGGCGGACCAGGAGGGCGAGGATCGGCAGGCCGCTGAGCGCCGAGGCCCCGCCGAACGTCCCCCATTCCACGTACGCGACGCGCCGTTCCGCCGCGTCGTCGGCGTCCAGCGCCTTGCGGATCTCCGACTTGGGCCGCGGGCCCGGTTTGTCGGCGCGTTCCCGCGCATGGCCCGACAACGCGATGTCGACGAACCGCGCGACCCGCTCGGGGGCGGTCGCGTCGGAGGGGAGCTCCCGGCTCGTCGCCCGCCAGGCGTCGTCGACCGGGAGGCGCCGGCCGCCGCCGAACTGGCGCACCTCGCCGCCGGACGTCGACGGGGACACCACGAGGTAGATCCCGTCCTTGCGCAGCCGGTCCCGCAGCAGCGCGACGAGAGAGTCGGTGGGGTTCCCCAGCCCGAGGCCGAAGGTGGGCGTCACCGCCACGTACGCCGGGACGCCGAGCCGGGCGATGGACGCCTTGATCTGCGCGGCGGCGTCCGGCGGCAGCACGCGCGGGGTGTGGTCGGTGACGTAGACGGGATCGCGGCGCAACTCCGCGGCGAGGTGATCGGCGCGGCTCACCGGATCGGCACGCTCCAACGCGGCGGCGGGGGCCGCGAGCAGGCACGCGAGCATTCCGGTCAAGACGAGGACGAACCACCCGCGGCGCATGGAGGGGGAGTCTAGTGATGATCGCCGAACCCCCGTGACCGGGGATGCGACGGAATGGTCCCCCTCCCGGGGGAGGCGGGCTCACCCCCCGATTTCCCACACCGGCGGTGTCGGGCTACTCACTGGTCATTGGATAGGGTCGGTGGTCGGGGGAGAACCCCCGGATCGACCGTAGTTAACAGTCCGGCGGACGCCGGGCGCTATCGACGTGCGAGGAGAGCCGTTCCGTGACCATCCGAGTAGGCGTCAACGGTTTCGGCCGGATCGGCCGTAACTTCTACCGCGCTGTGAAGGCATCCGGGGCCGACATCGAGATCGTGGCGGTCAACGACCTGACCGACAACGCCACGCTGGCCCACTTGCTCAAGTACGACAGCATCCTCGGCCGCCTTCCCGAGGACGTGCGCGCCACCGCGGACGAGATCGTCGTTGGCGGCAAGGCCATCAAGGCGTTCGAGGAGCGCGACCCCGCCAACCTCAAGTGGAGCGACGTCGGCGTCGACATCGTCGTGGAGTCCACCGGTTTCTTCACCGACGCCACGAAGGCCAAGGTGCACGCCGACAACGGCGCCAAGAAGGTGATCATCTCCGCTCCGGCCAAGAACGAGGACCTCACCGTCGTCCTCGGCGTCAACGAGGACAAGTACGACCCGGCCAACCACACGGTGATCTCCAACGCGTCCTGCACCACGAACTGCCTGGCCCCGCTGGCGAAGGTGCTGCACGACACCTTCGTCATCGAGAAGGGCCTGATGACGACCATCCACGCCTACACGCAGGACCAGAACCTGCAGGACGCGCCGCACAAGGACCTGCGCCGCGCCCGCGCCGCCGCGGTCAACGTCGTGCCGACCTCCACCGGCGCCGCCAAGGCCATCGGGCTGGTGCTGCCGGAGCTGAACGGCAAGCTGGACGGCTACGCGCTGCGCGTCCCGGTGCCGACCGGCTCCGCCACCGACCTCACCGCGACGCTGTCCCGCGAGACCACGGCCGAAGAGGTCAACGAGGCGTTCAAGGCCGCGGCCGAGGGCCCGCTGAAGGGCTACCTCACCTACACCGAGGACCCGATCGTCTCCAGCGACATCGTCACCGACCCGGCGTCCTGCATCTTCGACTCCGGGCTGACCAAGGTCATCGGCGACCAGGTCAAGGTCGTCGGCTGGTACGACAACGAGTGGGGCTACTCCAACCGGCTCGTCGACCTCGTCAAGCTCGTCGGCTCGCAGCTCTGACCGCCGGCCCGCTCTGACCGAAGGCATCCGGCGCCGTGGCCGCGCACCGTGCTCCGACCGGGGCGTGCGGCCACGGCGCGGCCGTGTACGGAAGGACACCGCATCCCGATGCGCACCATTGACGATCTCGACGTCGCCGGCCGGCGCGTGCTGGTCCGCGCGGACCTCAACGTCCCGCTGCAGGACGGCGCCATCACCGACGACGGGCGGATCCGGGCGAGCCTCCCGACGATCGAGGCGCTGCGGTCCCGGGGCGCCAAGGTCATCGTCTGCGCCCACCTCGGACGCCCCAAGGGGAAGGTCGAACCCGAGTTCTCGCTGGCCCCGGTCGCGAAGCGGCTCGGCGAGCTGCTCGGCGCGGACGTGACGGCCGCCGGCGACGTCGTCGGCGACTCCGCCCGCGCCGCCGCGGACGGCCTCGCGGACGGCGGCGTCGCGCTGCTGGAGAACCTGCGCTTCGAGCCCGGCGAGACCAGCAAGGACGACGCCGAGCGCGGCGCGTTCGCCGACCGGCTCGCCGCCCTCGCCGAGATCTACGTCGGGGACGGGTTCGGCGCCGTGCACCGCAGGCACGCGTCGGTGTACGACGTGCCGCAGCGGCTCCCGCACGCCGCCGGAGGGCTGATCGCCGCCGAGGTCGAGGTCCTCAAGCGGCTCACCGAGGACGTCGAACGCCCCTACGCCGTCGCTCTCGGCGGCTCCAAGGTGTCCGACAAGCTCGGTGTGATCGACAACCTGCTCGGCAAGGCCGACCGCATCCTGATCGGCGGCGGCATGGTGTTCACCTTCCTCAAGGCGCAGGGGCACGAGGTCGGCGAGAGCCTCCTGGAGGAGGACCAGCTCGGCACCGTCCGCGAATACCTGCGGCGGGCCGAGGAGACCGGTGTGGAGTTCGTTCTCCCCGTCGACATCGTCGCCGCCACCGCGTTCGCCGCCGACGCCGACCACGGCGTGGTCGGCGCGGACGCGATCCCGTCCGACCGGCTCGGCCTGGACATCGGCCCCGAGTCCGGCAAACTGTTCGCCTCGCGTCTCGCCGACGCCCGCACCGTGTTCTGGAACGGCCCGATGGGCGTGTTCGAGATGGAGCCCTACGCGCACGGCACCCGTGCCGTCGCCCAAGGGCTCATCGACTCCGGCGCGTTCACCGTCGTCGGCGGCGGCGACTCCGCCGCGGCCGTGCGGCGGCTCGGCTTCGACGAGGCCGCCTTCTCCCACATCTCGACCGGCGGCGGCGCCAGCCTCGAATATCTCGAAGGCAAGACGCTGCCCGGCCTTCAGGCCCTGGAGGACTGACCGATGGCCCCCACGACACCTTCCGGCAAGCAGAGCGGCCGCAAGCCGCTGATGGCCGGCAACTGGAAGATGAACAACAACCACCTTGAGGCGATCTCGCTCGTCCAGAAGATGGCGTTCGCGTTCAAGGAGGCAGACCACGACGCCGTCGACATCGCCGTGATCCCGCCGTTCACGGCGATCCGCTCGGTGCAGACGCTGGTCGACGCCGACAAGCTCGGGATCCAGTACGGCGCGCAGGACGTCTCCCAGCACGCCTCCGGCGCCTACACCGGCGAGATCTCCGCCGCGATGCTGGCCAAACTGGGGTGCGCCTACGCCGTCGTCGGGCACTCCGAGCGCCGCCAGTACCACGCCGAGGACGACGCGACCGTCAACGCCAAGGCCAAGGCCGCGCTCGCCGCCGACCTCACCCCGATCCTGTGCGTCGGCGAGGGCCTGGAGGTCCGCAAGGTCGGCGAGCACGTGGCGCACGTCCTGGCGCAGGTGGACGGCGGGCTGGAGAAGATCCCCGCCGACCAGGTGCGGCGCACCGTGATCGCCTACGAGCCCGTCTGGGCGATCGGCACCGGCGAGGTCGCCACCCCGCAGGACGCGCAGGAGGTCTGCGCGGCCATCAGGACGCGGCTCGCCGAACTCTACGACGGCGGACTGGCCGACCAGGTGCGTATCCTGTATGGCGGATCGGTCAAGGGCGGCAACGTCGCCAAGCTCATGGCGCAGGACGACGTGGACGGCGCCTTGGTCGGTGGTGCCAGCCTGGACCCGGGAGAGTTCGTCAAAATCTGCCGGTACCGGGATCTCCCCGTCTGATCAAAACTGATCAATTCTGCGTGAACTGGGGGTTCTTGCCGAACCAGCGGACGGTTCGTCGTACCCTTCGTACCTGACGGGTAAACCGCCCGGCCCGATCCACCGTCCTGACTACGAAGACAAGGCGCTGAAGAAAAGTGATCATCGCATCGTCCATCGTGCTCGTCCTGTCGAGCCTGCTGATGGTGGTCCTCGTCCTGATGCACAAGGGCAAGGGCGGAGGCCTCTCCGACATGTTCGGCGGCGGCATCTCGACGTCCCTGGGAGGGTCGTCGGTGGTGGAGCGCAACCTCGACCGGCTGACCGTCGGCGTCGGCGTGGTCTGGTTCGCCTCCATCGTCGTCCTCGGGCTGCTGTTCAAGAGCAACGGCGCCGGCTGAACGACCCGTCAGGCATAGGCGACGCCGCGCCGTCCTGGAGGGCACGGGCGGCGGCGGAAACACTGAGCGAGGAGTAACTCCGTGGGTAGTGGTAACGCGATTCGGGGCAGCCGTGTCGGGGCCGGTCCGATGGGAGAGGCGGAGCGCGGCGACGCCGCCCCCCGCGTCTGGGTGACGTTCTACTGCGCCAACCGGCACGAGACTCGTCCGAGCTTCGCGACCGACGTCGCGGTCCCGGAGACATGGGACTGCCCGCGCTGCGGGTTCCCCGCCGGCCAGGACTCGGAGAACCCTCCGGCCCCGCCGAAGACCGAGCCGTACAAGACGCACCTGGCGTACGTGAAGGAGCGGCGCAGCGACGAGGACGGCGAGGCCATCCTCGAGGAGGCGCTCGCCAAGCTCCGCGAGAAGCGCGCCGCCGTCAAGCGAGCACTGGAGTCCGCAGGGCGCCCTTGACGCCCCCTGAACCCCGAAGAACCGGGCTCCCGCGACCGCACGTGCGGGAGCCCGCGAACGGGGCCGTCGCGCGAGCGGGATCAGCAGTCGGGGGCGCAGAGGCGTCGCGCCGTGGCCTGGCCGAAGATCCGCAGGATGTCCTGCGGCCGGTTCGCGGTGTAGACGCTGCCGCCGGTCGCCTCGGCGATCTTGTCGAGTTCGTCGGCGTCGACGTCCGGGCCGAACCCGATCACGATGATCTGGACGGGGCGGGCCGGGTCACGCCCCTGGCGCAGCGCGGTCAGCGTCGCGGCGAGCGTCGGCCCGTCCGGGTCCTCGTTGCGGCCGTCGGTGAACACCAGCACCGTGTTGATCATTTCGGGTTTGTGGGTCTCGCGCATGTACCGGACCGCGGCCAGCAGCGTGTCGTACAGGCCGGTGTCGCCGTCCGGCTTCGGGCGCAGCGACGAGAGGGTGCTCAGGATCCGCTGGCGGCGGGTCGCCGAGCCGACCCGCCGGCCGAGCGGCCCCATCGGCACCGTCTCCCGCCAGTCCCGGTCGCCGTCCATCCGCGTGGAGAACACCCACTGGCCGAGTTCGGTGTCGTCCGGCTGCAGCGCCAGTCCCCGCTGCGACGCCTGGGCGATCGCCTGAAGCCTGGTGAGCCGGGTACCGGGGACGGGCAGGGCCATCGACCCGGACACGTCGATCACCGACAGCATCCGTGAGCTCAGCGCCAGCCGCGCCCACGCCTGCGCGACCCGCCGGACCTCCGCCGCATCCGGAAACGGCAGGTCCGGCGGCTGCCACCTCTTCACCCCGCCGGCCGCAGTGAACGCCGCCGGCGGCCTGCCGTCCGGGTCCCGGAACCCGTGCGCGCGGAAGATCTCCCGGGCCCGGCCGGTGCGCAGCGCCCGCGCGAACAGCCGGGCCGCCGGCCCTTCGTCGATCAAGGTGAGCGGGAAGTCCAGGGACAGGGTGCCGCCACGGGGATAGACGGCCTCCGCCGGGACCGGCGCCGCACCCTGATTGTGAGCCCACACCGCCTGCTCGGGCGTCAGCAGAATCGGGACCCGCCCGTCGCCGCCTCTCTCGAACGCGGCGAACTGCCCCCGCACATCCGGCGCGGCGCTCTCCCGCACCGAACGTGCGAACGCCGCGAAGGACCCCTCCGACCTCCGGTACAGATCGTGGACGATCAGCAGCGACATCATCCCCGCACCCGTGCGGGCCGGGTCCGCCGGCGTCAGCCGGAAGGACCGGGAGCCCTCCGACCCCGGCACCGCAGCGCCCAGCAGATCCTCCCACGACCCGCTCACCCGGCCCGCCTCCACCCGGGGAAGCGCCGCCACCAGCGGCGAGCGCGCGAGAGCGCCCACGACGACGGGCGGCCGGTCGAGCATCCGCAGCCACAGCGACGAGTCCGGAACCCACACGTCCGGCCGCCGGACGCCCGCGTCCCGCGGAATCCGCCCAGCCAGCAGCGCCTGCACCCCGGCAGGCGCCGAGGCCCGCACGGCGACCCGCACGCACTTCCCCCCGGCGCCGTGCTCCCGCCGGTTGAAGTCCGCACCCACCGCCGACACCGCCCCGGCGATCTCCGGTGCGACCGCGACGTCCAGCCCGAGCACGGGGCCGGAACACCCCCGGACCTCCGACAACGCGTACACCGAACTGCCGAGCACCGCCGCCAGCGCCACCCCCGTGACCGCGGCGACCCGCCTCGCCCGCCCCCGCGTACGCCGGCCCTTCCCGCGATGCGCTCCACTCAAGGTCGACCTCGACTCCCCGCCCGGCGGACACCCCGCGCCAGAAACTGTGAGCCGCCCATTGTCGGGACACCCCAGCCCCAACCGCATCGGCGAAATCGCCTGTTTGTTTTGCAGTTCCCTTGGCGTCGGGCCCTAGAGGGCCCTCCTTCGGCGGGAACTGCGGGTGCGATCGCTGCATCGCTTCGGCTCGCCTTGCGGCTCGCTGCGCGATCAGGTTTCTCGCAAGCTCGAACCCTGCCTTCGGACGCGATCGCGATGGTTTGGGTCGTCGCGGGTTGAGGCAGTGGCTGGGGTCGCTGACACGGTGGTGTTCATCGCAGTGGCCTGGCGTCGCTGGGGGTGCGGTCGCTGCATCGCTCCGGCTCGCCTAGCGGCTCGCTGCGCGATCAGGTTTCTCGCAGGCTCGAACCCTGCCTTCGGACGCGATCGCGGATCCCGGGGTTGTCGCGTGGCCGGGGCGGCGGCTGGTGTCACTGACATGGTGGTGTTCATGGCACTGGCCCTGGGCGTCGCTGGAGGTGCGGTCGCTGCATCGCTCCGGCTCGCCTGGCGGCTCGCTGCGCGATGAGGTCTCTTGCTTCGCTTGGGACCTGTCTTCGGGTGTGGTTGGGATTGCGTGGGTTGCGTTGTGGCTGGTTTCGCTGGGGCGGGGGCGTTGTCGAATATTCTTCGGGGGAGTGGGTGTTTGGGCGCGGTTGGTGCGTGAGAGTTCGGCGTGGAGGGGGAGTTCCATGGACGCCATCGATCAGGCGATCTTGCGGCGGTTGCAGCGGGACGGGCGGCAGACCAATCGGGAACTGGCCGAGGCGGTGGGGATCGCGCCGTCCACGGCACTGGAGCGGACGCGTGCGCTGCGTTCCCGTGGCGTCATCACGGGATTCCACGCCGCCGTCGACTTCGAGCGGCTCGATCGAGGTGTGCAGGCGCTGATCTCGATCCGGATCCGGCCGCAGTCGCGCGAGGCGATCGAATCGGCGCGCGACGGCATGGCCGCGATGCCCGAGGCAGTCGGGGTGTTCGTGGTGACGGGCAACGAGGATCTCCTCGTTCACGTGGCGGTGCCGAGCACCGCTTACCTGCGTGACTTCGTGCTCGACCGGCTGGCGCGGCGCAAGGAGTTCGTGGACGTGCGCACCTTGGTCGTCTACGACTACGTCCAGCCGGTGGAACAGTCCGAACTTCCCATGGCGGAGCGGCGTGAGGGCCGAACGTCCTACACCTGATCTTTGGCTTGAGGTGTCGGTGGTGAACGATCGGCGGTCAGCAGCGGGCTGACCGCATGAACGTCGGTTCGTCGCGGTGCGGCCCGCATTTTCTTTTAGCGTTGCGAGCATGTACCGACGAAGCAATCCTTCTGGGACGCTGCTGGTGCTGGTGGCGGGGGTGCTCTGGGGGACGGTCGGGCCGGCGCAGGTGATGGCCGGGTCGTCCGCGAGTCCGGTGGCGGTGGGCGGGGCCCGGATCTTGTCGGGCGGCCTGGTCCTCGCCGCGCTGGTGCTCGTGACGAACCGGCGGGCGTTTCTGTCGCTGTCGCGGCGGACGTGGGCGCCGGTGGCGGCCGCCTCGGCGGCCACCGGGACGTTCCAGGCGGCGTTCTTCAGTTCGGTCGACCGGACGGGCGCGGCCGTCGCGACCGCGGTCGTGTTCGGGCTCGCGCCGGTGTCGACGGGGCTGTGTGAACGGCTGGTGCTCGGGTCCCGGCTGAGCCGGCGCTGGTGGGCGGGGACGGCGTGCGCGATCGGCGGTGTCGCGCTGCTGATGGTCCCCGGCACGGCCGTCCACGTCGACCCCGCCGGGATCGTGCTGAGCCTCCTCGCGGGGACGTGCTTCGGCGTCTACACCGTGTCGGCCAAGGTCCTCACCGGGCGGGACGTGGGGATGGCGGCCGCCGTGTCGGTGACGCTGCTCGCCGGGGGAGCGGCGCTGCTGCCGTGGATGATCACTGGACTGCCGTCCCTCGCGGCGCCCCGGTCGGCGGCCCTCGTGGCCTGGCTCGGGATCGCCGCCACCGCCGCCGCGTACATGTGCTTCGTCACCGGCCTCGGCCGCGTGACGGCGGCGGCCGCCGGGACGCTCAGTCTCGCCGAGCCGCTTGTGGCCACGGGCCTGGCCATCGCCGTCCTCGGCGAGCGGATGTCGGCGCCGGTCGCGGCCGGGTCGCTGCTCCTGCTGGGCGGGCTGTTCGTCGTCTCGTTCCCGGCGCGGCCGCCGCGCGGGCGGGCGGCGGCTCGGTATGATGGCGCCCACGCGACTGGCGCAGTCAAGGTGGAGACGACCACCGGGGAGCGAAAGTAGTCCGCACACCGCGCGCCTGGGTGTACGGGTCCCCTTCGCCGGGGTGCCCGAAGCCTCGGCGCGAACAGCGCGGAGGCTCACGATGCACGAACCGGCCGTATCCCGTCTGCAGGACCAGGACCCCGAGATCGCCGGGCTGGTGGAGGCGGAGGCCCGCCGCCAGTACGAGAAGATCCGGCTGATCGCGTCGGAGAACTACGTGTCGCCGGCCGTCCTGGAGGCCACCGGGTCCGTCCTGACCAACAAGTACTCCGAGGGCTACGCGGGCAAGCGGTACTACGAGGGCCAGCAGAACGTCGACCCGATCGAGCTGCTGGCCATCGGCCGGGCCAAGGAACTGTTCGGCGTCGAGCACGCCAACGTCCAGCCGTACTCGGGGTCGCCCGCGAACCTCGCCGTCTACATGGCGTTCCTGGAGCCCGGCGACCCCGTGATGGGCCTGTCGCTGCCGATGGGCGGCCACCTCACGCACGGCTGGTCGGTGTCGGCCACCGGCAAGTGGTTCAGCCCCGTCCGGTACGACGTGCGCGCCGACACCGGCCGGGTCGACATGGACCAGGTGCGCGACCTGGCGCTCAAGGAGCGGCCGAAGCTCATCTGGTGCGGCGGCACCGCGATCCCGCGGACGATCGACTTCCCGGCGTTCGCCGAGATCGCCCGCGAGGCGGGCGCGGTGCTGGCCGCCGACATCGCGCACATCGCGGGCCTGATCGCGGGTGGCGCGCACCCGTCCCCGGTCGGCCACGCCGACGTGATCACCACGACCACGCACAAGACGCTGCGCGGACCGCGCGGCGCGATGATCATGTCGACGGCCGAGCATGCGAAGGCGATCGACAAGGCCGTGTTCCCCGGCCTGCAGGGCGGCCCGCACAACCACACGACGGCCGCGATCGCCGTCGCGCTGCGGGAGGCCGCGCAGCGGGACTTCTCCGGGTACGCGCGGCAGATCGTCGCGAACGCCAAGGCCCTCGCCGCGGCGCTGCTGGAACGCGGCTACGACCTGATCTCCGGCGGCACAGACAACCACCTGATCCTGATCGACCTGACGAATAAGGGCGTCGCGGGCAAGCCCGCCGCGCAGGCCCTCGACCGCGCCGGGATCGAGCTGAACTACAACGCGGTCCCGTTCGACCCGCGCAAGCCGTTCGACCCGTCCGGGCTGCGGCTCGGCACCGCCGCGATCACCACCCGCGGGCTGGAGGAGGCGCAGATGCCGCAGGTCGCGGCGTGGATCGACGAGGTCGTGCAGGCCGCCGCCAAGGATGACGAGACGGTCGCCCGGCGGGTCGCCGGCCAGGTCCGCGAGCTTCTCGCGTCCTATCCGATGCCCGGCTGGACGTCCACGCCCTGAGCGCCGCGCAGAACGGTGATCATGCGCCAGGCTTCGGGGTCGGTGAGGGCCACGGTGTCCGCTCCGGCCCCGAAGTCGCCGTACTGCGCCGCCTTCTCCAGGCCGCCGGCCACGCGGATCGCGGCGTCGAGTTCGGTGGCGGACCAGAAGCGGTAGGGGACGACGTCGCGCAGCACGCGTACTTCGTCGTCGCCGGGGGGTCGTCCTCCCGCAGTGACGCCGCCCCCGCCGTTGATCGTCATCGTGACGTGGTCGTCGGCGATCTGCGTCACCGGGTCGAGCCGGTCGCCCGGCTCGCCCCAGCGCACGCTGGCGTGGACACCGTCGCGCTCGACCGTCCAGCCGGTGCTGACGGTCGGTTCGCCCAGCCGGTCCCGCGGATGTGACATCTCGACGATGTAGAGGCCGCCGGGGGACAGGTGCGCGGAGACGCGGCGCAGGTGCGCGACGAACGCGTCCAGGGTCATCAGGTGGGACGTGGAGTCGAGCATGGTCACGATGAGATCGAACCGGCGGCCCAGATCGAACCGGGTCATGTCGTCCCGGACGACCTCGACCCTGACGTTCGCGCGGCCGGCCTCGCGGGCGGCGTAGGCGCACATCTCCGGGTTCAGGTCGAGCGCGGTCGCGGCCAGGCCGCGGCGGGCGAACTCGCGGGCGTGCTCGGCCGGCCCGGCGGCCAGCTCCAGCACCGTTCCGGGGCGCCCGGCCGGGCGGTGCCCGGCGCACCAGCCGAGCAGCGCGTCCACCTCGGCGGGCACGTCGCGGAACGAGCACGCCAGCTCGTACGCCCAGGGATCGTCATAGATGCCGGTCACCCGGCCATCCTGCCAGCGTGCCGGGGCCGGCGGGGCGGCCGTCCAGGCGGAGCCGGATCTCCACGACGGCGGGGTCGGCGGTGCGCCGCGTCCGGCCGCCGAGCGAGGTGAGCAGGCGCCGCATCCGCGCGTTCTCGCTCAGCGCGGTCGCGCGCAGCTCCACCACGCCGCGGTCCCGGCCCAGCGCGATGAGCAGGCCCGCGAGGGCGCGGCCGAGGCCGCGGCCCTGCCAGCCGTCCTCGACCAGGAACGCGACCTCGGCGACGCCCGGGTCGAGGACGTGGATGAGGTGCGCGAGGGCGAGCAGCGAACCGTCCGGCCCCTCGGCGACCAGCGTGAGGCCGTACGCGGGGTCGCAGAACCGCTCGATCGCCCGCCGCGGCGGGAACGGCTTCGGGCTGAAGTACCGCATCCGGCGGCTGTCGAGGGAGCACCGCTCGTGCAGGGCGCGGACGGCGTCCGCGTCGCTCCGCCGGATCGGCCGGACGACGGCGCGCGTGCCGTCGCGCAGCACGACGCGGTGGGATGCGCGACGCCGCGGCTCGGCGGGCAGCGCGGCCCTGACCAGCGCGTCCGCACGCGCCGCCTCGGTCGCGGTGAACGGCATGCCGAGCCTGCGGAGCCGGACGGCGCGGCCCCGTCCCACCGGAACCATGAGGACGCACGCGTCCGTTTCGTCCGGTCCGGGGTCCGTCCAGGACGCCTCGTCGGCGCGGAGCAGCTCGCCGAGGACCGCGGGCACCGCGTGCGGCTCGGTGCGCAACCGGGACGCCAGGACCAGGGCGCGGGTCGGCTCGTCCACCAGCTCGTGGGGGCGGGCGGGCCGCACGGTCGTGCCGATCCCGCCGGCCGCGCCCAGTGTTTCGGCGAGGTCGCGCGCGTCGGCGCCGCCGTGCGGGACGTCCACGATGAACTCGTCCACCACGCCCCCGGCGTCCATCTGGACGGACAGGCCGAGGATGTTGGCGCCCCGCCGGCCCAGTGCGGCGGTGAGCAGGGCGAGGCGGCCGGGCCTGTCCTCGATCGAGGTGCGGATGCGCAGCAGCGGCATGGGAACGTTCCCTTCACGGGGCCGGGCGCCCGTTCGTCTCCGGTGCGGTCGGCGACCAGGTTCGCCGACGGGTGTTACGCGACCGCTACGTCACGGTGTGCCAGGGGTTTCACATTCCGGACGGGGACTTGAGCGGCCCCCGCCGACCGCCTACCGTGCGGTGAGTGATCGACCCCGTGAGCGGTGAGCCTGCCGACGACCGACCTCCGCGCGGTCCGTCCACGACCCGGCTCCCCCTGCTGCTCCCCGGCTCGCTCAGCGACGAGCAGCGAACCGTCTACGAGGCGCTGACCGGCGGCCCGCGCGCCACCGGCCGTACGCCGCCGTTCGGCATGGCCGACGACTCGGGCCGCCTCCACGGCCCGTTCAACGCCATGCTCTACAGCCCGTCGGTGGGCCTGCCGCTGCAGGATCTCGGCGTCGCCCTGCGCTTCCGCACAGCGTTCACCAAACGCGAGCGGGAGATCGCGACGCTGGTCGTCGCCGCGCACGTCCGGTCCGACTACGAGTGGTACGCGCACGAGCGGATCGGGCGCCGCGCCGGGCTCGGCGACGACGAGATGGACGCGCTGCGCGAGGGCCGCGCCCCCATGCTCGCCGACGTCCGCGAACGCGTCGTCTACGAGGCGACGCGGCAGCTCGTCGCCGAGAACGACCTCGGCGACGCCGTGTTCACCGAGGCGGCGGCCACGCTGGGGCGCACCGCCGTCGTCGAGCTGGTCACCCTCGTCGGGTACTACAAGGCGCTCGCGCTGCAGCTGCGCGTGTTCCGGGTGGGCGTCCCGGACGGCGAGACCCCGCCCGGGTGGCCCGCCGCGGAGGACGCCGCCGCGGAGGACGGGGATGAATGAGGTCCTGCGCACGGTCCGGCTCGTCCTGCACCCGGTGACGATGAGCGACCACGGCGCGCTGCTGACGCACTGGACGGGCCCGCTCGTCCGCCGCCACCTGTTCGCCGACCGGATGATCTCCGCCGTCCAGGTGTCGGAGATCATCGACGCCAGCGAGCGGGACTTCGCCACCGAGGGCTACGGGCTGTGGGCGCTGCGCCCGGCGCGCCGGGCCACGGGAATCGACGGGGCCGGGAGCGGCGGGGCCGCGCCGGGTGAGCCGCTGATCGGCGTGGCGGGGCTCAGCCACCACGACGGGCCGCTCGGCCACGGCGTGGACGTGGAGATCCTCTACAGCCTGGAGCCGGACCGGTGGGGCCAGGGCCTGGCCGCCGAGGCGTCCCGCGCGGTGCTCGACTACGCGTTCGGGGAGATCGGCGTGCACCGCGTCACCGCCGAGATCGACATGGCGAACCCGGCGTCGGCGGAGATCGCCCTGCAGCTCGGGATGCGCCGCCGGCCGGACGGTCCGGGCGGCCCCGACGGCGCGGCCTACTACGCGGCGGACCGCTCTCGCTGGATCGGATCCCGTCGTATCGTCGATGCCGTCCCATAGAATCCGTTGCCGACTGTTGATTTCAGTGCGGAATTTAGCAATATGAGCGCATGAGCTCCTCGTCGCGTCGTGCGCCCCTCGCCCCCGAGTTCGCCAACGGCGGGGTCTCCCACTGGCACCGGGCGGCCGGACGTCCCGAGCCGGGCCCGCGGCTGCCGGGGCCGCGCACCGCGGACGTGTGCGTCGTCGGCGCCGGGTACACCGGGCTCTGGACGGCCTACTACCTCAAGCGCGCCCGGCCCGGCCTGCGGGTCATCGTGCTGGAACGCGAGTTCGCCGGGTTCGGGGCGTCCGGCCGCAACGGCGGCTGGGTGCTGGGGGAGATCGCCGGGTCCCGGGAGCGCTATGCCGCCCGGCACGGCCGCCCCGCCGCGATCGCGTTGCAGCGCGCCATGTTCGACGCGGTGGACGAGGTCGCCCGGGTCGCCGCCGACGAGGGCGTCGACGCCGGCCTCGTCAAGGGCGGGGTCCTGTACGTCGCCCGCAACGCCGCCCAGCGCGCCCGCCTCGCCGCGCTCGTGGACGAGGCGCACGACTGGGGCTGGACGGACGCCGACCTCGTCCCGCTGCCCGCCGCCGAACGCGACGACCGGCTGCGCGTCGAGGGCGCGACCGGTGCCGCGTGGAGCCCGCACTGCGCCCGCGTGCAGCCCGCCGCGCTCGTCCGCGGCCTCGCCTCCGCCGTCCGGGGCCTCGGCGTGAAGATCTACGAGGGGACGCCCGTCGTCCGGATCGTCCCGCGGCGCGCGGGCGTCCAGGCCGCCGCCGTCACGCCGTTCGGCACCGTCACCGCCGAGTACGTGCTGCGCGCCACCGAGGGCTTCACCGCCGGGCTGCCCGGACACCACCGCGACTGGCTCCCGATGAACAGCTCCATGATCGTCACCACGCCGCTGCCGGACACGGCGTGGAAGGCGATCGGCTGGGAACGCCGCGAGCTCCTCGGCGACATGGCGCACTACTACATGTACGCGCAGCGCACCGCCGACGACCGGATCGCGTTCGGCGGCCGCGGCCGCCCCTACCGGTACGGCTCCCGCATCGACGAGGGCGGCCGGACCCGCCCGTCCACGATCGACGCCCTCTGGACGACGCTGACCGCGATGTTCCCCGCCGTCGCCGACGAGGGCCGGGTCGCCCACGCATGGTCGGGCGTCCTCGGCGTGCCCCGCGACTGGTGCTCGACCGTAGTCGTCGACCACGCGGCCGGCCTCGGCCACGCCGGCGGCTACACCGGCCACGGCGTCGCCGCCGCCAACCTCGCCGGCCGCACCCTCCGCGACCTCGTCCTGCGGGACGACACCGGCCTCACGGCGCTGCCGTGGGTGGACCGCCGCGTCCGCCGCTGGGAACCCGAACCGCTGCGCTGGCTCGGCGTCCACGCGATGTACGCCCTCTACCGCGCCGCCGACGCCCGCGAGTCGTCGTCACCGTCGGCGAGAACGTCCGTCCTGGCCCGCGCCGCCGACAGGATCACCGGCCACTAGGGTTCGACGAGGTCCTGGACGTCCCCGTACGAGGGCGCGGGGTGGTCGCCGTCCTCGCCCGTGACGCCGAGGGCCGCGGTGACGGCGGCCTGCAGCGCCTTCCGGAACAGCAGCGAACCGGTGCTCAGGCGGTGCACGCCGAGGCGGTCCATCCGCGAGTACTCGGTCTTGCCCGGCATGAACAGGACGTTCAGCGGGACGTCCGCGACGTCGAGGACGGCCCGGATGTCGGCGTCGTCCACGATTCCGGGGACGAAGATCCCGTCCGCGCCCGCCTCCGCGAACGCGCGGGCCCGCCGCAGCGTCTCGTCGCGGTCCGGGTCGCCGAGCCAGAACGTGTCGGTGCGGGCGTTCAGGAACACCTGCGGCGCGGCCCGCTTCACCGCGGCGATGACGGTCGCCTGGTGGTCGAGCGGCGCGAGGGTTCCGTCGGATCGCCCGTCCTCCAGGTTGATCCCGGCGATCCCGAACGAGGCCAGTTCGGCGACGAGGTCGGCGACGTCGGCGACCCGCGCGGAGAACCCGCCCTCGATGTCGACCGTCACCGGCACGGGCAGGCGGGACAGGACGCGGGCGAGCGCGAGGGTCTCCTCCCGCGTGTCGCCCGCCGCGTCGCTCTTCCCGGCCGCGGCGGCGACGCCGAGGCTCGTCGTCCCGACCGCGGGGAACCCGGCCTTGACCAGGGCGGCGCCGCTCGCGAAGTCCCACGCGTTCGGCAGGACCAGCGGACGGTCGCCGTGGTGCAGTTCGTGGAAGTTCACCGGCCGCCCTCCGTTGCGTGCAGGACCGCCTCCACCACGCCGGCGGCCAGCTCGAGCGCGTGGCCGCCGCCGGGGCACGGTCGCCGGCCCGCGCCGAACGTCAGGTGGGGATGTTCCCGCCGGTCAGGATCAAAACGGCCGGGTTCCTCGAACACGTCCGGGTCCCGGTTGGCGGCCCGCAGATCCAGTGTCACGGCGGTGCCCCGGGGGATCGCGCGGCCGTTGAGCCGCGCGCCCTCGGCGGCGACGCGGCGCATGACAGGGACGGGCGGGTCGAACCGCAGTGTCTCGGCGACGACCCGGCCGGCGGGCCGGCCGCGCGACTCCGGGCGCCGGGCGTACGGCAGGGTCGCGCGGATGAGCGCGGCGGTCGCCTCGCACGCCTGCACGAGGACGGCGATGCGGCCCGCGACCCGCTCGTCCGGGCCGGGGCCGACCACGATGGCGCGGCGCCGTTCATGGTCGGCGCCCTCGCTGAACCGGCACACCGTCCGCCGCAGCCACGCCAGCGAGGGCGGACGGGCGTCGCCCAGAGCCGGCGGGACGGTGAATCGGGCGTCGCCCAGGACGGCCGTGACGTCGGCGTGCCCGGTGACGAGCAGGTCTGTGTTGTCCACGTCCCGAATGTAGGGACGGTTCGTTTCAGTGCCGGTCGAAGTGTCCGCCGCGCCATGCGGGGAGGGGGCGGCGGCCCACCGCCACGTCGAAGGCGGCGCGTGCGAGCAGGCGCGTGGAGTCGAGCGTGGGCAGCGGCGAGACATCGGGCGTCACCAGCAGCGGGATCTCGGTGCACACGAGCGCGACGGCGTCGCACCCGCGCTCGGCGAGCCGTTCGATGATCTGGACGTACCGCCGGCGTGACTCCCCGGAGACGACCCCGTTGACCAGCTCCTTGAAGATGATCTCGTTGACGGTCTCCCGGTCGCCGGCGTCCGGCACCTCGGCGGCGATGCCGCGCGCCGCCAGTTCGCGGGGGTAGACCGGGCCGTCCATGGTGTAGCGGGTGCCGAGGACGCCGACGCGCGTCCTGCCGTCGCGGGCGGCCCGGTCGGCGACCACCTGCGCGATGTGCAGGCCGGGCAGCGCCAGATCGTCGCCGGGCCGTTCGAGGGCCATGTGCGCGGTGTTGTCCGGGCAGACGAAGAAGCCGGCGCCCGCCGCCGCGAGCCTCCGGACGCTCTCGGCCAGCGTCGCCCGGATCGAGTCGTGGTCTCCCGCGTCCCAGGCGGGCATGCTCCGTGCCAGCGCGATGAGGTCGAGCGTCACGTCGGGATGGTCGTCGGGGCCCAGCTCACGGAAACCCTCTTGGCAGAAGGTCCGGAAGCACAGCGCGGCGCCTTCCGCGCTGTGGGCGAGGATGCCGAGATGCTCCACGTTCCGCTCCTGTTCGATGCCGCGCAGCCCGTTCTGCACGCACCGACCAGATTGCCATGCTCCTCGCGCCGGCCCGCCGGCCGCCCGCCGGAAATCGTCTAGGCCAGGAGGGACGTCAGCGGCGCAAGGTCCTTCGCCTCGGCCAGGCCGTAGGTGAGGTCGGTGATCCGGTCGGCCCGGGTTTCGGGGACGCGGCGGACGGCGTTCAGGCAGAACTTCGTCGCCAGTTCGCCGGACGACAGCGGGTTGTCGGGCCCGCCCCGGTTGGCGTCGACCCGTTCCTCCAGCAGGGTGCCGCCGCGTGTCCGGATGCGCAGGACGGCCGGGAACTGGTGCGGAAAGATCTCGTCGCAGCGGGCATCCGGGACGCAGCGGACCTTCGCGGCCAGCGCCAGCCGGCCGGGGTCCGCGGCGGCCGCGTCGGTGAAGTCCTCGTGGAACACGCCGAGGCCGCCGCCCCCGAGGAGCGCAGCCGCGACCGTGTAGGGCCCGGAGAACGCCGCGTGATACCCCGACCTGGGACGGATCTTGTCCTCGTGGGGTTCGCCGATCGTGCGGAGGACGGGCGTCGGCGCGCCCAGCTCGATCGACTCGATGTCGGCCGGGTCCAGGCCGCGGCCGCGCAGCCGGAGGGCGGCGTCGATCCCGGCGTGGGTGAAGTGGTTGCACGGGTACGGCTTGAAGAAGATGCCGGGCAGTTCCCAGTGCTCGCCCAGCCCGGAGGTGAGGGCGTCCAGGTCGACCTGGTCGCCGCAGAACGCCTGGAGGAACCCGAAGCGGCCTTCGAGGACGGTGGGCGGCCCGGTGATGCCGGTCCGGGCGAGGCCGGCGGCGGTGACGGCGGCGTGCGCCGCCCAGCCGCAGTGGATCCGCTTGACGGTGCCGCCGGTGCGGTTCGCCTCCAGGATCCCCGAGCCCATGCTGGCGGCGATGCCCATGGCGTCCGCGATGCCGGCGGCGTCCAGGCCGGACAGCACGGCGGCGGACGCGGCGGCGCCGACCGCGCCGCAGATCGCGGTGGCGTGCTGCCCGCGTTCGAAGAACACCGAGTTGCCGAGGTCGCGGTCGTAGCCCGCCATGCCGAGCCGGACGGTGATCTCGATGCCGACCGCCACCGCGTCCAGCAGCAGGGCGCCGGTGGCGCCGCGGGCCTCGGCCACCGCGAGGGCGGCGGGCACCACCGAGGCCGACGGGTGCAGGACGGACGGCAGGTGCGTGTCGTCGAAGTCGAGGGAATGCGCGAGGGTGCCGTTCAGCAGGGCGGCGCTCGGCTCGGGAAGGCGGATGCCGGTGCCGATCGCGGTGGCGCGGCCCGCGCCGCCCCATTCGGTGACGAGTTCGCCCACGGCGCGGGCGGGCGGCTCCGCCGTGGCGGCCAGGCTGTTGCCCAGGACGTCCAGGACCCGGCGGGCGGCGTCGGCGCGCAGGTCGGCGGGCAGCCCGCGCCGCCCGGCGTCGGACGCCAGCGCGGCGAGGCGCTGGACGGGGGTCGCGCCGTCGGCCGTCATGCCGATACCGCCGCGAGGGGGCGGACGGGGGAGCCGGTGCCGCCCTTGATCCGCAGCGGGGCCAGCATGAACACGAACTCGTGCAGCCCCGCCTCGGCGAGCGCCTCCAGGTTGAGGTGCTCCAGGATGTAGATGCCCGACTCGACCAGCAGGATCCGGTGGACGGGCAGGACGGCGTGCCCCGCGCCCGCCGGGATCTGCTCGTAGGCGGTCGTGTCGGCCCCGGTCGCGGCGATCCCCCGGCGGGCGAGCCAGCGCGCCGCGTCCTGGGTGGCGCCGGGGACGCCGGTCTCCTTGCCGAGGTAGGCGGCGGTGTCCCCGAAGTTGCGGGACCAGCCGGTGCGGATCAGCGCGACGTCGCCCTCGCCGGGCTCGGTGCCCGCGCGCTTGGCGGCGAGGTCGAGGTCCTCGGCGGTCACGCCGTAGCCGGGCGGAAGCGTCGCCACGTCGTGGACCGCCGCCACGTCCAGCAGGACGCCGCGGCACAGAAGACCGGGCAGGTTCTCGGCGCCGTGCGCGGTGAACGCCCCGCCGCGCTGCGCGTCCGCGGCGGAGACCCCGCCGTGGAGTTCGCCGTTGTGGCTGACGTGGGAGAGCGCGTCGATGTGCGTGCCGACGTGCCCGCCGGTCACGATGATCTCGTTGGCGGCGGAGCCGCCGTCCGGGCGCTCCATGTCGCCGTGCCGCCGGATCAGCGTCATCCGGAACCCGGGGTGGTTGGGCGAGCAGGGCATGCCGGTGAAGAACGGCTGCCCCAGCTCGATCAGCCGGACCCCGCCGGCGACGGCCGCGAGCAGCGGGTCGTGGGAGTTCATGCGTGCCTTTCCTTGACGGGCCGGGCGGCGGCGTCGGCGGCGAGCAGCCAGGTGGCGCGCTCGACGACCGCCTTGTCCACGAACCGGCCGGCGGAGTCGATCCAAGCGGCGCCGCCCCCCGCTGCGCCGCCGCGTTCGGTCACCTGGCTCATCAGGTCGCGCGCCCACGCGACGTCCCCCGGGTCGGGGACGCACGCCTCGTGGACGACGGGGATCTGCGCGGGATGGATCAACGACCGGCCGAAGAACCCGGCCCGCCGCCCGGCGAGGGTGTCGGCGCGCAGGCCGTCCAGGTCGCGGACGGCCGTCCACACGCTCTGCGGCGGCGAGGGCAGCCTGGCGGCGCGGGCGGCGACGACCACCCGCGACCGCGGCCACGCCAGCGCTTCGCCGCCGCCGACGCGCAGGTCGGCGGCCAGGTCGGCCTCGCCGAGCGAGATCCCGGCGACGAGCGGGTGCGCGGTGGCGAGGGCCAGGGCGTTCTCCACGCCGAGCGCCGACTCCAGCACGGGGTACACCGGGACGCCGAGCGTCCCGGCGACGCGGCGCAGCTCGTCGGGGTCCTCGCTCTTGGGGACGCGGACACCGGCGAGCGCGCCCGGCGCGGACGCCAGGAGGGCGAGGTCGGCGGCGCCGTCGGGGGTGGCGGGCGCGTTGATCCGGACGTGCGCGGCGTGCCCCGCGGCCAGGGTGTCCAGGACGGTCCGCCTGGCGTGCTCCTTCGCCGCGGGGGCGACGGCGTCCTCCAGGTCGAGGATCACCGTGTCCGCGTCCGACGCGAGGGCCTTGCCGATGCGGTCCGGGCGGTCTCCGGGGACGTACAGCCAGGTCCGGGGGACCAGGTCTCGCGGCGTCACCCGATCACCCCTTTGGCGCGCAGCTGGTCCAGCTCTTTCTCGCCTACCCCGTAACGGGCGAGGATCTCGGCGGTGTGCGCGCCGAGCGGCGGCCCGGCCGACTCGATCCGCCCCGGCGTCCGCGACAGCCGGAACAGGACGTTCTGCATCTTCAGCGGGCCGAGTTCGTCGTCGGGGACGGTCGCGATGGTGCCGAGCGCCTCGAACTGCGGGTCGGCCATGACGTCGGCGGCGTCGTAGACGGGCGCGACGGCGGCCTGCGCCTCCTCGAACGCCCTGACGACCTCGTCGCGGTCGCGGGCGGCGATCCAGGAGCCGACCGCCTCGTCCAGCACGTCGGCGTACCGGGCGCGGTCGGCGCCGGTCGCGAACCACGGCTCGTCGATCAGCTCGGGCCGCCCGACCAGCCGCATCACCCGCTCGGCGATCGACTGGGCGCTGGTGGAGACCGCGACCCAGCCGCCGTCGCGGGTCCGGTAGGTGTTGCGGGGCGCGTTGTTGTGCGACCGGTTGCCGGTGCGCGCCTGCAGCTCGCCGAGCTGGTCGTAGGTGATGATCTGCGGCCCCAGCACGGTGAGGATCGGCTCGATGATGGCGAGGTCGATCACCTGGCCCTCGCCGCCGGCCTCCCGGGCGCGCAGCGCCGTCATGATCGCGAACGCGGTGGTCAGCGCGGCGATCCCGTCGGCGAGCCCGAACGGCGGCAGGGTCGGCGGGCCGTCCGGCTCGCCGGTGATCGCGGCGAACCCGCTCATCGCCTCGGCGAGCGTCCCGAAGCCGGGACGCCTGGAGTACGGGCCGGTCTGCCCGAACCCCGTGACCCGCGCCACCACCAGCCCCGGGTTGGTCTTCCGCAGCTCGTCCGGGCCGAGGCCCCAGCGTTCCAGCGTGCCCGGACGGAAGTTCTCGATGACCACGTCGGCGTCGGCGGCCAGCCGGCGGAACAGCTCCTGCCCCTCCGGGGAGCCGAGGTACAGCGTGACGGCCTTCTTGCCGCGTCCGAGCATCTTCCACCAGAGCCCGACGCCGTCGCGCTGCGCGCCGTGGCCGCGCACCGGGTCGCCCCTCGGGTGCTCGATCTTGATGACCTCGGCCCCGAAGTCGGCGAGCAGCGTCGCGGCGAGCGGCCCGGCGAACAGGGTGGCCGCGTCGAGGACGCGGACTCCGGACAGGGCGTCGGTCATGGGACGGTACCGCCTTCCGCTTGATGGTGTTCCGCTTAGAGAAACAGTATGGGTCATCGAATCCGATCTGCGGAAGCGCCCCCGGAGTTCTCAAATTGGCAGCATCGGCCACGTTGCGTCAAGTTCGGCCTCGATGTTGACCGGTCGCCGCAGGGAGTGCGACCCTGGCGTGACACTGAGGCTTGTTTCTGTCAGCGGAACATTCGTCGGGAGTCTGCGGCTGATGGGCGCCCGACCACCCGGTACCGTGCCTGACCACCCGAGAAGGAGACACGATGGCGACGACCGAACTGCTGCTGAAGAACGTGCGGGTCGTCCGTCCCGACGCACCCGACGGCACCGGGCCGCAGCCCCTCGACATCGCCGTCGACGACGGCACCATCACCCGCGTCGCCGCCGACCTCCCTGACGACGACGCCGCCACCGTCATCGACGGCGGCGGCCGGCTCGCGTTCCCCGGCGTCGTCGACGCCCACCAGCACTGGGGCATCTACAACGAACTCGCCGCCGACGCCCGCACCGAGAGCCGCGCCTGTGCGCAGGGCGGCGTCACCACGTCCCTGACCTACATGCGGACCGGCCAGTACTACCTGAACAAGGGCGGCCCCTACCGCGAGTTCTTCCCCGAGGTCCTGAGCGCCGCGCAGGGCAACGCCTACGTCGACTACGCGTTCCACCTCGCGCCGATGATGACCGGGCACATCGACGAGATCCCGTACCTGGTCGAGGAGCACGGCGTCACCTCGTTCAAGGTCTTCATGTTCTACGGGAGCCACGGCCTGCACGGACGCTCGTCCAGCCAGAGCGACTTCCTCATGACGCCGCCCGACGAGCGCTACGACCTCGCGCACTTCGAGTTCGTCATGCGCGGCGTCCAGCGGACCCGCGAGCGGCTCGCCGACTACGCGCCCTACATCTCGCTCTCGCTGCACTGCGAGACCGCCGAGATCATGACCGCCTACACCAGGATGGTCGAGCAGGACGCGTCGCTCACCGGCCTGCGCGCCTACAGCGCGTCCCGCCCGCCGCACTCGGAGGGCCTCGCCGTCACCATCGCGTCCTACCTCGCGCACGAGACCGGCCTGCCCAACATCAACCTGCTGCACCTGTCGTCGGAGAAGGCGCTGTCGGCCGCGCTCACCATGGCGGGCGCGTTCCCCCACATCGACTTCCGCCGCGAGGTCACCATCGGGCACCTCCTCGCCGACGTCGACACCGCACACGGCCTCGGTGGCAAGGTCAACCCGCCGCTGCGCGACCGCGCCGACGTTGAGGCGCTCTGGCGGCACGTCCTCGCCGGGGACGTCGACTGGGTCGTCAGCGACCACGCCTGCTGCCGCGACGAGATGAAGTTCGGCGCCGACCGCGACGACATCTTCCTCGCCAAGTCCGGGTTCGGCGGCGCCGAATACCTGCTGCCCGGACTCGTCGGCGAGGGCCTCAAACGCGGCCTGCCGCTCCAGCGCGTCGCCCAGCTCACGTCCTGGAACCCCGCCCGCCGCTACGGGCTCCTCAACAAGGGCACCATCGCCGAGGGCTACGACGCCGACATCGCCCTGGTGGACACCGACGTCTCCTGGACGGTCCGCGCCGCCGACTCCGAATCCACGCAGGAGTACACGCCGTTCGAGGGCTTCGCCATGACGGCCAAGGTGACCGACACCTTCGTCCGCGGCCACCGCGTCTGCGCCGGCGGCGAGATCGCCGGCGACCCGGTCGGCCGATACCTGCGCCGCGGACGCTGAACCCTAGGATCGTCCCGTGACCGACCAGACCGCCACCGCGCCGCCGGCAGCGTCTGCCCAAGGGGGGACCGAGGTCGCCGGGCGGGTCGCGGACGTGCTGCTGCTGTTCGCCGGCGGGCCCGAACACCTCGGCGTCAGCGCCATCAGCCGCGAACTCGGCATCTCCAAGGCCGTCGTGTACCGGATCCTGCAGTCGCTGGTGTCCCGCGAGGTGCTCGAGACCGGCGCGGCGGGCTACCGGCTCGGCCCCGCCGCCGTCGCGCTCGGCGTCAGCGCGCTGCGCGGCTTCAACGTCCGCGACGCCGCCGCGCCCGCCCTGCGCCGGCTGCGGGACGAGACCGCCGAGACGACCACGCTGTCCGGCCTGGTCGGGGACGAGCGGGTCTACCTCGACCAGTTCGAGAGTCCCCGCGAGGTCAAGATGACGGTCGAGGTGGGCCGCAGGTTCCCCCTGCACGCCGGCTCCTCCGGCCGCGTGATCCTCGCGTTCCTCCCCGCGGACCGCCGCGAGTCCCTCCTGACCCGCCCGCTCTCCGCCCTCACCGACCGGACGGTCACCGACGCCGCCGCCCTCCGCGCCCGCCTCACCGAGACGGTCCGCGACGGCGTCGCCGTCTCGTTCGGCGAACGGCAGGTCGACGCCGGCTCGGTCGCCGCGCCCCTGTTCGGCCCGGACGGCGAGGTCCACGGCTCCATCAGCGTCTGCGGACCCCGCCACCGCTTCACCCCCGAGGCCGTCGACCGCTATGGGACCCTCGTCCGCGACGCCGCCGAGGAGATCACCCGCACCTGGACGACCCGCCGCTAGACGGTGCGGTAGTGCGTCATCAGGCGGCCCTCGTCGTCCAGGACGTGGAACGCCAGCCCAGGGGGAGCGCCGTAGTCGGCGATGCCGCCCCCTTGCCACGGCAGGTTGAGCGTGGAGACGACCCCGGGCGCGACGAGCAGCGGCCGTCCCGCGAACGTCGTGGCCGCCGCCGTGTGCGCGTGCCCGCACAGGACGGCCACGACCTGCGGATGCCGTTCGATGACCTCGGCCAGGCGCCCCACGCCGAACTGCCGGATTCCGTCCACGTACGGGATGCCCAGCGTCACCGGCGGGTGATGGAAGCAGACGAACGCCGGGGTGCCGGGCTCTTCGGCGAGGGCCCGGTCGAGCCAGCCGATGGTCGCGTCGTCGAGGAACCCGCGATCCTCCCCGGGCACCGTGGAGTCGCACATCACGAACTTCGCGCCCGCCACCATGTGGACTCTGTTGACCGGCCCGTCTTCAGGTGGCTCGTCCAGGAGCACTTCCCGGTACGGTCCCCGGACGTCGTGGTTGCCGGGGCACATGAACACCGGATGCGGGGATTCCAGCAGCTTGCGCGCCTGCTCGTACTCGGCGCGCTCGCCATGGTCGGCGATGTCCCCCGTGACCAGGACGGCGTCGACCGGCAGGTCGTTCACATGCTCCATGACCCGCGCCGCGCGTTCGGCCCGTTCGTCCGTCGTGTCGAGATGCGTGTCGCTGAGCTGGGCGAAAACAATCATGCCGCGAACGTAAGGCCCGACCGGATCAAGATTAAGATCCGGTTCCGTGTCGAAAGATTGGGCCGGTTCCGGGGTTGATCTTCATCTGGATCTGGATGTGTCCGGTGGCCGTCGAGCGGGGCTGGAACGCGCTCTCCGCGCCGCGATCGCGACGGGGCGTCTCGCGCCCGGCGCCACGCTGCCGTCGACCCGCGCCCTCGCCCTCGAACTGGGCTTCTCGCGCGGCACCGTGAGCGCCGCCTACGACCAGCTGACCGCCGAGGGATACCTCACCGCCGTCCCCGGCTGGGCCACACGCGTTGCGCAAGCCGCCCATCCGCCCCCCACGTGGCGAGACGGCCTCACCTCAGCCGGCTCCACCTCGGCCGGGTCCGCGTCGAATCCGGCGGTGCGGCGCGCGAACGCCTTTCCCGGGGATCATGGGAACTTCGCGCATGATCTGCTGCCGGGGCGGCCCGACCTCAGCACGTTCCCTTCTGCCGCGTGGCTGCGTTCCACCCGCCGCGTTCTGACGACCGCGCCGCCCGAAGTGCACGCGCTCGGTGATCCGCGCGGCAGGCCCGAACTGCGCGAGGCCCTGGCGGGCTACCTCGGCCGTGCCCGGGGCGTCCACGCCGGCCCCGCCCGGATCGTGATCACGTCCGGCTACGCGCAGTCCCTCGGCCTGCTGGCCGCCGTCCTCGCCGAGGCCGGGACGATCACCGTCGCGATGGAGGAACCCGGCCACCCGCTGCACCGCGGCACCGTCCGGCACGCCGGGCTCGGCGTCGTCCCGCTGCGGGTGGACGACCTGGGTGCGCGTACGGAAGCCCTCGACCAGGCCGGTGCGGCCGTGCTGACGCCGGCGCACCAGTACCCGTGCGGCGCGACGCTCCATCCGGACCGACGGCGCGCCTTCACCGCCTGGGCACGCGAAACCGGCGCGACGATCATCGAGGACGACTACGACGGCGAGTTCCGCTTCGACCGGCAGCCCGTCGGCGCCCTCCAGGGGACGGCCCCCGACCATGTCGTCTACGCCGGCACCGCGTCCAAGACCCTCGCCCCCGCGCTCCGCCTGGCCTGGCTGGTGCTTCCCGAACGCCTGCTCGAACCCGTCATCGAGGCCAAGCGCGTCGCCGACGCGCACACCCAGTCGCTCGGGCAGCTCGTCCTCGCCGACCTGATCGGCGGCCACGCCTACGACCGGCACGTCCGGGCGTCGCGGCTCCGCTACCGCCGCCGCCGGGACCTCCTTGTCGGGACGCTCCGCGACCGCGCACCGCACGTCCGCGTGCAGGGCATCGCGGCCGGCCTGCACGCCCTCGTCCTCCTCCCGGACGACGGCCCGGGGGAGGACGAGATCGTGCGTCGCGCAGCGGCCCTCGGTCTCGCCCTCATGCCCCTCCGCGACCATTGGCAGAACCCCTCCGGACGCCCGCAGGGCCTCATCATCGGCTACAGCACCCCGCCAGGCTCCGCCTACCCAGGCGCGTTGGACGCCCTCTGCACCGTCCTGGCCTGACCGTCACGTTCCGCTGGGGCGTTCCAGAGCGACCCTGGGAAGGCGCTTCGCCACGGGGGCGGGGAGCCACCAGGCGTGTTTGCCGAGCAGCTGCATGACCGCCGGGACGATCAGGCAGCGGATCACCACGGCGTCCAGGAGGACGGCGACCGCGAGGCCCAGGCCGAACTGCTGCAGCATCCGGCTGGGACTCAGGATGAACGCCGCGAACACGACGATCATGATGGCGGCGGCCGCGGTGATGACCTTGCCGGTGGCGGCCAGGCCCTCGCGGACGGCGTGCGCCGGATCCCCGGTGCGCTCCCACTCCTCATGGATGCGGGAGACGAGGAACACCTCGTAGTCCATGGAGAGCCCGAACACGATCGCGAAGATCATCACGGGGATGAACGCCTCGACCGGGCCGGGCTGCGCGCCGAACCGGCCGTCCTGGAACACCAGGGTGACGGCGCCCAGCGCGGCGGCGATGGACAGCAGGTTGAGCAGCGCGGCCTTGATCGGGATCAGCACCGAGCGGAACACCACCATGAGCAGGACGGCGGACAGGCCGACGACCACGGCGACGAACAGCGGCATCCGTTGCGACACCGAGTCGGCGAAGTCCTGGGTGGCGGCCGTGGGCCCGCCGACGAGGTAGTCCGCGCCGGTCTTCTGGGAGAGGGCCGGGAGCACGTCGTCGCGCAGCGTGTGGACCAGTTCGGCGGTGGCCTCGTCCTGCGGCGCGGTGTCCGGGAAGGCGATCACGGTGGACACCGCACCGTCCTTCGACGGCAGCGGCGGGGTCGTCGCGGCGATCCCCTCGGTCTGCTCCAGCGCCGGCCGGAGTTGCGCGGCCGGGCCTTCGGTGACGATGACCAGCGGCCCGCTGAAGCCGGCGCCGAACCCCTCCGCCAGCAGGTCGTACGCCTGCCGGGTGGTGGTGGACGGGGCGTCGTTGCCCGCGTCCGCGAAGCCGAGCCGCATGTCGAGGGCGGGGGCCGACAGGGCGAGCAGGGCCGCGACGGCGACCAGCAGCGCGGGGATGGGACGGCGCTGCACCGCCGTGGCCAGCCGCCGCCAGCCGTCGTCCCTGGAGCGGTCCCCACGCTTGCGGACCTGCCGCTGGATGCGGCCGCCGAACACCGCGAGGAGCGCGGGCAGCAGCGTCAGCGACGCCGCCATCGTGACCAGCACCGTCAGCGCCACGGCCAGGGCCACCCCCTGGAGCGCACCGAGGCCGAGGACGATCAGCCCCAGCAGCGCGATGATGACGGTGCAGCCGGCGAAGAAGACCGTCCGGCCGGCCGCGTCCAGCGCCGCGCGGGCCGCGGCGGCCGGGTCCGCGCCGCCGCGGAGTTCGTGCCGGTAGCGGTAGAAGATCAGCAGGGCGTAGTCCACGCCGACGCCCAGCCCGATCAGCATCATGATCGGCGGGGTGAAGTCGGCGACGGTGAACATGTGCGAGGCCAGCGCGATGAGCCCGACCGCGCCGCCGACCGCGAACAGGGCGGTGACCAGCGGGACCGCGGCGGCCACGAGGGAGCCGAACAGCAGGATCAGGATGACCAGCGCGGCCAGCATCCCCGCGCCCTCGGCGCCTCCGCCGCCCTCCTCCTGCGCGCCCCGGACCGCGTCCCCGCCGAGTTCGACCTGCAGGCCGTTCCCGTCCGCGGCCTTCGCGGTATCGATGATCTCGGTGACGTGCGCCGACGGCACGTCCTCGGCCGAGCCGCCGAGGGTGACGGTGGCGTAGCCGATCGTTCCGTCCTCGGAGACCGAGCCGGTGCCCGGCGCCTGGACGTCGGCGACGCTCGGCAGCCCGCGCACCTCGTCCAGCATCCCGTCGATGGCGGCGCGGTCGCCGCTCAGTCCCCGGGCGTTCTTGAAGACGATCTGGACGGTCGCGCCCGCCTGGAGCGAGCCGTGCTCCTCCATCAGGTCGGCCGCGGCCTGGGAATCGGTTCCGGGCAGCGAGAAGTCGTTGTGGTACGTGGCGCCGGCCGCCTGCGAGCCGACCGTGATCGCCGCGACCGCCACCACCCACAGCAGGAGCGCACCCCAGCGGTGGCGCTGCGACCAGGAGGCCAGGCGGCCGAACAAGCCCGTGCGGCTGCTCGGCGACCCCGTGTTCGAAGACCCGATGTTCGAGGACCCTGTGTTCGCGGACATGGCGGTCAACCTCCCTGGCGGCCGGCGCGGTTCGCGCCGATGACGGCGCCGACCGCGGCGCACAGGACGGGCACGCCGATGAAGACGGCCAGCAGGACGCCGGTGCCTTCCACATCGAGCGTGTGGTCGAGGACGAGATGGAAGAAGACGGCGACCGACTCGGTGAGGAAGAACCCCGCGGCCCCGCCGGCGAGGAGACCGACGAAGGCGCCGGTGGCCTGTCTGGACAGTGCGCTCATGCCGTCCAGCCTCGGCACGCGGGATGCCGCGCGGCATCGGCCTCCGGCGGGCACTCGCCGTACCCCCCGGGTTGCGGGGCCGCGGCCCGCCTACCCCGGTGGTTGCGCCCCGCCGGTCATCCAGCTCGGGTTGACCATGCCGGACTCGTAGGCCAGGACGACCAGCTGCGAGCGGTCCCGCGCGTCCAGCTTCGACATGATGCGGCTGACGTGGGTCTTGGCGGTGGCCGGGCTGAGGACGAGGCGGGCGGCGATCTCGTCGTTGCTGAGCCCGGCCGCCACAAGCAGCATGACCTCGCGTTCGCGGTCGGTGAGGGCCTTCAGCCGGGGGCCGGGCACGGGCGCCTTGACCCGTCCGGCGAACTCGGCGATCAGGCGGCGGGTGACGGACGGGGTGATCAGCGCGTCCCCGCGCGCCGCGACCCGCACGGCGTAGATCAGCTCCTCCGGATCGGTGTCCTTGAGCAGGAACCCGGCGGCACCGGACCGCAGCGCGCCGTAGACGTACTCGTCCAGGTCGAAGGTGGTCAGGATGACGACCCTGACGCCGTCGAGCCGCCGGTCGGAGGTGATGCGCCGGGTGGCCTCCAGGCCGTCCATGCCGGGCATCCGGATGTCCATCAGCGCCACGTCCGGGCGCAGTGCGCGGCAGGCGGCGAGGGCCTCCTCGCCGTCCGCGGCCTCCCCGGCCACGGTGATGTCGTCCTCGTCGTCGAGGATGGAGCCGAACCCCGCGCGCACCAGCCGCTGGTCGTCGGCCAGCAGGACCTTGATCATGAGGCTCCGTTCTCATGGGGGAGGCAGGCCCGGACGCGGAAGCCGCCGTCCGGTCCCGGGCCCGCGGTCAGTTCGCCGCCCAGCGCACGGGCGCGCTCCCGCATCCCGCGGACGCCGCCGCCCATGGCGCCGTCCGCCGCGCCCCGGCCGTCGTCGGCGACCTCGACGAGGACCGCCCGCGGCCCGCGCTCGATGCGCACGGTCGCCACGGAGGCGGAGGCGTGCCGGACCACGTTGGTCAGCGATTCCTGCACGATTCGGTATGCGGCAAGGTCCACACCGGTGGGCAGCGGCCCGTCCTCGCCCGCGAAACGGAGACGGACCGTGAGTCCCGCCGCCCGTGCCGACTCGACCAGTTCGCCGATCCTGTCGAGACCCGCCACGGGCGCGGTCGGCGCCTCCTCGTCGGCCTGCCGCAGCACCCCGAGCGTCGCGCGCAGATCGCGCAGCGCGTCCCGGCTCGACTCCTTGATCGCCGCGAGGGCGGCCTCGGCCTGCGCCGGGTCGCGGCGGAAGCGGTGCAGCGCCGTCCCGGCCTGGACGTTGATGAGCGAGATGTGGTGCCCGGCCACATCGTGCAGGTCGCGGGCGATGCGAAGCCGTTCCTCACCGGCGGCGCGCTGCTCGGCCTCACGCAGGTAGACCTGGCGACTGTGCCGGACCCAACCCAGCGCCACCATCGCCACGACCCACCCGGTCAGCATGAACACCGCGACCCCGTTGACGTCCTCGGCGCCCGCGAGCGTCCCCGCGCCCGTCGCGATGACGATCAGGGCGGCGACGGCGACGGCCGCCTGGATCCGCCCCTGGGCCGCGATCATGTAGAGCGCCACGATGGGCGCGATCAGCAGCGGCCCGTCGTAGGCGCTGGTGACGTAGTGGGCGCCCGTGGCCACCACCGCGACCACCGCGGCCGCCACCGGGCGGCGGCGGCCGAAGTACAGCGCCCCGCAGGCGACGGTGATCAGGACCCAGGACAGGGCGGTGACCGACCAGGGCTCCTCGCGGGCGCCGATCAGCGACCGCACGCTGCCGGCGCCCACCAGCAGCAGGACGCCACCGGCCAGAACCCCGTCCGCCCTCCGGACGCGCAGCCCAGACCAACCAGCCATGCGACCAGCCTAGGCGGCACCCTGGCCAGGACCTTCACCCTTACGGCCCGCCTGTGTGGACGCTCCCCGCAACTTCTGGGGTACCGCCGAACGCCCGAGCCGCAACCACGGATGTAGGCGGATCAGCGCTGCACCCGCGCGGGGAACTCCGCCCACACCGTGGTGCGCGAGCCGTCGGGCCGGTGTCCCCAGCGGGACGCGAGCGCATCGACGATCTGCAGGCCCCGCCCGCTCTCGCCGTCCTGGGCGTCCCGCAGAACCGGCCGCTCCCCGCCCGCCCCGTCATCACTGACCTCGGCCCGCAGGACACCGTCACCCGCCCACAACGCGATGTGGATCTCCCCGCCCCGCCCTGACGCGGTGTGCCTGATCCCGTTCCCCGCGAACTCGGCCACCACGAGCGCCATGTCGTCCAGCAGTTCGTCACCGGGCGACACGAGGTCCGGGACGAGCGTGTCCCGGAGGAACAGCCGGGCATGCCGGACGGAACGCTCCACGCCGGGAAGCGTGAGCACGGCGAGAAGCTCCAGCTCTCCCACCTTGGCGGATGTCATCGTGATTCCTCCTCCGAATGTCACCCGCCAAGGCTGATCGCCCTCCGTCACCGCATCAACACGTTCCCGCGAGGTGAGGGCCATCCGTCGCGGGTCCATGGAGAAGCTGAAGTATCGAAGTCCGGATGCATCTAACTTCGGCGGAGCGGACCATTGCTGTCACACACGGTGACAGAATGAGTGCATGACGTCAGATGACCGATTGTCGTACCGGCGCCGCAAGATCGGTCAGGCGCTCCGCCGGTACCGCGAAGAACGCAACCTGACGCAGGACGCGGCGGCCCGTCTGGTCGAACGGTCGCCGGCTTCCCTCAGCGCTTACGAGAACGGCCACCGTGCCATCCGCCCCCGCGACCTCCGCCAGATTCTCGACCACTACGGCGTCACCGAGGAGAAGGAGCGAAAGCGTCTGCTCGATCTCGCTGCTCAGGGCCGCAAAGAGGGCTGGTGGCGTGACTACATGAGCCATGAGGACGCGTTCAGCGTCGATTTCGCCTCCCTCGAAGCTGAGTCCTCGCGCTCACGTTCCTTCGAGACGGTCGCCGTGCCTGGGCTCCTTCAGACGGAGGCTTATACCCGAGCGGTTTTCGCGGCGTACGAGCCCGTCCGGGTTCAGCCTCGGGACAAGAACGCGATCGCGTTCCGTATGGCGAGGCAACGCATCCTCGACCGCCCGTCCATGCGGGCGGCCTGGATCATCGGTGAGCCTGTGCTGCGACTGATGGTCGGCGGCCGGGACGTGATGCGCTCCCAGTGCTGGAAGCTGGTGGAAGTCACGGAGAGGGAGCACTTGGATCTGCGGGTCGTGCCCGGGACTGTCGGCGCACATCCAGGGATGGCCGGCTCCTTCACGATCCTCGATGTCGGTTCGGACGACCCCATGAAGGTCGTCGCCGTGGACTGCCTGACGCGTGGCTGGCTCATCGATGAGCCGCCGAGCATCGAGTATTACGAACGGGTGTACGCGGAACTCCAGGCCCTTGCTCTCTCGAAGTCGGATTCCCGTGCGCTTATCGAGGCGATAGCGTCTGAACTATGAGTGTTCCACCTTCTCCGTGGCGCAAGAGCAGCTACAGCACTGATCATCCGAGCAACTGTGTGGAAGTCGCGGCTCTGGGGCAGATTGTCGCAGCGCGTGACTCCAGGGACGCCTCCGGGCCGGTGCTCGATTTCACGAAGCCCGAGTGGCGTGCCTTCCTCGATGAGGTGAAGAGCGGTGCGCTCGACTTCGCGTGAAAGTGGAGGGTGAAGGCTGTGGCTTGTCGGATCACTGAGCTCGTGCTCGACTGCCGCGATGCGGAGAGGCTCGCGGAGTTCTGGTGCGAGGTGCTGGGGTTCGTGGTGCTGGAACGGGACGACGACGGGATCGAGATCGGTCCCCCGGAAGGGTTCGGTGGGCTCCAGCCGACGCTCGTCCTCAGTCCCAGCGAGGACGCCAGGGCGGACAAGCTGCCGCTGCACATCGACGTCAACCCCACGGACCGCGACCAGGACGCCGAACTTGAGCGGCTGCTGGCCGCCGGGGCGCGGCACGCCGACGTCGGGCAGACGGGGGAGGAGAGCTGGGTCGTCCTCGCCGACCCGGAGGGCAACGAGTTCTGCCTGCTCCGCAAGCGCCTCGATTGATCATCAGACTCGCCCGTGAGCAGGACGTGCCGTGCTTCATCGAGCTGGCCAGGCAGGTTGAGCACTGGTTCGGCCCCATGCTGGGCGATCCGGGCTTCCGGGACGCCGTCGACAAGCACGTCCGCCGGGCCGCCGCCCTGGTCGCGGTCGCCGCCTGACGGCGGCGCTTCAGGTCAGGAGTGTGACGCCGTAGATGGTGAGGGCCGTGCCGATGGCGAGCATGACGGGGAGCAGTGCGACGATCTTGAAGGTGAGGACGCCGGGGCGGTCCGCGCTGCCCGCGGGGTCTGCCGGGTCGTACACGATGGGGATCCGGGTTCCGATCTTCGGGCCGCGCGGGGTGGACAGCGAACTGGTCGCCTGAACCACCTGGCCGTCCTCGGTCATGAACTCGAAGACTCCCGACCGCTGCACGGTTCCGGGACCCGCGGTGGCCGGTGAGCGGTGCCCGACGACGATCCCGGTCGTGCGTACTCCGCGGCGACGCCGACGGGACCAGGCGAGCATCTCCACCCGGCAGCCCCACAGAAGGCCCGTGCCGAGGGCGATCAAGGCGGCCGCTTTGACGAAATCCACCGCACTCAAAGTAGTGCGGCCCGGTCCGCGTGGCCACCCCGGCGGCGCGGAGGCCGCCGGGGTGGAGGTGCGTCATGCGGCGGGGGCGTGGCGGGTGAGGACGAGGCTGGAGTCCGGGAGGGTACGGGACTCCAGGAGCCGCAGCCGGACCGGGGCGGGGCCCTCGAACACCCGGGTGCCGGCGCCGAGGACGCCCGCGCCGATCATGAGGTGCAGTTCGTCGACCAGACCCGCGACGAGGAGGTCGTTCCACAGCGTGTGGCTGCCGAACATGATGATCTCCTTGCCGGGGCTCTCCTTGAGGGCGGCGACCCGGGCGTGGGCGTCGGCGCGCTTGACGATCTCGGTGTTGTTCCAGGGGGCCGTCTGGTTCGGGGTGAGGGTGTCGGAGACCACGACCTTGTCCATGGCGGTGTTGAGGCGGGAGATCTCGCGCTCCACCGGCGGCTGGGAGGTGTCGTCCGCGATCGGCGGCCAATAGCTCCTGAAGCCTTCGTAGGTGGCGCGTCCCAGCAGGAGGGTGTCGGCGGCGCGGAGGCGTTCGGCGTTGTACTCGCTGAAGCCCTCGTCGAAGGGGAGCGCCATGACGTTGTTGCCCGGCCCCTCGTAGTAGCCGTCGAGCGAGATCATGTTGGTGACGATCAGCTTGCGCATCGGTGTTCTCCTCTCGGATGTGCTTTCACCGGGGGAGAGACAGCGGACGCCGCGGATTCATCGGTCAGGAGGAGAATTCCTCCGGAAGTTCGAAGAGGGGGTACAGGCCGGGGTCGAGGAAGCCGGAGATCTCGGTGATCAGGCCGTCGCGGAGGCCGAGGACGTTGATCGCGCCGATCCGGAAGCGCCCGTCGGGGTTCTGCTGGTAGCAGGCGAACGCGGGCTGCCCGTTGGCCCGGATCGGCACGAGGCGCCAGGGCGTGGCGAAGACGCGTTCGGTGAGGAACCGGACGACGCTGTCGCGGCCGTCGAACCAGGCGGGCAGCGGCGGCATGGTGAAGCGGACGTCGTCGGCGAGGAGGGTGACGAGGGTGTCCACGTCGGCGCGTTCCCATGCGGTCACGAAGGCGTCGATCAGCTCCCGCTGCCCGTCCGCGCCGAGCGCCGACAGTTCGGCCTGCTGCGTGGTGGGCGGTACCCGCTCCTGGACGGCCTTGCGGGCGCGTTGCAGGGCGCTGTTGACCGCGGCCGGTGTGATGTCGAGGAACCCGGCGACCTCGGCGGCGGAGAACTCCAGCACCTCGCGGAGGATGAGCACCGCGCGCTGGGTGGACGGCAGGTGCTGCAACGCCGCGACGAAGGCCAGTTCCACGCCCTCGCGGCGGGCGAACGCGCCGGCGGGGCCGGGATCGTCGGCGGCGACGTCGTCCGGCCACGGTTCCAGCCACACCGGGCCGGCCACCGGCTCGCCGAGGTCGTCGGTGCCGCTGCGCGGCGGGCCGTGGTCGGGGGACAGGACGCGCCGCGGGCGTTTGGAGCTCAGCCGCAGGCACGCGTTGGTGCTGATCCGGTACAGCCAGGTGCGCAGCGAACTGCGTCCCTCGAAGCCGCCCAGGCCGCGCCAGGCGGCGAGCATCGATTCCTGCAGCGCGTCCTCCGCGTCGTGCAGCGAGCCGAGCATGCGGTAGCAGTGCGCCTTCAGCTCACCCCGGTAGGGGGCGGTCAGCCGGTCGAACGCCGCCGGGTCGCCGGCGCGGGCCCGCGTCAGAAGTTCGCCTTCGTCCACCTGGGCGAGCCTAGTGGTCGCCGACCGCGAACCGCCCTCCCATCGATCGTCGCCGGTCAGTCGTCGTAGGAGTGGACGAAGCGGGACAGGAGGCGGGCGAACTCGGTGCGCTCCTCGTCCGTCCAGTCGCCCATGGCCTTGGCGAAGTGCTCGTGGCGGGTGCGGCGGGTGGCGTCCACGATGGCCTGCCCGGCGCCGGTGAGCTCCAGGTGGATGCGGCGGCCGTCCTCCTGGGACGCGACGCGGCGGACGTACCCGGACTTGACGGCCTCCGCGACGATGCGGCTGCCCCGGGACGCGTCGACGCCCAGGCGGGCGGCGACCAGGCCGACGCTCATCTCCTGGCCGGCGTCGTCGGGGCCCTCGTCGATGATGTCCACGACGTGCAGGATCTGGACGTCCACGGGGAGGTTGTGCTCCCGGATCGCCGCCTTGCCCAGCCGCTGCCGCGACATGCCGCGCCGCAGTTTGACCATGCTCCGCTCGACGGCGTCCATCGCCCCGTCATATCTGACTCCGTCGCGCGACGACTCCTCGCTCATGGTGACCAGTCTAGCTAGGTTGCGTCCCTCATCTGCATGCGTCTAGCATTCAATTGCGTTACGCATATGACTGTGAGGTGCACATGATTGTCGGACTACCCCGCCCGGCCGAGACGATGCCGATGAGTCACCGGCACCGGTTGCTGGTGTTCGGCGGGCTGATGCTCGCGGGGCTCATGTCCTCCCTGGACGCGACGGTGCTCGGCACCGCGCTGCCCACGCTCGTCGGAGACCTCGGCGGACTCGACCGGCTCGCGTGGGTGTCGACCGCGTACGTGCTGGCCACCAGCGTCACCGTCCCCCTGTCAGGACGCCTGGGGGACCTGTTCGGACGCCGGCCGATCCTGCTGATCGGGCTCCTCGGCTTCATGGCGGGGTCGGCGGCGTGTGGGGCGGCCCCGTCGATGAACTGGCTGATCGTGTTCCGCGTCGTCCAGGGCGCCGCCGCCGGCTGCCTGCTCAGCTCGATGTTCGCGCTGACCGGCGACCTGTTCGAGCCGCGGGAGCGCGCGAAGTACCAGGGCTACTCGGCGCTGATCTTCGCGGTCTCCAGCATCGCGGGCCCGCTGATCGGCGGTTTCCTCACCGACCACGCCTCCTGGCGGTGGGTGTTCTACGTCAACCTGCCGCTCGGCGTCGCCGCGACCGCGACGACCGTGTTGTTCCTGCGGCTGCCCAAGCCGGACCGCAGGCCCCGGATCGACTACCTCGGCATCGTCCTGCTCGGCGCGGCCGTCACCTGCTTCACGCTGTTCACCAGCTGGGCCGGGACGCGCTACGCGTGGGGCTCGCCGGTCGTCCTCGGCCTCGGGGCCGGGGCGGCGGTGCTGTTCACCGTGTGGGTCCTGGCCGAACGGACGGCCGCCGAGCCGGTCATCCCGCCCCGGCTGTTCCGCGACCGGTCGTTCGCCGTGGCCTGCGCCGTCGCGGCCGTGGGCGGCGCGACCGGGTTCGGGCTCGCCACCTACCTGCCGATGTTCTTCCAGGTCGTCGGGGGAGTGGGGGCGGCGGACTCGGGCCTGCTGCTCCTGCCGATGATGCTCGGCCTCGTCGCCGCCGCGATGGGCGCCGGCAAGTACATCCACCGGACCGGCCGCTACCACCGGCTGCCCGCCGCGAGCATGGCGCTCAGCGCGGTCGGCATCGCGCTCCTTGCCACGATGGACGCCCGAACGGGACTGTTCACCGCCGGGTGCTACATGGCGCTGCTCGGGTTCGGGGCGGGGCTGTCCCAGCAGGTCGTCATGCTCATCGCGCAGAACGCCGCCCCGAGCCGCGACCTGGGCGCGGCGAGCTCCGGCGTCTTCGCGACGCGGATGCTCGGCACCGCCGCGGGCATGGCGGTGTTCGGCGCCATCGTGTCGAGCCGGTTCGCCGAGGAGATCGGACGGCGCGTCCCCGACGGCCAGGTGCCCGTATTCGGTGACGCCGTCCGGCCCGAGGTCCTGTCCAGGCTCCCCGGGCCCGTGCAGGACGGTGTCGCGGAGGCGTTCGCGGCCGCCTTCTCCGACCTGTTCCTCACCGCCCTCCCCGTCCTGGCGGCGGGCCTCGTGGCGGCCCTGCTCCTCCGCAACGTCCCTCTGACGCCGCGGGGGCCGAAGAGCTAGTCGTCGAGGGCGGCGTCGTGGACGAGGAGGGCCACTTGGACGCGGTTGTTCAGCTCCAGCTTGGTCAGCAGCCGCGACACGTACGCCTTCACGGTGGCGACGCTGAGGGACAGCTCCTTGCCGATCTCGCTGTTGGTGCGGCCGCGTCCGACGAGCGCGGCGACGGCGCGCTCCCCGTCGCTCAGCCGGTCCAGCAGTTCCCGGGCGCGGGCCTGGCGCGGGTCGGCGCCGGAGGCGGCGACATGGGACATCATCTTGCGCAGAACCGCCGGCGACATCATCGGCTCACCGGCGGCGACCTCCCGGATCGCCCGGACGATGCCGGGCGGCGGCGTGTGCTTCAGCAGGAAGCCGCTCGCGCCCGCCCGCATCGCGCGCACGATGTGGTCGTCGGTGTCGAACGTCGTCAGGATGATGATCTCGGGCGGCTCGCGGCGGGCGCGCAGCAGCTCGGTCGCGGCGAGCCCGTCCACCCGGGGCATCCGGATGTCCATCAGGACCACGTCGGGCCGGTACCGGTTCACGGCGGACACCACCTCGGCGCCGTCGGCGACGTCTCCCACGACCTCGAGGTCGCCGGCGTTCGACAGCATCATCGACAGGCCGGCGCGGACGAGCGCGTCGTCGTCGACGATCAGCACGCGGATGGGCGGGGAGTCCATTCCGTCACCCTAACGGCCCGCGGGCCCACGGCCCGTGCGCCGACTACGGCCGGTGCAGCCGCCGCCCGCTGACCTCCAGTGCCGACAGCCGGAACCACGCCTCGCGGTCGCCGCCGGGCCATGGCTGGACCTGTGCGGCGGTCGCCTTCTCCTCGTCGGTCAGCGGGTGGGCGCCGCCGCGCACCAGGACGCTCCAGCCCTCGCGGGTCGACTCGTCGAACCTGTCGACCTCGAAGGCCGCCCTGACCGCGCCGCCCACCACGGCCGTCAGCAGGCTGCGGTTCAGCCGGCCCGAGACCGACGTCCGGAAGACCACCGCGTCCCCGTCCACGGCGTAGTTCACGGGGACGACCGTGGGGCCCTCGCCGTCGTCGAAGGCGATGCGGCCGATGCCGCCGTCGCCGAGGAGCCGCATGCAGACGGCGCGGTCGAGTTCCTCCAGTACGGGCTGCGGTGAGGAGTTCGATGCCATGCCCTCCACCTTCCCAGCGTCCGGTGCGGCATGCGCGCTCGGGCCCGGGCTACAGGGGGAGGCGGGCGCGGAGCCGGAAGCGGCCGTCGCCGGTGCGGCCGTGCTCCAGCGTGCCGCCGAGCAGGGCCACCCGCTCGGCGAGGCCGACGAGGCCCGCGCCCGACGCGGGCATCGTGAGCGCGGCCGGCGGGTCGGGCGGCAGCCCGTTGACGATCTCGATGTCCAGGTCCGCCCCGGCGTCGAGCCGCACCCGGACGTCGGCGCCGGGCGCGTGCTTGCGGGCGTTGGTCAGCCCCTCCTGGACGATCCGGTAGGCGTGCCGCCCCACGCGCGACGGGACGCGGCCCGGGTCGGGGACGTTCTCGTCCAGGGTGACGCGGCCCCCGGCGCGCCGCGACTCGCGGACGAGCCCGGACACGTCGGCGAGCGTCGGCTGCGGCCGTTCCGGGTCGGTGCCGGGCGTGTCGTCCCGCAGCACCCCGATCACCTCGCGCAGGTCCTCCATCGCCTCGTAGGCGCTCTGCCGGATGATCCCCGCCGCCTCGCGCTGGTCGGCGGGCGCGTCCGGGCGGAACTCCAGCGCCCCCGCGTGCACGGCGAGCAGCGAGATGCGGTGCGCGAGGACGTCGTGCATCTCGCGGGCGATCCGCTCGCGCTCCAGCAGCCGGGCCTCCTCGACGCGCAGCCGCTGCTCGGTCTCGGCGGCGCGGGCCCGTTCCTTCAGCGACGCGATGAGCTGCCGCCGGGACCGCACCAGCATCCCCGACGACACCAGCACCGCGTACAGCAGGCCGAAGGCGACGATCCCCTCCCGGAACTCGCGCTCGGACAGCGGCGCGAGCCAGAACAGCCCGGCGACCGCCAGCCCGGCCGCGACCGCGACCGGGATGCTCGTCCGCCAGGGCCGGAGCATCGCGACGGAGAACACCGCGGCCGCGGCGGTGCCGAGCACGGTCGCCGCCGTCAACTGGAGCGCCATCAGCACGAGGGCGACCGCGACCGGGTACCGGCGCCGCCACAGCAGCAGGACGGCGCAGGAGACCGCCCCGGTCGCGATGTCCCGGGGTATCGCGGTCTTGGACCCTTCGGGGAAGTCGCTCAAGGACGCCAGGAGCATCAGCGTGCCGAGCAGCACCGCCCCGGCGGCGACCGCCAGGTCGCCGAGCCAGTCGCGCCACGGTCGCCTGAGATCCACGGGGCCAACGTTAGCCACGCCGCCATGCCCCGGAAGCGGCCGCAGGTCGGCCCGCCATCGACTTTGGTATCCGCGCTCTGCGCACTTCGATTGACACGATTATTACAGGTATATTCGTAAGAACGGGAGGAGGAATGAGCGCCATGGCAACGGAAGGTCCGCGCCGCCGCGAGGTCCTGGACGTCCTCCGCGACGCCGGCGCACCCCTCGGCGTCACCGACATCGCCGGGCGGCTCGGCGTGCACGCCAACACCGCGCGCTTCCACCTGGACGCCCTGGCCGCCGAGGGCGCCGTGGAACGCACCGTCGAACAGCCCTCCGGCCCCGGACGTCCCCGCACCGTCTACACCCCCCGCGCCGGGATGGACCGCGGCGGCGCCCGCGGCTACCGGCTCCTCGCCCAGATCCTGCTCAGCCGGCTGGCGTCGGACGGCCCGCGGGCGCGGGAGAGCGCCGCGCAGGCCGGACGGGAATGGGGCCGGTTCCTCGTCGACCGCCCGCCTCCGTTCAAGCGGATGACCGACGAGGAGGCCGCCGAACGGCTCACCGCCCTCCTCGACGACCTCGACTTCGCCCCGAAACCCGACGGGGACGTCATCCGGCTGCGGCACTGCCCGTTCCTGGAACTCGCCGAGGAGTACGGGCCGCTCGTCTGCGACGTCCACCTCGGCCTCATGCAGGGGGCGCTGACGGAACTGGACGCACCGGTCGAGGCCGACCGGCTGGAGCCGTTCGCCGAACCCGGCGCCTGCCTCGCGCACCTGCGGCGCGGCTGACCCCGGCCGCCCCGGCCGGCCGCTCAGGGGAGCTTGGCGACGGTAAGGAGGATCGCGCAGTCCTCCAGCGCCTCCAGGCTGTGCCGCGCCGCCGGGATGATCAGCAGGTCGCCGGAGATGCCGTCCCAGGAGTTCTCGCCGCTCAGCAGCCGCACCCGCCCGTGCAGGACCGTGATCGTCGCCTCCCCGGGGTTCTCGTGCTCCGACAGCGTCGTGCCCGAGGTCAGCGCGATGAGCGTCTGGCGCAGGACGTGCTCGTGACCGCCGTAGACGGTGTCGGCGCTGCGTCCGGTGGAGGCCGCGGCGGCGCGCTTGAGATGGTCCCGTACCAGTGCGTCCAACGAGAGCTTCTGCATGGCACCAAGTGTGCCAGCGGCATCGCCGGCGGCTCCCGGCGCGGGGGTCATTTGAGCGGGGTGCCCATGACCGGCTTGCCGATCGCGCTGCCCTCCAGCCAGCCCTCCCAGGACTTCGCCCACGGCGTCGGGCCGTTGCCGAACTCCAGCTTCCGGGAGGTTCCCGTCACCTTGACGACGTCGCCCCGGTTGGTGAAGTCGTAGAACCACTTGGCGTTCTGGGGTGACATGTTCACGCACCCGTGGCTGACGTTGTCGCTGCCCTGGGCGGCGGTCGACCACGGCGCCGAATGCACGAACACGCCGCTGTAGGTGAGGCGGACGTTCCACTTCGTCGGGATCCGGTACTCGCCCGGGTTACCGGTCGTCGCCGAGTCCATGATGATGTCCTTCGCCTTCTCCTGCGCGATCATCGTCCCGCTGTAGCTCTCGTGGCCGGGCTTGCCGAGGCTGACGTTGAAGGTCTTCACCGTCTCGCCGTTCTCGGTGACCGTCGCACGGTGCTTCTTGGCGTCGACGGTGGTGATGTGCCGCTCACCGACGGTGAAGCTCGCCGTGCGGTCCTCGACGCCGTACACGCCGTCGGCCACCTTCACGCCCGCCAGGTGAGCGGTGACCTTCACCTTCTGGCCGGTCGGCCAGTACTCGCGGGGACGGAAGTCGACCTCCTTGTCGCTGATCCAGTACCAGGCGCCCTGGACGGGCTCCGACATCTGGACCTCAAGGGACTTCTCCACCGCGATCTTGCCGGCCTTCGTGCTCACCGGCCGCGACAGCAGCAGCTGGACCGGCATGCCGACGCCGACGGTCTCGCCGTCCAGCGGCGACATGCCGCTCTCCAGCTTCCCGGCCGGCTTCAGCGTCGTGAACGTGGAGGTCGCGTCGACCTTCTCGCCGTCCTGGCCGGTGCCCTTCGCGGTGAGCGTGTACGTGGTGGACGGCCTCAGCGTCCACGACGACCGCCACGACGTGCCGTCCGCTGCGAGCCTGCCCTCGGCCTTCTCACCCTTCTTTCCGTAGGTGAGGGTGACGTTCGTCAGCTTGCCGTTCTCCGCCCGGACGACGACGGGCTTGTCGGGCGCGACCTGCTTCGTGCCGGTCGGTGGGGTGATGGACAGCTTCACCGGGTCCGCCGCCCTGCCGTCGCCGTCGCCGCCCTCGCCGCCGCCGTCGCCGCCGGACGAGCAGCCGGCGACCGCGATGACCGCCGCCCCGATGATCGCCGCACTCGCGGTCCCGGTCCGACCCTTGAGCACCTGAGACTCCTCACGCTTAGACGCGGGTTACCCCCTCGTCAGGGTATGCGCGGTTTTACGGAAGGCATGCGGAAGGAGCCGTACTCTTCGGTTTTCTCTCAGGCGGGTCAAGGTTCGCCCAGCTCACCCGCGCTCGGCCGGCAGCGTCAGGATCCGGTGGCGCGCTCCGGCGGAAGCTGCGCGGCGGCCGCCCGGTCCAGCAGGAACAGGGTCCGCTCAAGGCCCCGGGCGCCCGCGACCGGCGCCTTCACGGGATCGGTCTCCGCCAGCCCGAGCCGGACGGCCTCGGCCTTGGACTCGCCGGACGCCAGCACCCACACCTCGCGTGCGGCGCGCAGCGAGGCGAACGTCAGCGAGATACGCGTCGGCGGCGGCTTCGGGGCGTCCCGCACGGCCACCACCGGACGCCCGTCCCGCAGCGCCGGCATCCCCGGGAACAGCGACGCGACGTGCGCGTCCGGGCCCACGCCTAGCATCAGCACATCGAACGAGGGCACCGGGCCCCCGCCGCCGGGACCCGCGGCGGACCGCAGCTCGGCGGCGTACCGCTCCGCCGCGGCCTCCGGATCGTCGCCGTCCGGCCCGTCCGCCGCCGGCATCGGACGCACCCGCGCCGGATCCACCGGGACGTGGTCGAGCAGCGCCTCCCGGGCGCCGGTCTCGTTGCGCTCCGGATCGCCGGCGGGCAGGAAGCGCTCGTCGCCCCACCACACGTCCAGGCGCCCCCAGTCGATCGCGTCGCGCGCCCCGGCGCCGGCCAGCGCGGCCAGCACCGCCGTGCCGACGCCGCCGCCGGTCAGCACCACCGACGCCGAGCCGCGTGCCGCCTGGGCGTCCGCGATCCGCGTCACCAGCCGTGCCGCGACCGCCTCGGCGAGCACGCCTTGGTCGCGGTGGACCAGGACCGACGGGGCGTTCACGCGTCACCCCGCCCGCCGGACGCGTCCGCGTCCCCCTCGGCGGGCCCGGTCCGCGCCGCCTCCGCCGTCGCCGACAGCGGCTCGCTCGCCACGCCCTCCTCCGTCGACCCGCCGGCGAGGTCCTTGGCGAACCGGGCGGCGGCGTCGCGGTACACCTCGTCGGGGTCGAGCCGGCGCAGCTCCTCGGCCAGCAGCTCGGCCATCGGCCGCCGCATCAGCGACACCTGCCGGTCGGGCTGGCGCGGCCGGCACAGCGTCGCGACCCGCCCGTCGGGGCGGTGGATCTGGATGTCGCCGCCCGTCGTCGTCAGCCGCGCGCCCGTGATGCCGGGCCCCTCGGAGACCGTCCGGCCGATCGGGACGCCCAGCCGGACCGACAGCCACGCCGCCAGCAGCTCCGCGCTCGGGCTGTCCGGCTCGGCCGTCACCTCGCCGCCCGTGATCTCGTCGTGGTCCTGGTCGAGCGCGGCGGCCAGCAGCGACCGCCACGAGGTCAGCCGCGTCCAGGTGAAGTCGGTGTCGCCCGGACGGTACCCCTCGGCGAGCTGCGCGAGGGTGCCGAGCCGGTCGCGGGCCGCGTAGGAGTCGGTCACCCGGCGCTGCGCCAGCACCCCGAGCGGGTCCAGGGCCGGCACCTTCGGCACCTTGCCGCCCGGCCACCACGTCACCACCGGGGTGTCGGGCATCAGCAGCGGGACGACCACCGAGTCGGCGTGCTCGGCGAGCGGCCCGTACATGCGCAGCAGCACCGTCTCGCCCGGGCCGGTCTCGCCCATCCGGATCTCCGCGTCCAGCCGGGACGAGCCGCCGCGCGGGTCGCGGGAGATGACGGTCAGCACCCGGCAGGGATGCTCGCGGGCCGCCTCCGTCGCCGCGCGCACCGCGTCGTACTGCGCCGACTCGTCGGTCACGATGATCAGCGTGAGCACCATGCCGACGGCGGGGCCGCCCATCAGATGCCGCGACTGCGTCAGCGCGTCCTGGATCTTGCGCGTGGTGGTACCGGTGAGGTCGATGTTCATGCAGAGCCCCCGTTCATCTAGAGCCGCCGCCAGACTCGCCCGTCCCGCGCCATCAGCTCATCGGTGCAGTCGGGCCCGTAGCCGCCGGACTTGTACTGTTCGAGACCGCCGCGGCTCGCCCAGAACTCCTCGATCGGGTCGAGGATCTTCCAGGACAGCTCGACCTCCTCCTGGCGCGGGAACAGCGGCGGGTCGCCGATCAGCACGTCCAGCAGCAGCCGCTCGTACGCCTCCGGGGAGGTCTCGGTGAACGACTCGCCATAGGCGAAGTCCATGTTGACGTCGCGGATCTCCATCGAGGTGCCGGGCACCTTCGAGCCGAACCGGACCGTGATGCCCTCGTCCGGCTGCACCCGCATGACCAGGGCGTTCTGCCCGAGCTCCTCGGTGTCGGTGTGAGAGAACGGCAGGTGCGGCGCCTTCTGGAACACCATCGCCACCTCCGTCACCCGGCGGCTGAGGCGCTTGCCGGTCCGCAGGTAGAACGGGACGCCCGCCCAGCGCCGGTTCTCGATCTCCAGCTTGATCGCCGCGTAGGTCTCGGTGCGGGAGTCGGCGGGGATGCCGTCCTCCTCCAGGTAGCCGCTGACGTTCACGCCGCCCTGCCATCCGGCCGCGTACTGGCCGCGCGCGGTGGCCTCCGCGAGGTCCCCGGGCACCCGCACCGAGGACAGGATCTTGGCCTTCTCGGCGCGGACCGCCTCGGCGCTGAACGACGTGGGCTCCTCCATGGCCGTCAGCGCCAGCAGTTGCAGCAGGTGGTTCTGGATGACGTCGCGGGCGGCGCCTATCCCGTCGTAGTACCCGGCGCGGCCGCCGATGCCGATGTCCTCGGCCATCGTGATCTGCACGTGGTCGACGTACGAACGGTTCCAGATCGGCTCGAACATCGCGTTGGCGAACCGCAGCGCCAGGATGTTCTGCACCGTCTCCTTGCCGAGGTAGTGGTCGATCCGGAAGATCGACTCCTCGGGGAAGACGCGGTGCACGGTGTCGTTCAGCTCGACCGCGCTCTTCAGGTCGTGCCCGAACGGCTTCTCGATGACGACCCGCCGCCAGGCCTCCTCGCTGGGGTCGGCCAGCCCGCAGCGCTGCAGCTGCTCCACGACCTCCGGGAAGAACTTCGGGGGGATCGACAGGTAGAACGCGTAGTTCCCGCCCGTGCCGCGTGTCGCGTCGAGCTCCTTGACGGCCATCGACAGCGCGTCGAACGCGCCCGGGTCGTCGAACGTGCCGGGGACGAAGTGCATGCCCTCCGACAGGTGCGTCCACACGTCCTCGCGGAACGGGGTCCGCGCGTGCTTCTTGACCGACTCGTGAGCGATCTCCCGGAAGTCCTGGTGGTCCCAGTCGCGGCGGGCGAAGCCGACCAGGGAGAAGCCCGGCGGCAGCAGCCCCCGGTTCGCCAGGTCGTAGATGGCCGGCAGCAGCTTCTTGCGTGACAGGTCCCCGGTGACCCCGAACAGCACGAGGACGCACGGCCCGGCCACCCGCGGCAGGCGCTTGTCCCGCGGGTCGCGGAGCGGATTGGCTGGGTCGGTCACGTGGCCCCCTCCGGTGGCACTGCCTTCGACGCCGCCTCCGGCGGCTCGGTGCCTAGTCGTACCAGTACTTCGAACATCTTGGTCCTGACCCCGTGCTCTGATGCGTGAACGGACGAAAAGGGAACGAACTGAAGCGGGGGCGCGACGCCGGGCGGCGCGCTCACTCCCCTCCTCTTCCGGGGTCTCCTCTGGCGGAGTCGAGCAGCCGGGCGAGCCCCGCCCAGCGGTTCTGCAGGTGCAGCCGCACCACCGGGCGGCCCGCCGCGCGCGCGTCGCGGGCGTCCCCGAGCGCCCGGGCGAGCTGCAGCATGCCGAGCCGATGATGCCGGTCCGGGACCGGAACGTCGCGAACCACGTTCCCGGTCACCAACAGGAATACGCCTCCGTCCGGCTGATCATTCCCGCTCGGGAGCCGCCGGCCGCCCCAGCCGACCGTCACCGGGCGGCCGCAGCGGGCGGCCAGCAGCGCGGCGAGCCTGCGGATCTGCGTGCCCTGCCCGCGCGTCTCGTCCGGGTCCAGGTAGGCGACGATCGCCAGATGCTCGTCCGCGCCGATCCGGTCGGTCAGCGCGTCCAGCAGCCGCGGCAGGTCGGGCGCCGCCGCCAGCGCCGGGACGGTCGTGTGCACCTCGACGGCGCGGCCCGGGTCGCCGTCGGCGAACAGCGGGTCTCCCGACCCGTCGTCGAGCGTCATCGGGGCCGCGCGGTCCCGCGGCGTGAGGGGGTCCAGCTCCAGCAGGTAGGCGGCGACGGCGGCGGCGTACTCCCACACGACGAGCTGCGCGGCGAGCGGCCCGGCGACGGTGGAGTCGTCCTGGTGCGGGCGGCCGTCGAACGTCACGAGGAACAGGTCGCCGGCCGGGGTCAGCGGGAGGCCGCCGCCCTGGACGACCGGGGTCAGCCGGCCGCGGGCCGTCTCCTCCAGCAGCAGCGCGACCCATCCCGCGATCCCCGGCAGCGCCGCGGGGTAGCCGCCGAGCACGGCCGTCCGCCGGCCGGTGCGGGCCGCCCCGCCGAGGATGGCGCCGAGGACGAGACCCGGATTGTTCTCCGGCCGGGTGAGCGAGGGCAGGACGGCGGTGGCCGCGTCGAGCAGCCGCCCCACGTCGGCTCCGGCGAGCGCCGCCGGCACCAGCGCGTAGGGGGACAGGGCGCCGAACGCGGTCGGGGCGGGCGCCTCGATCAGCGGATGCCCCGCCTCCGTCGCGCGCTTGGCCGCCGCGGCGCCGGGCTCGGCGACGGTGACGAACCGCCGCGCGATCTCGTCGGGGGACAGGCCGAGGTCCTGGAGCATCCGGGCGAACACCTGGCGGAGCGTGTCGGTGCCGGGATCGTCGCCGGTCACGACGATCATCGTGCGGTTCAGCCGCTCCGGGTCGTCGCGGATGCGCAGCAGCGGGCCCGGCTCCGGACCGTCGAGCACGGTGAGCGGCGACACGCCGGCGCCGGGCGCGGCGCCGCCGTCCTCGTCCCCGTCCTCCCCGTCATCTCCGGTCGTCGTCGCGGCCGTGTCCCGCGCGGTGAGCCGGTGCGCCGCGACGATCAGCTCGGCGGCGCGGGCCGGTGCGCCGCGCCCGAGCAGCGCCACCTCGGTCAGCCCGTCCGCGCGGGCCCGCGCGCGCAGCTCTTCGGCACGCTCCAGCGCCGCGCGGCCCGGCCCGGGCTGCCCCGGCCAGCACAGCGGCCGGCCCTCCAGCCCGGCGGTCGCGGTCGACGGCCACAGGGACGCGTCCTCCGACGCGAGCCGGACCGGCACCTGGTCGATCCACAGCCGGCCCAGAACCCGCTCGGCGGCCTCCTTCAGCGGCCCGCGGGCGGTGATGGCCGTCTCCCCCGAGACGACGGCGGTGAAGGTCACGGCCGGCGCGCTCCCGCCACCGACCGCATCGCCTCGGTGAGCCTGCCCGCGCCCTCCACCGGGTCGCGCAGATGCAGCCGGATCACCGGCAGCCTGCGGTCGCGCAGCGCCCGCAGCTCCGCCAGCGCCCGCGCGAGCTGCAGTTTCGCCAGGCTGTAGGGGCGGCCCGGGATGGGCTGCGTGGCCAGGGTCTCACCCGGCGCGGGGTCGCCGGTGATGATGAGGAACGCGCCGTTGCCCGGTCCGTCCTTGTGCACCGGCCCGGTCGCGTGCGGGTACGCCGGGCCCGGCCCGTAGGCGACGGGGCGCCCGGACCCGCGCGCCATGGACGGCGCGAGGTAGCGGCCCGAGAAGTCGCCCGACAGGTACGTCATGACGGACAGGTATCCGTCGTTGGGCACCGAGGCGACCAGCCCGCCGAGGACGGTCCGCAGCTCCGCGCCGGGCGGCCACGGGAAGTCGGCGTACACCTCGATGCCGTCCTCGGTGTACACCGGCTGCTCCGCGGTCAGCGGGCCGCCGCCCGCCGAGCGCAGCATCGTCGCCGCGTCGTCCTCGGACTCCTGGACGACGGTGCTGCCCGCCTCGAACGGGTTCACGCCGAGCAGCCACCCGGCGACCGCCGTCGCGTACTCCCACAGCAGGAATTGCGCGCCGAGCGGCGCCCACACCGAGGTGTCGGACTCGTCCTGCGCCGCCGACTGCGGGTTGATCGACACGCCGTGCACGTCCGGGAAGTCGCCCCGCCCGCCCCGCGGCTCGAACGCCAGCACCCCGCGGCCCCGCTTGCCGGTGCCGACCGCGAGGAGCTGGGAGATCCAGCTGCTCAGCGCGCCCGGCCCGCCGGGCTCGCGCAGCAGCACCTTGTCGCGGGCCAGGCCGCCCGGCCCCTGCTGCGCGCAGCCGCCGAGGACCGCGCCGAGCAGCAGGCCGGGATTGTCCTCGTCCTTGCCCAGCGACGGCACCAGCGACGCCGCCTCCTCCAGCAGCCGTTCCGCGTCGGCGCCCGCGAGGACGGCCGGGACGAGCCCGTACGCCGACAGCGCCCCGAAATGCCCGGGAAGATACGGGTCGGTCAGCCCGATCCGGTAGCCGCACTGCCGGGCGAAGTCGTGCAGCGGGCTCCCATGATCGGTGATCACCAGGAACCGGCCCGCGATCTCCCGCTCCGACAGCCCCCGCTCACGGAACGCGGCGGTGAAGATCCGCCGGTAGGCGTCGCCTTCCAGCGACACGCCCGCCTTGCTGGCCAGCACGACCAGCGTGCGGTCGAGCCGCTCCAGCGCGAACGCGAGCGCGGCGGTGTCGCTGCCGTCCAGCACGGTCAGCTCGCCCGTGCCCTGCCCGTTCGAGCCCGGCCCGCTCGCAGCCGCCCCGCCCGCCGCCGGCTTGGCGGCGCCGGCGGCGACCGCCGGAGCGTGCGCCTCCATGATCGCCTGGGCGGCGAGGCTCTCCGCCCCGACGCCGATCAGCACGATGTGGTCCAGGCCCGAGTAGCGCGCCTCCGCGACCATGCCGTCCACCTGGGTCAGCAGGCCACGGGAGGCGAACGGCAGGTCGAGCCAGCCCAGCCTGCTGTGGTCGACCGCGCGCCGCCCCCACAGCCGCGGGTCCTTGGCGGCGAGCGCGCCGGGCACGCCGCAGCTGACGAGGTAGTCCCTCGCCTGCAGCGCCGAGTCCAGCACGTCGCCGCGCGTCAATACGTCGAATCCGGACACCGTTCCCTCCTGCCCCCCATCGTTTCAGGAGAGAATGGACATTGGCGACCTCTCCCTCGATCTTCTTCAGCGCGTCGGGTGAGCACCGTGTCACACGGGCGGCTCGACGGGAGAGCGCGTCAGGCGAGAGCCTCGGTCAGCTGGGCGAGGCCGTCGGCGCGGTCGCGCAGATGCAGGCGGAACACGGGACGGCCGAGCGACCGGACCACCCGCAGATCGCCGAACGCCTGCGCGAGCTGCAGCTCGCCGAGGGTGTACGGCCTCCCCGGCACCGGGACGTCCTCGGCGACGGTACCGGTGACCTGGAGGAACGTCCCGTTCTGCGGGCCGCCCTTGTGGTACTGGCCGGCCGTGTGCAGGTAGCGTGGCCCCCACCCGAACGTGACGGGCGCCGGATTCCTGCGGACCTTGGCGCACCGCGCCGCCAGCAGCGGCCGCAGCCCCGCCGCGGCCGCGTCGCCGCGGCGGTCCAGGTACGCCAGGACGGCGAGGTACCCGCCGTCGGGGACGTCCTCAAGGATGACCTCCAGCGCCTCGGTCAGCGTCTGCGCGCCGCGCAGGGCGCCCTCGGGGGCGTGCACCTCCACGGCTTCCGAGACCAGCTCCGGCGGCCTCCGCACGACCGTGGGGGCGGTGCCCTCCTCCGACCGCAGCAGCGCCGCCGTGGCGTCCACCGACTCGGCGACGTCCGGCTCGTCGAACGGGTCGACGCCCAGCACGCGCGCCGCGACCGCCGCCGCGTACTCCCACAGCAGGAACTGCGCGCCGAGCGGGCCCGCGACGTTCACCCCCGCCTCGCGGCCGGGGCCCGGCTCGTCCAGCCGGCGGCCCAGGATGACGCGCCGCAGGTCGCTCGCCAGCTCGAAGCCGGGCGCGTCGGCTCCCTCCACCACGACCGGCAGCAGGCCCTTGCCGTCCTTGCCCAGCGCGCCGCCGATCAGCTGCTCCGCCCACCCGGCGAAGCCGTCCAAACCGGAGCCGTGGTCGGCGATGACGAGCTTGTCGCGGGCGCCGAGCGCCGAGGAGGCCAGCGCCGCGCCCAGCGCCAGGGCCGGATTGTCGTAGGGCTGCCGGAGCGTCGGCGTCAGCCGGGACGCCTCGTCCAGCAGCACGTCCACGTCGACGCCGGCGAGCGCGGCCGGAACCAGCGCCCGCGCGCCGAGCGCGCCGAAACGCCCGTCGACGTCGGGTTCGGCGTGGACGAGGTGATGGCCGACGTCCCGGGCCGCGCGTTCCAGCGCGGACCCCTCGTCCGCCACGACGACGAACCGGTGCGCCAGCTCGGCGCCGCCCAGCCCCGCCTCGGAGAACGCGCGCCCGAAGACGCGCCGCAGCGATTCCGCCTCGATGCTCTCGCCCACCACGACGACGACCGTCCGGTGCAGGTCGCCCGCCAGGACGCCCGACACCTCGTGCGGATCGGCGGTGTCCAGGACGATCAGCTCCGCCGGCTCCGCGGCGGACCGGAACGCGGACATGAACATCGCCTCGGCGGCGACCGCGGGGCCGCCCGCGGCCACCAGCACGATCCGGTCGAGCCCGGCGGCACGGGCCTCGCCCGCCGGCTCGGCCAGCAGGCCCGCCAGAGACCGCGAGGTCTCCGGCAGGCCCAGCCAGCCCAGCCGGCGGGCGGCCAGCGGGGCCGCGTCCGGCCCCCACAGCTTCGCGTTGCCGGACGTCAGCGAGCCCGGCACGCCGTCGGAGACGAGCCGGTCCAGGACCGTCTCGCTCTCGTCGACGACGGCGCCGCGGATGGTGACCGAGATCCCCCCGGCGGTCACCACCGAGGTCACGCGCCGGCCCTCTTGGAATCCAGCTCGCCGGTGATGGAGTCGAGCAGCTCCTTCCACGACACCGCGAACTTCTCGACGCCCTCGTCCTCCAGGACCTTCACCACGTCGTCGTAGTCGACGCCGGCCTCCTTCAGCGCCGCCATGTGCGCGCGGGCGTCGTCGTAGGCGCCCCTGACGGTGTCGCCGCGGACCTGGCCGTGGTCGGCCTCGGCCACCAGCGTCGCCTCCGGCATCGTGTTGACCGTGCCCGGCGCGACCAGCTCGTCCACGTACAGCGTGTCGTTGAGGTCCGGGTCCTTCACCCCGGTGGAGGCCCACAGCGGACGCTGGGGACGGGCCCCGGCGTCCTTCAGCGCCTTCCACCGGTCGGTGCCGAACTTCTCCTCGTACAGCGCGTACGCGAGGCGGGCGTTGGCGAGGCCCGCCTTCGAGCGCAGCGCCTTCGCCTCCTCCGAGCCGATCTTGTCGAGCCGCTTGTCGATCTCGGTGTCCACCCGGCTGACGAAGAACGACGCCACCGAGGCGATCTTCGACAGGTCGTGACCGTTCTCGCGCGCCTTCTCCAGCCCGGCGAAGTAGGCGTCGATGACCTCGCCGTAGCGCTCCAGCGAGAAGATCAGCGTCACGTTCACGCTGATGCCCTCCGACAGCGCCGTCGTGATCGCCGGCAGGCCCTCCCTCGTCGCCGGGATCTTGATGAACAGGTTCGGCCGGTCCACCAGCCACCACAGCGCACGCGCCTCGGCGACCGTCCGGCGGGTGTCGCGGGCCAGCCGGGGGTCCACCTCGATCGACACCCGGCCGTCCAGCCCGTCCGTCCGGTCGTACACCGGGCGCAGCACGTCGCAGCCCCAGCGGATGTCGTAGGTGGTGATCGCGCGGGACGCCTCCTCGACGTCCACGCCCCGCACCGCCAGGTCGCGGACCTGGTCGTCGTAGGCGGTGCCCTTGCTCAGCGCCTTCGCGAAGATCGTCGGGTTGGACGTGACGCCGACGACGTGCTTGTCCTTGACGAGGTCCGCCAGGTTGCCCGTCCGCAGCCGCTCACGGCTGATGTCGTCCAGCCAGATCGACACGCCCTCGTCCGAGAGCCGCTTCAGAATGTCACTCATCGATACTCCTCGTCACGGTCCTAGTTGCCGGTGGTCTCGCCTCGCCCGGCGTGCTTGACGCCGGCCTTGATCAGGCTGGCCTTCGCCGCCGCGACGACCCGCTCGGAGGTGATGCCGAACTGCAGGAACAGCGTCTTGTAGTCGGACGACGCGCCGAAGTGCTCCAGGCTCACCGACTCGCCGGCGTCGCCGACGTAGGCGCGCCAGCCGAGCGCGACCCCGGCCTCCACCGACACGCGGGCGCGCACCCCGGGCGGCAGGACCTCCTGCCGGTAGGCGTCGGACTGCGCCTCGAACCACTCCACGCACGGCATCGACACGACCCGGGTCGGGGTGCCCTCCGACTGCAGCGCCGCCCGGGCCTCCAGCGCGAGCTGGACCTCGCTGCCGGTGGCGATGATGATCACATCGGGCCGGCCGCCGTCGGCGTCCGCAAGCACGTAGCCGCCCTTGGCGACGCCCTCCGCGGACGCGAGTTCGCCGCCGCGGTCGAGCGTCGGCAGGTTCTGCCGGGTCAGCGCGATGCCGGCCGGGCGGTCGGTGTGCCCCAGGATGGTGCGCCACGCCACCGCCGTCTCGTTGGCGTCGCCCGGCCGGACGACGTCCAGGCCCGGGATGGCGCGCAGCGCCCACAGGTGCTCGACCGGCTGGTGGGTCGGGCCGTCCTCGCCGAGGCCGATCGAGTCGTGCGTCCACACGAACGTGACCGGCAGCTTCATCAGCGCCGCCAGCCTGACCGCCGGGCGCATGTAGTCGCTGAAGATCAGGAACGTGCCGCCGTACGGGCGGGTCCCGCCGTGCAGGGCGATCCCGTTGCAGATCGCGCCCATCGCGTGCTCGCGGACGCCGAAGTGCATCGTGCGGCCGTAGCGGTGACCGGGGAACTCCTTGGTCTGGAACTCCTCGGGAATGAAGGACGGCTCGCCCTTCATCGTCGTGTTGTTGCTGTCGGCCAGGTCCGCCGAGCCGCCCCACAGCTCGGGCAGCACCGGCGCCAGCGCCGCCAGGATCTCGCCGGACGCCTTGCGGGTCGCGACGGCGCCGCCGGCGTCGAACTCCGGCAGGGCGCCCTCCCACCCGTCCGGCAGCGTGCGCGCCGTGATCCGGTCGTACTCGGCCGCCCGCTCGGGATCGGCCTCCCGCCACGCGTCGAACGACTTGCTCCACTCGGCGTGGTCGGCGCGGCCGCGGTCGCAGACCTTGCGGGCGTGCGCCAGGACGTCCTCGGGGACGTGGAACGACTCGGCCGGGTCGACGCCGAGGATCCGCTTGGTCGCGGCGACCTCGTCGGCGCCGAGCGCCGAGCCGTGGATCTTGCCGGTGTTCTTCTTGTTCGGCGCCGGCCAGCCGATGATCGTCCGCAGCGCGATGAACGACGGGCGGGACGTCTCGGCCTTCGCCGCCGCGAACGCCGCGGCGAGCGCGGCGACGTTCTCGGCGTAGTCGCCGTCCTCGGTCCAGTCGACCCGGTGGACGTCCCAGCCGTAGGCCGCGTAGCGGGCCTGCACGTCCTCCGACATCGCGATCGCCGTGTCGTCCTCGATCGAGATGTGGTTGTCGTCATAGAGCAGCACCAGGTTGCCGAGCCGCTGATGGGCCGCCAGCGCGCTCGCCTCGTGGCTGATGCCCTCCTGGATGTCACCGTCGGACGCGAACGCCCAGATGGTGTGGTCGAAGGGCGACTCGCCCTGCGGCGCGTCCGGGTCGAAGAGGCCGCGTTCGCGGCGCGCCGCCATCGCCATCCCGACGGCGTTCGCGACGCCCTGCCCCAGCGGGCCCGTGGTCGTCTCCACGCCCGCCGTGTGCCCGAACTCGGGGTGGCCGGGGGTGAGGCTGCCCCACTTGCGCAGCGCCTTCAGGTCGTCCAGCGTCATCGGGTAGCCCGACAGGTAGAGCTGGATGTAGAGGGTCAGGCTGGAGTGCCCGCAGGAGAGCACGAACCTGTCCCGGCCCGGCCAGTGCGGATCCGTCGGGTCGTGCCGGAGGAACCGCTGGAAGAGAAGGTGGGCGGCGGGCGCGAGGCTCATCGCCGTCCCTGGGTGACCGGAGCCCGCTTCCTCGACCGCGTCCATGGCGAGAACGCGGATCAGATCCACCGCCCGCCGGTCTTGGTCGGACCACTCGAACGTGCTGTTGTCCCTGCTCACGGAACGCCAGGCTCCTCTCGAACCGGTGTGTTACCACTCTGTAGATTGTGCCGCCGCCACGGCCGGGCACGGCACGGCTCGTCACGCGATCGGTCTTCCCGCTGGCCCCGTGCGGCCGCGTCCGCGGCCGGCGAAGATCATGCCGCGCCCCCAGCGAGCCTATCGCGAGGGTGGGCCGCCGCAGGCTGGCACGAGGCGCCGCGTCCTCGGGGGGTTGCGCCGCTTCATGCACCCTTGCCCGAACGCCCTGAGGGCTAACCCCCCGCATGGGGGATCCCACGGGGGATCCGGAGGCGTTCCGCGAAGCGGTCCTTCCGCGGGACGCTCCGGACACCTGCCCGGCCCGTGCCGGAGCGCTGCGGCGCGCGGCGCGTCAGGTGACCCGGTGCGCGGCCTCCGGAGGGGTCGGACTACAGTGAGGGCGCGGTTGACGACAGCGGCCGCGGCAGCAATACCGAAGCCGAAGTTGCACACGCCGAGGCCGGCCCGGATCGCGGGGGCGCCGCCGAGGCTGTACGCGATTTCCCATCCCTAGTTGGACGTGGACCCGATTGTGACGGTGCTCAGCAACAAGCGCGGGGTCGAGATCGACGCGGAACTCGACCAGGAACTCGCCGCCGGTCAGTTGACCGATGGCGGGTGGGGCCCGGAGGACGGTGGGCCGGGGGCGCCCGTGGTCTCCCTGGTGCCGCTGCCCGCCGAGCAGGCCGCCCCCAGGACGATCGGCGCGAGCATACGCGCCTACGTGGCGCTGACCAAGCCGCGCGTCATCGAACTGCTCCTGATCACCACCATCCCGGTGATGTTCCTGGCGGCCGGGGGCGTCCCGCCGCTGTCCACCGTCCTGCTGACGCTGGCGTTCGGGACCATGTCCGCCGGCGCCGCCAACGCGATCAACTGCTACATCGACCGCGACATCGACGCGAAGATGCGCCGCACCCGGCGCCGCCCGCTGGCCCGCCACCAGGTCACCCCGGCGCGCGCCCTGACCTTCGGGGTCACGCTCGCGGTGCTGTCCACGGCGGGTTTCCTGCTCGCCGTCAACCCCGTCGCCGCGGCCGGGTCGCTGTTCGCGATCCTCTTCTACGTCTTCGTGTACTCGCTGCTGCTCAAGCGGCGCACGTCCCAGAACGTCGTGTGGGGCGGCATCGCCGGGTGCATGCCCGTCCTCATCGGCTGGGCCGCGGTCACCGGCGGCGTCGCCTGGACGCCGCTCGTCCTGTTCGGCGTCGTGTTCCTGTGGACGCCGCCGCACACGTGGACGCTCGCCATGCGCTACCGCGAGGACTACGCGGTCGCCAAGGTCCCCATGCTGCCGGTCGTCGCCACCGAGCGGCGCGTCGTCACCGAGAGCCTCGTCTACACCTACGCGACGGTGGCCTGCTCGCTGCTGCTGTGGCCGGTGGCCGGCATGGGCCCGATGTACGGCGCCGTCGCGGTCGTGCTCGGCCTCGTCTTCCTCGCCGAGGGGCACCGGCTGCTGAAGGCGGTGCGCGCCGGGGTGACCGGCGTCCGCCTGCGGCCGATGCGGTTCTTCCACCTCTCCAACGTCTACCTGGCGCTATTGTTCACGGCCGTGGCCGTCGACCCGATCCTGCACTGACCACGCCTTTCCCGGCGGACGGTGACCGTCCGTGACGACCCGGGCTTAGCGGTTCACGCCACCTGCCGTTACGCTTCGCGTCATGGCGCGTGTGGACCCCAAGGCGGTGCTCGAAGGGCGGATCCCCGGCAGGCCCCCGGTCGGCCTCATCATCGGCATGACCGTGTCCGGGCTGTGCGCCGTGATCGCGCTCGGCGTCACCGCCATGTACGGGGGAGCGGGCTTCTGGGTGGGCGCGCTGCTCGCCATCGTCCCGATCCCGGTGCTCATCGCCCTGGCGCTCACCCTCGACCGGCTGGAGCCCGAACCGCCGCGCGCTCTGGCGTTCTCGTTCATGTGGGGCGCGGGCGTCGCCGTGCTCGGCGCCCTGGTGCTCAACACCGCCGGCCTGCTGTACGTGACCGTCCCCATCTTCGGCGAGTCCGAAGGCCACTTCGTCAGCGCCACCTTCGGCGCCCCCGTCATCGAGGAGACGCTGAAGGGCGCCGTCCTGTTCGGCATGCTCTGGTTCCGCCGCAACGAGATCGACGGCTTCGCCGACGGGATCATCTACGCCGCCATGGTCGGCCTCGGCTTCGCCATGATGGAGAACATCACCTACTACATGCGGGCGTTCGAGGAGGGCGGCACACAGCAGCTCGGGGCCGTGTTCATCCTGCGCGGCCTGATCATGCCGCTCAGCCACCCGCTGTTCACCTCGATGACCGGGCTCGGCGTCGCCTACGCCGCCACGCACCGGCGGGGCCAGTTCGTCGCGCCGCTCGCCGGGCTGCTCGGCGCGATGATCCTGCACGGGCTGTGGAACGGCTCCGCGTCGCTCGGGCTCGGCGGCCTCGGCGTCGTCTACGCGCTGGACTTCTGCATCCTGGTCACCCTGATCGTGGTCGTGTTCGTCGAACGGCGGGGTACCGTCCGCCGCATCGAGATGTACCTGCCGACGTACGCCGCGACGGGCCTGGTGACGCCGCAGGACATCCGGATGCTGCGCTCCCTGCCGTCCCGCCGCGCCGCCCGCCGCTGGGCCCGCCTCGTCGGCGGCCCGCCCGCCGGGCGCGCCATGACGGACTACCAGCTCGCGGCGACGGAGCTGGCGCTGCTGCACAAGCGCGCCGACCGCGGCGTCGCCGACCAGCGCTGGTTCGTCACCCGCCGCGACTCGCTGCTCAACCTGATGTCGCTGGCCAGGCAGGCGTTCCTGCGCACCCCGCCGCGCCCCGGGGCGAACCGCGCGGCCGGCCCGCCGTGGGCGGCGCAGGGCCCGTCCGGATTCCTCCCGCCCCGCCCGCCAGGCCCCTACGGACGGTGACCGGGGGCCGGATCACGACCACCGGAACCCGGCCATACGATTGGTGCCGTGGCAGAGCGACAGTCGTCCAACCTCCCGCTCCGGATCTGGAACGCCGTGTGGCGTCCGACCCCCGGGTCGCTGCGGCTGCTCGCGCTTCTCGGCGTCGTCGGCAACATCGTGATCGTCGTCAGCGGCGGCGCCGTCCGCGTCACCAAGTCGGGGCTCGGGTGCCCCGACTGGCCCCGCTGCTCCGGCGACAGCCTCGTCCCGACCCACAATCCCGAGCACCACGTGCTCAACATGTCGATCGAGTTCGGCAACCGGCTGATCACCTTCGTGGTGCTGGCCGCCGGCCTGCTGGTGTTCATCGCGGCGCTGCGGCTGCGGCCGCGCCGCGGGGAACTCGTGTGGTGGGCGCTGGCCCAGCCGATGAGCGTCGTCGCGCAGGCCGTCATCGGCGGGATCGTGGTGCTCACCGAACTGCACCCGGCCGCCGTCTCCCTGCACTTCCTCGTCTCCCCGGCCCTGCTCGTCTTCTGCGTGGCCCTGTGGATCCGCGCCGGTGAAGGCGAGGCCCCGCCCCGGCGGCTCACCGGGCCCGGGACGCGCCTCCTCACCGCCGCGCTCCTGGTGGCCTGCGCGGCGGTGCTCGTCGCCGGCACCGTCGTCACCGGCACCGGCCCCCACGCGGGCGACGCGGACTCCCGCCGGTACGGCTTCGACATCACCGACGTCGCCCGCATCCACAGCGTGCTGGCCTGGGTCACCACGGCCCTGACGGTGATCGTGCTCGTCGCGCTGTACCGCACGGGCGCCCCGGCCGCCGCGCGCCGCCGCGCGCACGAGCTGACGGCCCTCATCGTCGTCCAGGGCGCCGTCGGCTACCTCCAGTACTTCCTTGGCGTCCCCGAGGGCCTGGTGCTCCTGCACATGCTCGGCTCCGTGCTGATGTGGATCGCGGCGTTCCGCCTCTTCTTCGCGCTCCGCGACCGCGGGCCCGTCCCTGCCGCGGAACCGCTCCAGGCTCCCGCCCCGAAGGCCGAATCGCCCCAGCCCGCCTGACGCCGCCTGCTCGGGGAGACGCGTCACCGCTTCCGGAGGAAGTCGCGCAGGCGGTCCAGCGGCCAGGTGTTGATGACGTCGTCGGGGGTCAGCCAGCCGCGCTGGGCGGTGCCGACGCCGTAGCGGATGTTGCGGTGGTGGCCGACGGAGTGGGCGTCGGTGTCGACGGAGAACTTCACGCCGAGCCGCTTGGCGCGGCGGATCAGGTCGGCCGGCAGGTCGAGGCGGTCGGGGAACGAGTCGATCTCCATGGCGGTGCCGGTGCGGGCGGCGGCGCGGAACACCTCGTCCCAGTCGGCGTCGACCGGGGGCCGGCGGCCGATGCTGCGGGCCGTCGGGTGCCCGATGACGTGGACGTGGGGGTTCTCGCAGGCGCGGACCAGGCGCCGGGTCATGGCGTCCTGGTCCTGGGTGAAGTGGGAGTGGATCGAGGCGACGCAGACGTCGAACCCGGAGAGGAAGCCGGCGTCCCAGTCGACCTCGCCGTCCGGGTCGATGTTCAGCTCGGTGCCGTGCAGGAGCGCCATGCCGGGGTACTCGCGCTGCAGCTCCGCGACCTGGTCGCGCTGGGCCAGCATCTTCTCGTCCGTCATCCGCTGCATGAACAGGTTGGGCGCGTGGTCGGTGATCGCGTAGTACTCCAGGCCGCGGGCGTGCGCGGCGGCGACCATGTCGTCCAGGGAGGCGATGCCGTCGGTGAGGTCGGTGTGGCTGTGCAGGTCGCCCCGCAGGTCCTCGACGGTGACGAGCCGGGGCAGCCCGTCCTTCAGGGCCGCCTCGATCTCGCCGGTGTCCTCGCGGAGGGTGGGATGGACCCAGGGGAGGCCGAGCCGCTCGTACACCTCCACCTCCGTCTCGGAGACGATCAGCTCGTTCGACTCGGCGTGGAACAGGCCGTACTCGGACAGCTTGAGGCCCGCCTTCACGGCGATCTCGCGGGTGCGGATGTTGTGGGCCTGCGACCCCGTGAAGTACTGCAGGGCCGCGCCCCAGGACTCGGGCGGGACGACGCGCAGGTCGACCTGCAGCCCCTTGGCCGTGCGGATCGAGGTCTTCTTGTCGCCGCTCGCGATGACCTCGGCGACGAACGGCAGCGCGGTGAACGCCTCCATGATCGGGTGCGGGTCGCGGGAGGCCGCCAGGACGTCCACGTCGCCGATCGTCTCCCGCATCCGGCGCAGGGACCCGGCGTGCTCGCAGCGCTCCACCTGGGGCAGCGCGGACAGCACCTCGACGATCTCGTCGGCGACGCCGGCGGCGGCGTCGAGCAGCACCCGCTCGCCGGAACTGCGCATCAGATCGATGCCGTGGAGGATGTTCTCCTCGGTCTTGGCGCCGAAGCCCTTCAGGCCGCGCAGCCGGCCGTCGCGGATCGCGGTCTCCAGCTCGTCGACCGAGGAGATGCCCAGCTCCTCGTAGACGGCCAGGGCCTTCTTCGGGCCGAGGGTGGGGATGGCCGTCAGCGCCCTGACCCCGGCGGGGATCTGCGTGCGCAGCTCCTCCACCTGCCGGATCGTGCCGGTGGCGGTGTAGTCGAGGACCTTCTTCGCGATCGCCTCGCCCACGGTCGGGATCTTGCGCAGCCCCGCGAGATCCATGCCGGAGATGTCGTCGGGATGGCCCGCGATCGCCCGCGCGGCCTTCTCGTACGCCCTGACCTTGAACGCGTCGCCGCCCGTGATGGACAGCAGATCGGCCAGTTCCTGGATGAGGGCCGCAGCCTCGTCGTTAGCCCGTGACATACCGCCGAGTCTAGAAGCCGGGTACGACGTTCCCGATGTTCAGCGGCATGATCGCCGGCGGGTCAGCGCAGCGGCGCGAGGGGACCGCCCGGGTTGTCCATCCGGCCCCGGACGACCTCGTCGGAGATCGCGGCCACCTCGTCCTCGGGCAGGCGCCGGTACCCCTCGCCGGTGACGACCGCGACCGTCGGGTAGATGCGCCGCGCCGGGTCGGGCCCGCCGGTGGCGGTGTCGTCGTCGGCCGCGTCGTAGAGGGCCTGGACGCAGACCGTCGCGGCGTCCTCCAGGGAGAGGTCGCGCCGGTAGAGCTTCTTCAGGGCGCCCAGCGCGTACGGGGAGCCCGAGCCGTCCGCGTGGTAGTCACGGGCCTCCTGCGGGGAGCCGGTGATGTCGTAGGTGTAGATACGGCCCTCGCCGGTGTCGGGGTCGTACCCCGTGAGCAGCGGGACGACGGCGAGGCCCTGCAGCGCCTGGGCGAGGTTGGCCTGGATGACGGCGCCGAGGCGGCGCGCCTTGCCCGGCAGCGACAGCGGGACCGTCTCCATCTTCTCGTAGTGCTCCAGCTCGACCTGGAACAGCCGGACCATCTCCAGCGCCAGCCCGACCGTCCCCGCGAACGCGACGGCGGAGTACTCGTCGCCGCGCTGCACCTTGTCCAGCTCGCGGTAGGCGATGCGGTGGCCCTGGGTGGCGCGCCGGTCGCCGGCCATCATGACCCCGCCCGGGAACGTCAGCGCCAGGACGGTCGTGCCGTGCGGCAGCTCCGGGAGGTCCCCGGCGTGCGGGACCCGGTTCACGGGCAGCAGCTCGGGGGAGTGCAGGCGCAGGAGGTCGACGAACGACGCCGACCCCGCCTCGAAGAACTCGGGCGGTATCCCCTGGTCCTCGGTCCGGCCGATCACGGCGGCTCCTCTCCCCTCGCTGATGATCCTCGCGCTCCGATCCTTCCACGCCGCCCCACGCACCTGCCACCGCTCACGCCTGTCGCTTGTGGGGGGCGCCCCCCACACCCCCGATTTCGCTCCGCTCAGGCCTCTGGTGCCTCCGGCGGGTCCTTCTGCCCACGGGTGGCGCCCGCGCAGGCGACGATGACGCAGCAGATCGCGACCCACTGGCGTCCGGTGAGGATCTCGCCGAGCAGCGCCATCCCGACCAGCGCGGCGACGGCGGGCTCCAGGCTCATGAGGACGCCGAAGACGCGGGCGGGCATCCGCCGCAGCGCCTCCAGCTCCAGCGAGTAGGGGATCACCGACGACAGCAGGCCGACGCCGAGGCCGATCAGCAGCAGCTGCGGGTCGAGCACGGCGGGACCGGCGGACGCGACGCCGATGGGCAGCATGGCGGCCGTCCCGACGATGCTGGCCAGCGCGAGGCCGCTGGAGCCGGAGAACCGCTTGCCGGTGGCGGCGGTGAGCAGGATGTAGGCCGCCCAGCACGCCCCCGCCAGGAGCGCGAACGCGATGCCGACGGGGTCGAGGGAGCCGGTGCCGCCCCTGGCCAGCAGGATGACGCCCGCACCCGCCAGGAGGGCCCACAGCCCGTCCCGGGGACGCCGGGACGCGCCGATCGCCACCGTCAGCGGCCCGAGGAACTCGATCGTCACCGCCACGCCGAGCGGGATCCGCGAGAACGACTGGTAGATCGAGAAGTTCATCAGCGCCAGCGCCAGCCCGAAACCGGCGGCGATGGCGAGGCTGGAGCGGGAGTGGTCGCGCAGAACGGTCCGCAGCGCCTTGCGCGCCAGGAACCCCAGCACGATCGCCGAGGTCAGCAGCCGGATCGTCACGACGACGCTCGGCGGCATCCGGTCGAACAGGTGCTTGGCGAGGCCCGCCCCCGTCTGCACGGAGATGATGCCGAACAGGATCAGCGCGGGCGGCGGCACCGACCCCAGCGACAGGATCCGGGCACGGCCGGTCGCCCGGGACGCCCCGCCGCACGACCCGGGCGCCTCAGCGAGTGCCATGGACTACTCCCATTTGAAGAAGCGCGCGGCCAGGGCGAGGCCCGCGACGGCCCACACGGTGAGCACGAGCAGGGGCCCGCCGGGCAGCGCCGCGCCGTCGCGCAGGACGTCGCGCAGCCCCTCGGCCAGGGCCGAGATGGGCAGCAGTTCCAGGGCGGCCTGGACCGGTCCGGGGAATTCGTCCAGGGGGAAGACGACGCCGCCGACGGCCAGCAGCAGGATGTACACGAGGTTCGCGGCGGCGAGGGTGGCCTCGGCGCGCAGCGTCCCCGCCATGAGCAGGCCGAACCCGCTGAACGCGGCCGTGCCGAGCAGCAGCAGGACGAGGACCGAGAAGGGATCGCCGTGCGGCCGCCAGCCGAGCGTCAGCGCCATGCCGCAGATCACGGCCGCCTGCACCGCCTCGACGGCGATCACGGTGAGGGTCTTGGCGGCGATGAGCCCGCCGCGCGGCAGCGGCGTGGCGCCGAGCCGTTTGAGGACGCCGTAGCGCCGCTCGAACCCGGTCCCGATCGCCTGGCCGGTGAACGCCGTGGACATCACCGCGAGCGCGAGGATGCCGGGCGTGAGGAAGTCGACGCGGCGGCCGTCACCGAGGTCCAGCAGGGACGTGGCGCTGAACAGGAACAGCAGCACCACCGGGATGATCAGCGTCAGCAGCAGCTGCTCGCCGTTGCGCAGCGTCGTGCGGAACTCGTAACCGGCCTGGGACAGGATCATCCGCGGCAAGGGGACGGCGGCCGGCGCCGGGGTGAGGTCCAGCGGCGCGGGGCCGCGGGGCGCGGCCTTGTGCGGGGTGGTCACGGGCGCAGCTCCCGTCCGGTCAGCTCCAGGAAGACGTCCTCCAGGGTGCGGCGCTCGATCCGCAGGTCCTCGGCCATGACGCCGTGGGAGGCGCACCAGGCGGTGACGGTGGCCAGCAGCTCGGGCCGCACGTCCGCCTCGATCAGGTAGTGGCCGGCGGGCGACTCCTTGGCGGCGCAGCCGGCGGGCAGCGCCGACAGCAGCTCCTCCAGGCCGAGGCCGGGGCGGGCGCGGAAGCGCAGCTGGCGCTCGGCGCCGGTCAGCTCCTCGGGCGCGCCGCCGGCGACGACCCTGCCGTGGTCGAGGATGACGACGTGGTCGGAGAGGCGCTCGGCCTCCTCCATGTTGTGCGTGGTGAGGACCACCGACACGCCCGCGGCCCGCAGTTCCTCGATGAGCCGCCAGGTGGCGTGCCTGGCCTGCGGGTCGAGCCCGGTGGTGGGCTCGTCGAGGAAGACCAGCTCGGGCCGCCCGACGACGGCGACGGCCAGCGAGAGCCGCTGCTGCTGGCCGCCCGACATCCGCCGGAACGGCGTGCGGGCGTGCTCGGTCAGGCCGAGCCGTTCCAGCAGGGCGGACGGGTCGAGCGGCGTCGCGTGGAACGAGGCGACGAGCTTCAGGAACTCGCCGGCGCGGGCCGTCCCCGGCACGCCCCCGGACTGCGGCATCACGCCCACCCTCGGCTTCAGCGCCCGCCCGGCGGCGACGGGGTCGAGCCCGAGGACGCGGACGGTGCCGGAGTCGGCGCGGCGGAACCCCTCGCAGATCTCGACCGTGGTGGTCTTGCCGGCGCCGTTGGGCCCGAGCAGCGCGGTGACGGCGCCCCGGGCGGCGCTGAGCGACAGGCCGTCCACGGCGGTCGCCGCGCCGTAGCGCTTGACGAGCGAATCCAGCTCGACGGCGCCGTCTCCGGGGGGTGTCATGGTGACGAGTTTAGAACCGGGGGACGACCACCCCGTGCCGGGTCCCGCCGGTGCGGCCGGTGAAGATCCGGTAAAGCCGCCGGGTGAACGCGGGTCCGGTGCGCCGGTGCGCCGCCGGCTCCGTTTCGCCCGCGTGAGCCGGGGGAATTGACGGCCTGTCGCCGGGCGGTCCCCGGCGACCTGGGGCTTCGCGGCACCGTGGCCGCGCCCCGAGGAGGTGGGGATGGCGTTCCACGTCGATTCGGAGGTCGGCCGGCTGCGGGGGGTCCTGCTGCACCGGCCGGAGCTGTCGCTGAAGCGGCTCACCCCGTCCAACGCCGCCGGCCTGCTGTTCGACGACGTGCTGTGGGTCAGGCGGGCGGTCGAGGAGCACGAGGAGTTCGAGGACGTGCTGCGTTCGCAGGGCGTCCGGACGTACCTGCTGCTCGACCTGCTGCGCGAGACGGTCGAGAACCCCGAGCCGCGCAAGCACATCCTCGACGCCGTCGTCGACCCGCACTGGTTCGGCCCGGTCGCCATCGACGCGATCCGCAACTGCTTCGACTCCATGGACCTGAACGACCTGGCCGCGTTCCTCATCGGCGGGATCACCAAGCGGGAGATGCTGGAGCGGATGCCCGAGCCGGCGTCCATCGCGTTCCACTCGATCGAGCCGGACGGGTTCATCCTGCCGCCGCTGCCCAACCACCTGTTCACCCGCGACACGTCCTGCTGGATCTACGACGGCGTCTCGATCAACACCATGCGCAAGAAGGCCCGGATGCGCGAGACGGTGAACATGGAGGCGATCTACCGGTGGCACCCGCTGTTCGCCGACGGCTACGCCCGCCCCGCGATGGGCGGGTTCCACGTGTGGAACCGGGGCATGACGATGGCGCCGGCGACGCTGGAGGGCGGCGACGTCCTGGTCATCGGGAACGGGGCCCTCCTGGTCGGGATGAGCGAGCGGACGCAGCCGCAGGCGGTCGAGATGCTCGCCCAGTCGCTGTTCGCCGCCGGTTCCTGCTCCCGGATCGTCGCGCTGCGGATGCCGCAGAAACGGGCGTTCATGCACCTGGACACGGTCATGACGATGGTCGACCACGGCGTGTTCACCACCTACGGGGGGCTCGGCCTGCTGCCGTCCCACACGATCGAGCCGGGGGACACCGAGAAGGAACTGAAGATCACCGACCATCCTCCGGAGGACATGTACCGAGCGATCGCGGCGGCCCTCGGCGTGGACGACGTCAAAGTGCTCACGCCGACGCAGGACGTGTTCGCCGCCGAACGCGAGCAGTGGGACGACGGCAACAACCTGCTGGCCGTCTCGCCGGGCGTGGTCGTCGCCTACGAGCGCAACGCGACGAGCAACAACCATCTGAGCGCGAACGGGATCGACGTCATCACCATCCGCGGCAGCGAGCTGGGGCGGGGGCGCGGCGGGCCGCGCTGCATGACCTGCCCGATCCAGCGGGACGCCTGACGGCCGCGGCCACCGGGAGATCGGGGCGGGGGGAAAAGCATGCGCGTGGTCGTAGCGCTCGGGGGGAACGCGCTGGTCAAGCGGGGTGAGACGCCCGACGCGGAACCGCAGCGCCACAACGTCGACCGGGCGGTGCGGTCGCTGGCGCCGCTCGCCGAGCGGCACGAGCTGATCATCACGCACGGGAACGGGCCGCAGGTCGGGGTGCTGGCGCTGGAGAGCGTCAACGACCCGGGCCTGACCCGGCCGTATCCGCTGGACACCGTCGGCGCCGAGACCCAGGGCATGATCGGCTACTGGATGCTGCAGGCGCTGCAGAACGCGCTGCCCGGCCGCCAGGTGATGGCGATGATCAACCAGACGCTGGTGTCGGCGGTGGACCCGGCGTTCGAGAACCCGACCAAGTTCGTCGGCCAGGTCTACGACCGCGACGAGGCGGACAAGCTCGCCGCCGAGTACGGGTGGACCGTCCGGCGGGACGGGGACCTGTGGCGCCGCGTGGTGCCGTCGCCGCGGCCGCAGCGGGTGATCGAGACCCGGCTGATCAGGGAGCTGGTGCGGCTCGGGACCGTCGTGGTCTGCGCGGGCGGCGGCGGCATCCCGGTGTTCCGCAACGACGTCGGGCGGCTGGAGGGCGTCGAGGCGGTGATCGACAAGGATCTCACCGCGTCCGTCCTGGCCGAGAGCATGGACGCGGACGCGCTGCTGATCCTCACCGACGTGCCGTACGTGATGCGCGGCTTCGGGACCCCGGACCAGGAGGCGATCACCCACACGACCCCGCACGAGCTGAGGGCCGAGGACTTCCCCGCCGGGTCGATGGGCCCGAAGGTCGAGGCCGCCGCGAGCTTCGTCGAGCGGACGGGCGACATGGCCGCGATCGGGCTGCTCGACCAGTGCGTGCAGATCCTTGACGGGACCGCAGGGACGATCGTCACCCCCAACGCGACCTGGCCGCTGGCGAGCACGCTGTGACCGCCGGGACCGCGCGGGAGTCCTTCGCGCGCAGCCTCCTGCGGACCAAGCCCGTCGACCGGATCGTCGCCGAGGGCGGGCAGGGCGAGGGCGGCGAGCTGAAGCGGACGATGAGCCTGCTGCAGCTCACCCTCTTCAGCGTCGGCGCGACGCTCGGCACCGGCATCTTCGTCGTGCTCGGCGAGGCGGTGCCGCTGGCCGGGCCGGCGGTCGTGCTGTCGTTCGTCCTCGCCGCCGTCACCGCCCTGTTCTCGGCCCTGTCGTACGCGGAGCTGGCCGGGACGATCCCCGTCTCCGGCTCGTCGTACTCCTACGCCTACGCCACGCTCGGCGAGCTGGTCGCGTGGGTCTGCGGCTGGTGCCTGCTGCTGGAGTACGCGGTGTCGGTGTCGGCCGTCGCGGTCGGCTGGGGCTCCTACCTCAACGCGTTCTTCGACTCCGCGTTCGGGTTCACGATCCCGGCCGCCATCAGCAACCCGCCGGGCGAAGGGGGGATCGTCAACGTCCCGGCCGTGATCGTCGTGCTGTTCGCCACGCTCCTGCTGCTGCGCGGCACGTCCGAGAGCGCCGCCGCCAACACGATCATGGTGTTCCTCAAGATCGGCGTGCTGCTGTTCTTCTGCGCGGTCGCGTTCACCGCGTTCGAGTCGCGCAACCTCGAATCGTTCGCGCCGATGGGCTGGGCGGGCCTCAGCGCGGCCGGATCCAAGGTCTTCTTCTCCTACATCGGCTTCGACGCCGCCTCCACCGCCGGCGAGGAGGCGAAGAACCCCCGCCGCGACCTGCCGCTCGCGATCATCTTCTCGCTGGTCATCGTGACGGTCATTTACGTGCTGGTCGGCCTGGCCGCGGTCGCGGCGATGCACTGGGAGCGGTTCGAGCTGAGCGGCTCGGAGGCGTCGCTGGCGCAGGTGCTGGACGAGGCCACCGGGCAGAGCTGGCCGTCGATGATCCTGTCGCTCGGCGCGGTGATCGCCATCGCGAGCGTCGTCCTCACCGTCATGTACGGGCAGACCCGCATCCTGTTCGCGATGTCGCGGGACGGCCTCGTCCCGCGGGTCTTCCAGAAGGTGAGCCCGGGACGCCGGGTGCCGGTCGCCAACACGATCATCGTGGCGCTGTTCATCGGCATCCTCGCCGCGGTGATCCCGCTCGGCCGGCTCGTGGACGCCACGAGCATCGGGACTCTGTTCGCGTTCGCGCTGGTCAGCGTGGGCGTCATCGTCCTGCGCCGCACCAGGCCCGACCTGCCGCGCAGCTTCCGGACCCCGCTCTTCCCGCTGACGCCGCTGCTCGGCGTCGCGTTCTGCCTGTACCTCATGGTCGGCCTCGGCGGCGCGACGTGGACGGTGTTCCTGCTGTGGATCCTCGTCGGGCTGGCCGCGTACTTCCTGTACGGCCGCCGCCGTTCGCGGCTGGCGTCCGGGCCCGCGGGAAGGAGCCTGCCGTGAACCTCGGCCGGGTGCTCGTCGGCTACGCGCCCGACGACCGCGGTGAGGACGCCCTGGCACTGGCGGCCCTGGTCGCGAGGACGGCGGACGCGCACCTGACCGCCGTGCACGTCCATCCGCCCGCGTGGCCCGCGTACGGCCCCGGCAAGGTCGACGCCGAATGGATCGCCTACCTGCGGGGGCAGGCGGAGGAGGCCCTCGGCCGGGCCGCCGCGCGGCTCGCGGAGCTGGGGGTCCCGGAAGGGAGCGTCGGCGTGCGCGCCCACGTCCACCGGGGCAGCGGGCGCGGGCTCATCGAGGCCGCCGTGGCCGCCGGCGCCGGCCTCATCGTGGCCGGTTCCGCCCCGCGCGGCCGGCGCGGGCGCATCGCCATCGGCAGCACCGCCGACCAGCTATTGCACGGTTCGCCCGTACCGGTCCTGCTCGCCCCGCGCGGCTACGCGGCCGACGCGCCCGCCGAGTTCGAGCGGATGACCATCGCGTACTGGCGACGCCGCGGCGCCGGCGGGCCCCTGCACGCCGCAGCCGGGTTCGCCGAGGCGCTCGGGGTGCCGGTGCGCCTGCTGACGCTGGTGCTGCGGCCGCCGGGGCTCGCGGCGAAGTTCCGCGACGCGGGCGGCGTGATGGAACGCCAGGTGGCGCGGGCGGAGGAGGATCTCGGCCGCGCCGCAGGCCTCGTGGGCGGCGGCAGGCCGGTGGAGCGGCTGACGGCGGTCGGGACGGGAGTCGCCGCGACGCTCGGCTCCGTCGGTATGCTCCGGGGCGAGGTGCTGGCCTGCCTGTCCGGTCATCACGGGCCGCTGCGCAAGGTCTTCCTCGGGGAGAGCTCCGGCAAGATCGTCAGGGCGGCGCCGTGCCCGGTGCTGGTCCTGCCGAGCGGCGCCGGAACGCCGGCCGGACGAGAAAGCCCAGGTTAGGTAAGGCTTACCTGCGTGAGCTATGACATCGGCGATCCGGTGTTTCGGGGGAAGGAATTACGGCACACTGATGTTGTGAAATACGTGAGCGAGGACCAGACGCCTGCCCGGGCCGCCGCCGTGCGGCCTCTCGGCATGCCGTCCGGAGCCGCCCACACCGAGCGTGACACACGCGCTCGGGTGGCCCGGCTGATCCTTGAGCACGGTCCGGTCACGGCGTCCACGCTGGGGGAGCGCGTCGGCCTCACGCCGGCGGCGATCCGCCGGCACCTGGACGCGCTGCTGGCCGAAGGCATGATCGAGGTCCGCAAGGCGAGGGCGACGCAGACACGGCGCGGGCGGGGACGTCCCGCCAAGTGGTTCGCCATCACCGACGCCGGGCGCAGCGCCTTCGTGCACGCCTACGACGACCTGGCGACCGGCGCCCTGCGGTTCCTCGCCGAGACGGCGGGCGACCACGCGGTCGCCGAGTTCGCCCGGCGGCAGATCGCCGACCTGGAGCGGCGGTACCGCCCCGTCGTGCAGGACGCCCCGCCCCAGCAGCGTGTCCGCACGCTCGCCGAGGCGCTGTCGGGCGACGGGTACGCGGCCGCCGCGGCCAAGGCTCCGCAGCCGGGCGGCGGTGAGCAGCTGTGCCAGCACCACTGCCCGGTCGCGCACGTCGCCGCGGAGTTCCCGCAGCTGTGCGAGGCCGAGACCGAGGCGTTCAGCCGGCTGCTGGGCACGCCCGTCCAGCGGCTGGCGACGATCGCGCACGGCGACGGGATCTGCACCACCCACGTCAGCTCCCGCTCGCTGAGCGGGGCGGGCGGGGCCGGCGATCCCGCCGCGAGCGTCACCCCGGGCGGGGACGCGGCAGACGACGAGCGGGGGACGGCGTCCCCCGAACGAACAGAGATCAGTGACGAGGAGTCCGGAGGGATCTCCCTATGACTACTGCAGCCCACCCTGAGCTTGAAGGGCTCGACAGGTACAAGTTCGGCTGGGCCGACTCCGACGAGGCGGGGGCCTCGGCGCGGCGCGGGCTGAACGAGGACGTCGTCCGCGACATCTCGGGCAAGAAGGACGAGCCGGATTGGATGCTCGCCCTGCGGCTCAAGGGGCTGCGGCTCTTCAGCAAGAAGCCGATGCCCTCCTGGGGCTCCGACCTATCGGGCATCGACTTCGAGAACATCAAGTACTTCGTGCGCTCCACCGAGCAGCAGGCCACGTCCTGGGAGGAGCTGCCGGAGGACATCAAGAACACCTACGACAAGCTCGGCATCCCCGAGGCGGAGAAGCAGCGGCTCATCGCCGGCGTCGCCGCGCAGTACGAGTCGGAGGTCGTCTACCACAAGATCCGTGAGGACCTTGAGGAGAAGGGCGTCATCTTCGTCGACACCGACACCGGCCTGCGCGAGCACCCGGAGATCTTCCAGGAGTACTTCGCCTCGGTGATCCCGGTCGGCGACAACAAGTTCGCCGCGCTCAACACCTCGGTGTGGTCGGGCGGCTCGTTCATCTACGTCCCGCCGGGCGTGCACGTGGAGATCCCGCTCCAGGCCTACTTCCGGATCAACACCGAGAACATGGGCCAGTTCGAGCGGACGCTGATCATCGCCGACGAGGGCTCCTACGTCCACTACGTCGAGGGCTGTACCGCCCCGATCTACAAGTCGGACTCGCTGCACTCCGCCGTCGTGGAGATCATCGTCAAGAAGGACGCCCGCGTCCGCTACACGACCATCCAGAACTGGTCCAACAACGTCTACAACCTGGTGACCAAGCGCGCCGTCGCCTACGAGGGCGCCACCATGGAGTGGGTCGACGGCAACATCGGCTCCAAGGTCACCATGAAGTACCCGGCGGTCTACCTGCTCGGCGAGCACGCCAAGGGCGAGACCCTGTCGATCGCGTTCGCGGGCGAGGACCAGCACCAGGACGCCGGCGCCAAGATGGTGCACGCCGCGCCGAACACCTCCAGCAGCATCATCTCCAAGTCGGTGGCGCGCGGCGGCGGCCGCACCTCCTACCGGGGGCTCGTGCAGATCCAGGAGGGCGCCGAGCACAGCAAGTCCACCGTCAAGTGCGACGCGCTGCTGGTCGACCAGATCAGCCGGTCCGACACCTACCCCTACGTCGACGTCCGCGAGGACGACGTGGAGATGGGCCACGAGGCCACCGTCTCCAAGGTGTCGGAGCAGCAGCTGTTCTACCTGATGAGCCGCGGCCTCACCGAGGACGAGGCGATGGCGATGATCGTGCGCGGGTTCGTCGAGCCGATCGCGCGCGAGCTGCCGATGGAGTACGCCCTTGAGCTGAACCGGCTCATCGAGCTGCAGATGGAAGGAGCCGTGGGTTGATGGGGCTCGACACCCGATCCGATCAGCGGCCTCTCTCGACGCTGCACGAGAAGGCGTCGTACGACCTCGGCGACTTCGAGGTGCCCACGGGCCGGGAGGAGGAGTGGCGGTTCACCCCGCTGCGCCGCCTCCGCGGCCTGCACAACGGCACCGCCGAGGCGAACGGCAAGGTACTGGTCGAGGTGGAGGCGGCGCCGGAGGTGACGGTCGAGACCGTCGGCCGCGACGACGCCCGCCTCGGCAAGTCCTATGTGCCGGCCGACCGGGTCAGCGCGCAGGCGTGGACCTCCTTCACCCAGGCCACCGTCGTGACCGTCCCGAAGGAGGCCGTCGCCTCCGCGCCGACCGTGCTGCGGCTGCGCGGCGAGGACGCCTCGGCCGCGGCCTACGGCCACACCACGGTGGTCGTGGAGCCCTTCGCCGAGGCCACCGTCGTGCTGGCGCACCGCGGATCGGCGACCTACGCCGACAACGTCGAGTTCGTCGTCGGCGACGGGGCCCGCCTCTCGGTGATCAGCCTGCAGGACTGGGCGGACGACAGCGTCCACGTGTCCCACCAGCACGCCCGGCTCGGCCGCGACGCCCGGTTCGTCTCGCACAACATCTCGCTCGGGGGCGACGTCGTCCGGATCTCCCCGTCGATCACCTACGACGGGCCCGGCGGCGACGCGGAGCTGTACGGGGTGTACTTCGCCGACGGCGGCCAGCACCTGGAGCACCGCCTGCTCGTCGACCACACCGTCCCGCACTGCCGCAGCCGCGTCGACTACCGCGGCGCGCTCCAGGATCAGGACGCCCACGCCGTCTGGATCGGCGACGTGATCATCCGCGCCGAGGCCGAGGGCACCGACACCTACGAGCTGAACCGCAACCTCGTCCTCACCGACGGGACGCGGGTCGACTCCGTCCCGAACCTGGAGATCCTCACCGGCGAGGTCACCGGCGCGGGGCACGCCTCGGCGTCCGGGCGGCTGGACGACGAGCACCTGTTCTACCTGCAGGCGCGCGGCATCACCTTCGACGAGGCGCGCCGGATGGTCGTGCGCGGCTTCCTCGGGCAGCTGATCCAGCGCATCGAGGTCGCCGAGGTGCGCGACAAGGTCACCGAGGCGATCGAGGAGGAACTGGACGTGAGGGCGGGCGTGCGATGACCTCGACAGCGAACCCCGGTGAGGCCGGAGGGGCGTCCCCCCAGGGGCAGTACGTGAAAGTGTGCGCCCTGGTGGAGATCCCCGTCGACGGGGCCATCGCCGTCGAGGTCGACGACACGCCCATCGCCCTCGCGCGCAGCGGCGACGACGTGTTCGCCGTCAACGACATCTGCTCGCACGCCGAGGTCTCGCTGTCCGAGGGCGAGGTCTACGACGGCACCATCGAGTGCTGGCTGCACGGGTCGTGCTTCGACCTGCGCAGCGGCAAGCCCACCAACCCGCCGGCCACGCAGCCGGTCGCCACATACAAGGTCAAGGTCGAGGACGGCGACGTGTACCTGTCCCTCGCCGCCGACGACTAGGCCCACGACGAAGGAACCACGAGCACTATGGCCACGCTAGAGATCCGCGACCTCCACGTCTCCGTCGGCGACGGCTCCGACGGGGCGAAGGAGATCCTGCGCGGGGTCGACCTGACCGTGAAGGCCGGCGAGACCCACGCGATCATGGGGCCGAACGGCTCCGGCAAGTCCACCCTGGCGTACGCGGTCGCCGGGCACCCCAAGTACCGGGTGACGTCCGGGACCGTGACGCTCGACGGCGAGGACGTCCTCGCCATGTCGGTCGACGAGCGGGCCCGCGCCGGGCTGTTCCTCGCGATGCAGTACCCGGTCGAGGTGCCGGGCGTGTCGGTGTCGAACTTCCTGCGCTCGGCCGTCACCGCCGTCCGCGGCGAGGCCCCCAAGCTCCGCGAGTTCTCCAAGGAGATGAAGCAGGCGATGGACGCGCTGTCCATCGACCCCGCGTTCGCGCAGCGCAGCCTCAACGAGGGCTTCTCCGGCGGTGAGAAGAAGCGGCACGAGATCCTGCAGCTGGAGATGCTGAAGCCGAAGGTCGCCGTCCTGGACGAGACCGACTCCGGCCTCGACGTCGACGCCCTCAAGGTCGTCGCGGAGGGCGTGAACCGGTTCGCGTCCGGCGACACCGGAGTCCTGCTCATCACGCACTACACGCGTGTCCTGCGGTACCTGAAGCCCGACTTCGTGCACGTCTTCTCCGCCGGCCGCGTCGTCGCCGCGGGCGGCCCCGAGCTGGCCGACGAGCTGGAGGAAGAGGGCTACGAGAAGTACGCCGAGCCGGTGCGAGGGGCGGGCGCGTCGCTATGACCCTGAGCGAAGCGAACCAGGACGTGTGGGGGGCCGACCCCCCGCCGGTGGGCGCGCCCCTGCTGCCGGAGGAGCTGAAGAAGGACTTCCCGCTGCTGCAGCGCACGGTGCGCGGCGGGCGCCCCCTGGTGTACCTCGACTCGGGAGCGACGTCGCAGAAGCCCGTCCGGGTCCTGGACGCGGAGCGGGAGTTCTACGAGCGCCACAACGCGGCGCCGCACCGTGGCGCGCACCTTCTGGCCGAGGAGGCCACGGAGGCCTACGAGAACGCCCGCGCGTCGATCGCCCGGTTCATCGGCGCGACGCCCGGTGAGATCGTGTTCACCAAGAACGCCACCGAGGGCATCAACCTGGTCGCCTACGCGATGAGCAACGCCGCCACCGCGGGCCCGGAGGCGCAGCGGTTCGCGGTCGGCCCCGGCGACGAGGTCGTGGTGTCGGAGATGGAGCACCACGCCAACCTCGTCCCGTGGCAGCAGCTCTGCCGGCGGACGGGCGCGACGCTGCGCTGGTTCGGCATCACCGACGAGGGCCGTCTCGACCTGGAGAACCTGGACGACCTCGTCGGCGAGCGCACCAAGATCGTCGCGTTGACGCACCAGTCGAACGTGCTCGGCACCGTCCCGCCGATCGAGCGGATCGTGGCGCGCGCCCACGCCGTCGGCGCGCTCGTCCTGCTGGACGCGGCGCAGTCCGTGCCGCACCAGCCGGTGGACGTGGCCGCGCTCGGTGCCGACTTCCTGGCGTTCTCCGGGCACAAGATGCTCGGCCCGACCGGCATCGGCGTGCTGTGGGGCCGGAGCGAGCTGCTGGCGGCCATGCCGCCGTTCATCACCGGCGGTTCCATGATCGAGCTCGTGCACATGGAGGACTCCACCTTCATGCCGCCGCCGCAGCGGTTCGAGGCGGGCGTCCCGATGACCGCGCAGGCGATCGGGCTCGGCGCGGCCTGCGACTACCTCGCCGAGCTCGGCATGGACCGTGTGCACGCCCACGAGGAGGCCCTGATCGCCTACTCGCTGGAGCGGCTCACCGAGATCCCCGGCGTCCGGATCATCGGCCCCGGCACCACCGAGGCCCGCGGCGGCGCGGTGTCGTTCACCGTCGAGGACATCCACCCGCACGACGTCGGGCAGGTCCTTGACGACCTCGGCGTCGAGGTCCGCGTCGGGCACCACTGCGCGTGGCCGATCTGCCGCCGGTTCGGCATCCCGGCGACCACCCGCGCGACCTTCTACGTCTACAACACCCTCGCCGACGTGGACGCCCTCGCCGACGGGGTGCGGCAGGCCCAGAAGTTCTTCGGCACCACCTAGCGGAACACGCCGGCCCTGGGCCCGGTTGTAGCGAGAAAGGCTTGGAAAGGACGACATGCAGCTGGAGGCGATGTACCAGGAGGTCATCCTGGACCATTACCGCAACCCCCATCACAAAGGGCTGCGGGAGCCGTTCGAGGGGGAGGCCCACCACGTCAACCCGACCTGCGGTGACGAGGTGACGCTGCGCGTCCACCTGGACGGCGGAGGTCAGGACGCCGTGGTCGCCGACGTCTCCTACGACGCCATGGGCTGCTCGATCAGCCAGGCCAGCGCTTCGGTGATGGCCGACCTGATCATCGGAAAGTCCGTCAAGGAGGCGATGGCGGTCGGCGAGGAGTTCCTGGCGCTGATGCAGTCGCGCGGCCGGGACGTCGAGCCCGACGAGGACCTCCTCGAGGACGCCATCGCCTTCGCCGGGGTGTCCAAGTACCCCGCCAGGATCAAATGCGCCCTGCTCGCCTGGATGGCGTGGAAGGACGCGACCGCCCGCGCACTCGGAGAGGCAACATGACCGATACGCCCGCCACCGGCACCGTCCCGGATGAAGAGATCCTTGAGGCGCTCAAGGACGTCGTCGACCCCGAGCTCGGCATCAACGTCGTCGATCTCGGACTGGTGTACGGCGTCAGCCTCGCCGACGAGGTCGCCACCCTGGACATGACGCTCACCAGCGCCGCCTGCCCGCTCACCGACGTGATCGAGGACCAGACGCACAGCGCGCTGGAGGGCCTCGTCAAGGACGTCAAGATCAACTGGGTCTGGCTCCCGCCGTGGGGCCCCGACAAGATCACCGACGACGGCCGCGACCAGCTGCGCGCCCTCGGCTTCAACATCTGATCCGCTGATCCGCACCGCGTGCTGAGGCCGCACCCCGCCCCGGGGCGCGGCCTCTTCGCGCGCCGTGCTCCCGCCGGGCGGGCTCATCCACCCCGGATGTCCTCCGCCGGGGGCCGGGCCGCCTCGGGCGTCTTGGGCTTGGCCGGCCAGAGGGTGTGGGTGATCGGCCACAGCGACCAGATCGCCAGGACCATCCCGAGGCGGCCGAGCCAGCCCACCAGGGCCTCGGTGCGGCCGGAGTCGCCGACGAGGACGATCATCGCGGCGAGGAGGCCGCAGGCGATGGCGGTGGCGACGGCGGCCTTGCCGAACTCGCGCCACTCGTGGCGGGTGCGCGCCCGGCCGTGCTTCGGCTTGCCGCGGGGCGGCGCGCCGCCCGCGAAGCGGTGCGCGAAGCGCTCGTCCGCCCAGCGGACCATGCTGTGGCCGAACGCGATCGAGTAGCCGAGGTACGCGGCGGCCAGGCCGTGGCCCGTGCCGGCGGTCGCGCCGCCGCGCAGGTCGATCACCGTGGCGGCCAGCAGGACGAGATCGACCAGCGGGACGCAGAGCAGGAGCGCCGCGCCGGTCCGCGGCATCCGCAGCGGGTAGCGGGCGAGGAGGCCGGCGGCGAGCACGACCCAGAAGCCGACCTCGCAGCCGATGATGATCGCGATGAGCACGTGGAATCCCTTCTCGCCGGGTTCCATCGTCCACCCCCTCAAGGGGCGGTCCGTCGTTCTGGGTGAGGTTTCGGGTGTCGTTCGAAGGATGTACGCGGACCTCCTCGCGTGGGTGGACGAGGCACGCCCGCGGGGATGCTGAGATGTATGCGTGCACAAGGTCCGACGTCTCACCACCGGGCAGGACGCGCTGATCGCCGCGGCCGCGCTGGCCGGGGGCCTGCTGATGCTCGCGGTGCACGGTTACTCGAGGTGGTCGCCGGAGTGGGATCCCTCGCTCTGGGGGCGGCTCGTCCCGCTGGCCGGGCTGTGCTCGACGATGCTGCTGAGGCGGACGGCGCCGCTCACCGGGCTGGCCCTGGCGACGCCGTTCAACTTCGCCGACGTGGTGCTCGGGCCCAGCATCGCCACGGCGATGATCTACGGGGACGCGCTGTACGCGGCGAGCGTGTACGGGCGGCGGCGGACGGCCGAGTGGCTGCTCGCGACGACCGTCCTGGCGTCGCTGGCGGTGGCGGCCGGGGTCGGGATCGCGTTGCGCGAGTTCCCCGCCGGCGTGGTCGGGGGCGCGGTCGCCGGGCTGGTCTGGGTCGCGCCGGTGCTGACCGCGATGGCCGTCCGGGAGCACCGGTTCAGGGCGGAGGCGGAGCGGCAGCGCGCCGAGCAGGTGGCGCGGCTGGCCGAGATGGACCGGCTCGCCGCGGTGAACGCCGAGCGCGCCCGGATGGCCCGCGAGCTGCACGACGTGGTCGCCAACCATCTGAGCGCCGTGGCCCTGCACTCCTCGGCCGTGCTGAAGGTGCGCGACCTCGACCGGGGCGGGATCGAGCGGGCCATGGAGGTCATCCGTGAGAACAGCGTGCGGGGTCTCGCCGAGATGCGCCGGATGATCGGGCTGCTGCGGGACGGGGACTCCGCGGACCCGGCGGCGCGGCCGCGGCTGTCGGAGCTGGAGCCGCTCGTCCGGCACACCGCCAGGTCCGACCTGTCTGCGGGGCTGGAGATCGCCGGGGAGCCGCCCGAGCTGTCCGCGGCGGTCGAGCTGGCCGCGTACCGGATCGTCCAGGAGTCGCTGACGAACGCGCTGAAGCACGCCGGTCCGGGCCGCGCCGAGGTCCGGGTCGAGTACACGCGGCGGCGCGTGGTGATCGACGTGCTGAGCCCGCTCGGGCAGGACGGGTCGCGGCTGCCGGGCACGGGCAGCGGGCTGGTCGGGATGCGCGAGCGCGCGGTGATGCTGGCCGGGGAGTTCGACGCGGGACCGGACGGCGGCCGGTGGCGCGTGCACGCCGAACTGCCCGTCGACCAGCAGGTCGCGGAGGCGTCATGATCGAGGTGGTGGTCGCCGACGACCAGGCGGCGGTGCGGGCCGGGCTCGTTCTGATCCTCGGCGCGGCCCCCGGCGTCCGGGTCGTCGGCGAGGCCGCCGACGGTGCGGAGGCGGTGGAACTGGCCCGCGAGCTGCGCCCGGACGTGGTGCTGATGGACGTCCGCATGCCCCGGCTGGACGGCATCGCCGCGACCCGGGAGATCGCGGGTTTCACCGACGTGCTGGTGCTGACGACGTTCGACATGGACGAGTACGTGTTCGGTGCGCTGCGGGCGGGCGCCGCCGGGTTCCTGCTCAAGGACGTGGACGCCGACCGGCTGGTGGAGGCGGTGCGGACCGTGGCGGCGGGGGAGGGGATCATCGCGCCGAAGGTCACCCGGCGGCTGATCGGCGCCTTCTCGTCCCGGCCCGCCGCCCCGGCGGAGGCGGCCGGGCTGTCGGAGCTGACGCCGAGGGAGCGGGACGTGTTCGCGTGCCTCGGCGAGGGCCTGTCCAACGGGCAGATCGCGGAACGCCTGGGCATGGCCGAGACGACCACCAAGACGCACGTCAGCCGCATCCTCGGCAAACTCGGGCTGGCGAGCCGCGTTCAGGCGGCCATTCTCGCCCAGGAAACGGCCGTGTCCGGGTTCTCCCGGCATGACCCGCTCGAAGGATCACCCGGGGCGGGCTGACGCCGCAGAGACGATCTCAGCGCGACAGGCCGCGGATCAGGTCGGCGACGCGGACGATGCCCAGGCAGCGGCCCACCTCGTCCACCACGACCAGGTCGTCGTAGACGCGCTCGTCCTCCTTCCCGGCGGCCCGCAGCGCCGCGACCGCCGGGACGGTGCGCGGCACCGGGCGGGGCGGGTCGGCCAGCCGCGCGGCGGGCCTGCGGGCGTGCAGCGCGTGCCCGTAGGCGCCGGACAGCCGCAGCAGGAAACGCGTCCGGTCGACCGCGGACCGTGGCCGCTGCCGTTCGTCGACCAGGACGATGCTGGTGATCCCGGTCTCGGCGTTCAGCGCGTCGAGCACCTCGCCGGCGGTCGCCGTGTGGGGCATGGTCACCGCCGGGAGCGTGAACTCCGAGACCCGCGGCCCGAGCCCCGCGTCCGCCCGGACGGGTTCCTCGCGGGCCGCGACCGGGATGGTGACCGGCGCACCCGGCAGCCACCCCGGCGGTGCGAGCGCGGGGCCCTGGACGAGCCGCACACCGGCGTCGCGCATGTGCAGCACCTGCTCGCGGGTCGCCATCTGCGGCGCCAGGACGTGCGTCTCCAGCCGGTGCGCCAGCTCGACCAGGCTCCGCACCAGCGCCGCCCGGCGCGGCTCGCCGACCGCTCTGCGGGCCAGTTCCGGGTCGAGTTTCAGAAGGTAGGACGTACCGTCCGCGAGAAGGTCCAGGGGCGCGTGGGCGGCGCCGAGGCCGGCCAGCGCGACGAGGTACCCGGCCGCGCGCAGCCGCGCCATCGCGGCGGTGACGGGCGGGCGCATCGCGGGCGGGAAGCCGCCCGCGACGCAGATGATGATCTCCTGCGGGCGCCGGCCGGTGTCGCCGAGGCCGTGGTGCAGTTCGGCGAGGAGGTCGTCGCCGCCGGAGAGCGTCTCGGCGCGCAGGCCGATCTGCAGCGGCAGCGGGGTGCCGAGGCCGGCGGCGGCGCGGGCCGCCTCCACGGCGCGGCGCACGTCCTCCGACGCCGGATCGAAGCGCATCGGACCGGTCGAGCCGGGCGGCGCCGCGTGCGCCTCGACGGCCACGACGGTGCCGGTGCCGAGGTCGACGACGGGCCGGAACACCGCCCGGGCCGGGAGGAGGGCGTCTGGGACTTCGACGGCTGACACAGCCGCATCATGCCGCCCATCAGGCCCTGAAACCGGACTTGTAGGAAGAAGTTAACCCACAGTTCGCATGGGCTCAGAGGCCGCGGCCGCCGGCGAGCGCCGACAGGAAGTAGGTCACCCCCGCGACCGCGGCGAGCCACACGTAGGCGGTGATGTCGGCGCCGCGCAGCGACTGGACGATCAGCGCGCCGACCACCGCGACGGTCAGCACGTCGCCCGTCATCGCGGCGGCCCGCAGGTGCGCGCGGGCCCGGGTGCCGGACCCGAAGCCCTCGCTGACCGGCAGCGCCGGTTCGTTGCGCCGGTACGCCAGGTACGCCGCGTAGCCGGCCAGCGCGGCGAGCGCGACCAGGGCCGTCCCGGACCGCCCGTCGGCGGCGAGCACGGCCCCGACCACCACACCGGCGCTCAGGACGAGCCCGGGTACGGCCCACCGGCCGAGACTGCGGCGTTCGGGAGCGATCCACATGGTCCTCATCCTTCCCGATCCGGGGTCAAGGCGAGCCGTCAACGCGCCGGGGCCTGTATCTTCTCGCTCCGTGGCGCAATTTCGGATGAACGGCTCGAAGATGCTCGCCGTCGACCTCGGCGGCGAGACCATCAGGGCGCTGAACGGATCCATGGTCGCCTACGAGGGCCAGATGGCGTTCAAGCGGCAGGGCATGACGGGTGGCGAGGGCCTTCGCGGCGCCCTCAAACGCAGGATCGCCGGTGAGGGCATGACCCTCATGGAGGTCACCGGGCAGGGGACGGTCTACCTGGCGAGCGAGGCGACGGAGGTCACGCTCGTCCAGCTCGCCGGCGACACGCTGTTCGTGGAGTCGGAGAGCCTCCTGGCCCTCGACGGGAATCTGCAGACCGGCGTCCATTTCGTCGGGCTGCGGGGCATGGGGACCGGCCAGGGGCTCGCCACGACCAAGGTGGAAGGGCACGGGACGGTCGCCGTCCTGTCGGAGGGGCCGGCGATCGCGCTGGAGGTGTCGCCCCAGTCGCCGCTGTGCGTCGACCCCCACGCCTACGTCTGCCATCACGGCCAGCTCCAGCAGGACGTGGTCACCGACGTCAACTGGCGCACGGTGATCGGCCAGGGATCGGGGGAGAGCGTGCAGTTCCGGTACTCGGGACACGGGCTGGTGTACGTCCAGCCTTCCGAACGCGGCGGAATTCTGGAGATCTGATGCCGGGCTACCAGTCGATCAACCAGAAGATGCTCCAGGTGCCGATCGGGCCGGGCCAGGAGGTCTACAGCAAGCGCGGCGCGATGCTCGGCTACACCGGGCCGGTGTCGTTCGCGCCGTCCACCACCGCCGGGCAGGGCATCGGCGGCACCATCGGACGCGCCGTCGCGGGGGAGCGCACCGCGATGATGCACGTGACCGGGCAGGGCAGCGTCCTGTTCGGCCACGCCGGGCTGGAGATCACCGTCGTCGACCTGAACGGCGCCGACACGCTCTACGCCGAGGCCGACCGGCTGCTCGTGCACGACGCCTCGCTGCAGGTCGGGACGATGTTCATGGGCGAGCAGGGCGGTGTGCGCGGCATGGTCCGCGGCGCGGTCACCGGGCAGGGCCTGTTCACCACGACGCTGATGGGGCACGGCTCGTGCGCGCTGCTGTCGCACGGCGGCGTGATGGAGATGCCGATCAGCCCGCAGCGTCCCGTCCACGTCGACCCGCAGGCGTACGTCGCGCACCGCGGCCAGGTGGAGAACAAGCTCACCACGGCGGTGGGCCTGCGCGAGATGATGGGGCGGGGCTCCGGCGAGGGCTTCCAGCTCCAGCTGAGCGGCACCGGCGTCGTCTACGTCCAGGCCAGCGAGAGGAAGATCTGACCCGTGAGCATGTTCGGCACGCAGACCTGGAACGCCGGGACGCTCCCGTCCAACGACAACGTCAACCCCTACGCCTTCAGCGTCGACCTCAACGGGCAGTGGTTCGCGCAGAAGGGCAAGATGATCGCCTACTACGGGCAGATCAGGTTCGAGGCGCTGTCGGCGGGGCCGCTGGACTCCCTCGTCGCGCACACCTTCAACTCCCCGCTGTACGCGCAGGACTGGATCGTCGCGCAGGGGCAGGGCAAGCTCGTCCTCGCCGACCGCGGGTTCGACGTCAACTCCTTCGACCTCGACAACGGCAACCTCACGGTCCGGGCCGGGAACCTCCTGGCGTTCGAGCCGGGCCTGGAGCTCAAGCAGTCGATCATCCCCGGGTTCCTGACGCTGATCGGCACGGGGCGGTTCGTCGCCGCCTCCAACGGCCCCGTCCACTTCGTCGAGCCGCCGATCAGGATCGACCCGCAGGCACTGCTCGGCTGGGCCGACTGCCCGTCCCCGTGCCACCACTACGACCACTCCTACATGCGCGGTGCGTTCGGCGCCGCCCGGATGATCCTCGGCGTCGGCGGCTCGTCCGGCGAGGAGCACCAGTTCGACTTCACCGGCGAGGGCACCGTGCTGATGCAGTCGTCCGAGGTCGTCATGCGCGAGGACGTCCTGCTGCGCGACCTCGAAGGCCAGATCGGGCTGGTCGGCACGTCCGGGCTCCAGCGGCTCCAGCAGACGATCGCCCAGCGGCTCGCCGCCGAGCGCCAGGGGTGAGGCGGGAGGCGCGGCCCGAGGCGGGTCACACCTCCGGCTCGGGTGCGGGCTTCATCACGTTGAACGGGACGCCGAACGGGTCGCGGACGGCGGCGTACCGGCCGTACGGGCTGTCGACCGGCTCGGAGTCGACGGTGCCGCCGCCGTCCCGGACCGTCCGGACCGCCGCGTCGGCGTCGTCGACCGCGAACGTCGTCGTCCAGGACGGGACCGGGCCGTCGCCGCCGACGTAGCGGCCGTCGGGACGACGCAGGACGGTGTAGTCCATGTCGCCCGGCATCGGCTCAAGCTCGTACCCGAACACCGCCTTGTAGAACTCGCAGGCGGGTCCCGAGTCGGTGGTGACCAGCTCGTTCCAGACGAACGATCCCGGCTCGTTCACGATCCGGGAACCGGGGTGGCTGCGGCCCTCCCACAGGCCGAACTGCCCGCCCTGCGGGTCCTTGAGGATCGCCATGCGGCCGAGGTCCATCACGTCCATGGCCGGGACGACGACCTCCGCGCCCGCGTCGGCGGCGCGCTTGACGACGCCGTCGCAGTCGTCGGCGGCGAAGTAGACGGCCCACCAGTACACGTCGGGCTGGTCCTCCGGGTTCAGCATCATCCCGGCGACGGACTCCCCGCGCAGGAGGCACTGGTTGTAGTGCCCCGCCTCGGGGCCCGCGTCCTGGAACTCCCAGCCGAGGAGCGTCCCGTAGAACGTCCTGGCGCGGTCGATGTCGGGGACGCCGATGTCGAGCCAGTTGGGCGTCCCTTCCGCCACGTTGCTCGTGACCTGGGTCATCGCGCTCACACTCCTTCGTCTCGTGCCGCCGCACGCCCCTCACTCCCATCCTGGCCCCGAGCTCGGCGTTCACACATCGGATCCGGATCGATCGGCGCGGGACGGGCGGCGGGGCGGGGCCCGCAGCCCGTCCCGTACACTGGACGAATGGTTCCGCTCCCGAACTGACAGTGCGCCAGGCGCGCCCCGGTCCCACGGTGACCGTGCGGCGCGCCTCTTCGTGCCTGTCCACCGAGCCGTCCGTCAGGGGAGCCCTGTCACTGTGATCATCGCGAAAGACATCGAGCTGCGCGCCGGACCCCGGCTGCTGATCGAGACCGCCACGTTCCGGGTCAACCCCGGCGACCGGGTGGGTTTCGTCGGCCGCAACGGCGCCGGCAAGACCACCCTCACCAAGGTGCTGGCCGGGGAGGCGCTGCCCGCGCAGGGCGCCGTGACGTCCTCCGGCACCATCGGCTACCTGCCGCAGGACCCCCGCGACGTCGACCTCACGGAGCTGGCCCGCGACCGCATCCTGTCCGCCCGCGGGCTGGACGAGGTCATCCGCAAGCTGCGCGCCGCCGAGGACGCGATGGCGGCCGCGTCGGGCGCCGACCGCGACAAGGCCGTCCGCCGGTACGGCCGGCTGGAGGAGCGGCTGCACGTGCTCGGCGGCTACTCCGCGGAGGCCGAGGCCGCCTCGATCGCCTCCAGCCTCGGCCTGCCGGACCGCGTGATGACCCAGCCCCTCGGGACGCTGTCGGGCGGCCAGCGGCGCCGGGTGGAGCTGTCGCGCATCCTGTTCTCCGGCGCCGACACCCTGCTGCTGGACGAGCCGACCAACCACCTGGACGCCGACTCCATCGTCTGGCTCCGCGACTTCCTGAAGTCCCACCAGGGCGGCCTCGTCGTGATCAGCCACGATGTGGAGCTGCTGGACGCCGTGGTCAACCGGGTCTTCCACCTGGACGCCAACCGCAGCGTGGTCGACATCTACAACGTCGGCTGGAAGAAGTACCTGGAGCAGCGCGAGACCGACGAGCGGCGCCGGAAGCGCGAGACGGCCAACGCGCAGCGGCAGGCGTCGGCGCTGCTGTCGCAGGCCGACAAGATGCGCGCCAAGGCCACCAAGGCCAAGGCGGCCCAGCAGATGGACCGGCGCGCCCGGAGCCTGCTGGCGGGCGTCGAGGGGGAGCGGCGGGCCGACAAGGTCGCCAAGATCCGCTTCCCGGAACCGGCACCGTGCGGCAAAACCCCCCTTACCGCGGAGGGTTTGTCGAAATCGTACGGATCTTTGGAGATTTTCACCGACGTGGACCTGGCCGTCGACCGGGGCAGCCGCGTGGTCATCCTGGGCCTGAACGGCGCGGGCAAGACGACCCTGCTTCGCCTGCTGGCGGGCGTCGACGAGCCCGACACCGGGTCGGTGGTGGCCGGTCACGGCCTGCGGGTCGGCTACTACGCCCAGGAGCACGAGACCCTGGACGTCGACCGGTCCGTCCTGGAGAACATGCAGTCGGCCGCGCCCGGCATGGCGCCCGTCGAGGTCCGCAAGATCCTCGGCTCGTTCCTGTTCTCCGGCGACGACGTCGACAAGCCCGCGGGCGTCCTGTCCGGAGGCGAGAAGACCCGGCTGGCGCTGGCGATGCTGGTGGTGTCGAGCGCGAACGTCCTGCTGCTGGACGAGCCCACCAACAACCTCGATCCGGCCAGCCGCGCGGAGATCCTCGAGGCGCTGCGGACGTTCGCCGGGGCGATCGTCCTGGTGACCCACGATGAGGGCGCCGTCGGCGCGCTCGCGCCGGAAAGAGTGATTTTGCTGCCGGATGGTGTGGAAGACATCTGGAGTGACGAGTTTGCCGATCTGGTGGCGCTCGCGTGACCTGCGGGGTGACTTCCGCAGATCTTTTCTGGCCGAGTGGGTAGCCGAACCGGCGGGAATGACTGATCATGGCGGGGGATAACGCAGCGGTCACCACATCACTACGGGAGGTACTCGTGGCCGAGACCCTTAAGAAGGGCACCCGCGTGACCGGTGCCGAGCGCGACAAGCTGGCGGCGGACCTGAAGAAGAGGTACGACTCCGGCGAGAGCATCCGCGCCCTGGCAGCCGCCACCGGCCGCTCGTACGGTTTCATCCACCGGATTCTGACCGAGTCCGGCGTCAACCTGCGCGGTCGCGGCGGCGCGACCCGGGGCAAGAAGTCCTGAACGGACCCCGGCCCCCGGATGAGCGCACCGCCTGAACCGGCGCCGCGACCGGCCGAGTAAGGTTCGGTCGCGGCGGCGGACAGGCGCCGGGTCCCGCCCCGTGGACGGCGGGGCGGGCCCGTGGTGCTCATCGAAAGGGAGGCCAATGGCGGACGCGAACACGGACGGACGGCCGGAAACGGTCACGGATCCGGCGGTGCTCGACCCGGCCGTAATCGATCGGCCCGTGCTTGATGAGGACGTGCTTGATGAGGGCGTGCTCGATGAGGGCGGGCTGCGGTTCGAGGTGGACGGCGCCGTCGCGACCGTCACGCTGAACCGGCCCGAGCGGCGCAACGCGATGACGTTCGCGACCTGGCGCGGCCTCGCGGCGATCGGCCGCTCCCTGCCCGCCGGCGTCCGCGTGGTCGTCCTGCGGGGCGAGGGCCCGAGCTTCTCGGCGGGCATCGACCTCGGCATGTTCTCCGGCGAGGGCGAGGGGTTCGCCGACGGCTCCGACCCCGAGGCCGCCGACCGGTTCATCGCGGAGCTGCAGGAGGGCTACACCTGGCTGCGCCGCCCCGAGATCGTCACCGTCGCGGCGGTGCACGGCCACGCCATCGGCGGCGGCTTCCAGCTCGCGCTGGCGTGCGACGTCCGCGTGATCGCCGACGACACCAAGTTCTGCATGAAGGAGCCCGCGCTCGGGCTCGTCCCCGACCTGACCGGCACCAAGCCGCTCGTCGAGGTCGTCGGCATCGGGCGGGCGCTGGAGCTGTGCCTCACCGCCCGCACCGTCCTCGCCGACGAGGCGTCCCGGATCGGGCTCGCCGAGACGGTCGTCCCGCGCGACGGCCTGGACGACGCCGTCCGCGACCTGGTCACCGCGCTGCTCGCGGTGAACCCCGGCGCCGCCGTCGCCACCAAGCGGCTGCTGTGGCAGGCCGCCGAGAACACCCTCGAAGAGCAGTGCGCCGCCGAGCGGCGCGAGCAGATCGGCCGGCTGCGCGAGCTGTTCGCGCGCTGATCGCCGGATGGCGGCCCGCCGCCCGTTCCCTCAGCATGTTGCGGAGGTGGACGGCGGCGGGCCGCCCCGATGGGCGTCCATGGGGACGGCCCGCCGCGACCGCGTCCGGCCTAGCCGTACCTAGCGCAGGGCTCTGCGGCCGCCGCCGGCGAGCGGCAGCAGGATCCGGCTGACGCCCGGCTCGACGGTGACCTCGGTTCCGGCCGGGTAGCGGAGCGTGTAGTCGTAGTCGGTGGACAGCACGATCACGCCGATCCGGTGTCCCGGCTCCACGGTGTAGTCAGTCGGCTGGAGGTCCCACCTGAAGGTGTAGGTCTGGCCGGGCCTGATCGGCTCCGTGCGGGCCGGATCATGCCGGTTCCGCGCGTCCAGCCAGCCCCGCGTGATGATCTTGTAGGGGGCCGTCTCGGTCTCCAGGGCCTGGCGCGTCGTGCAGCCGTCGTCGCCCGGCACGCCCTGGCCGTAGCAGACGCGCTCACCGGTGTCGGTGCGGCGGCCCGTGGGGCGGGTTCCGGTGCCGTAGTCGACCAGCAGCGCCGTCAGGTACGGCGAGCGCCCGTCGAGGGACGCGCGCAGCGTGATCCCGGGTGTGCCGTTCACCCGGACGGGCGCGTGCAGCGGCGGCGTCAGGAACGCCAGGCGCCCCGGATCGGCCCGGTCCTCGTTCACGAGGAGCTGCTCGGCCGTGCGGGTCCTGCCCTCGTCGACGAACGACTGCGTCGCGCCGCGGCGGGGCCACAGGGCCAGCCTTCCGGGCTGACCGGAAGGTCCGGCGTTCAGGGCGAGCGGCACGGTGCGGGTCCCCGGGACCGGCCAGTCCCGCGCGGTCTCCCACGTCCCGTCCGCGTGCTGGACGTCGACGCGGGGCTCGTGCTCGATGCCGTTGCGGATACCGTACAGGTAGCGGTCGAACCAGCGGTGCGTCTGCCGCAGCCACTCCTCGACACGCCAGCGGAACGGCGTCGCGTGACTGCCCTGGTGCAGCCACAGCTTGAGGGGGACACCCGCCTTCTTCAACGCGTTCCACCACTGGACGGAGTTCTTCGTCTTCACGTTCCAGTCGTTCAGGCCGTGCACGACCATGACCGCGGCCCGCACGTTCTTGGCCTGGCCGACGTAGTCACGAGCGGCCCAGACCTCGCTGTAGTCGCCGGTCTCGCGATCCTGCGCCGCCTCGATCCCGTCGATGATCTCCGCGCAGACCTCCGGGTTCTCCCGGGTCAGCACGTACTTGGCCAGGACGTCCAGGTCCTCGCCCTGGAAACCACCGGGGGCGAGGACCCCGCCGTTCGCGCGGTAGTAGTCGTACCAGCTGGAGATCGCCGCGATCGGGACGATGGCCTTCAGCCCCGTCACGCCCGTCGCTGCGGCCATGTTCGGCAGCGTCCCGTTGTACGACTGCCCGATCATGCCGACGTCGCCGGTCGACCAGTCCGCCGTGACGGGCGTCCCGTCCGGCGCCCAGCCCCGGGCGCGGCCGTTCAGCCAGTCGACCGCCGCCTTGGCGCCGGCCTGCTCGCTGCGGTCCCCGGAGGTCGGGCAGCCGGTGGAACCGCCCGTCCCGATGCTGTCCAGGTCGGCGACGGCGTACCCGCGCGGCAGGAAGTAGTTGTCGTAGTACCCGGGGAACAGGGCGGCGAGGTTGCGCTGCGGCGCGGCGAAGGCCCCGGCCCGCGCGTCGCCTATGTCGACGGGGTGGTTGACGACGTCGTTGCCGCCGGCCCAGTACGGGCTCGGCTCCAGGATCGTCGGGACCTTGAGGCCGGCGGTGTCGGTCTCCTTCGGGCGCATGATCCGCAGCTGCACGCGGTCCCGGACCCCGTCGCGGTCGCTGTCGGCGGTGGTCTCGATGTTGACGGTCTGGGTGACGGCGTCGGCACGGGAGAAGACCGGCTGTGTCTCGCCGCCCTTCACGGTGGGCGCCGTGCCGGAATGCCGTCCGGGCGGCGAGGACCCGGTGGGGCCGGCCGCCTCGGCGGGGAGCGCGGTGAGGGCGAGCAGCGCCGCGGTGAGGGTGGCCACGCCGGCGCCGCCTCGCGGGAGGCGTTGTGTCATCGGGGCTCCCGGGGGGTGTGAGCCTGACGAAAGGGGTTGATCACTTTTACTCCGCCGGTGAACCGAAGTCCACCGTCCTCCAGCCCCCGTCCACTCGTGGTTACGCCAAGAGCGGACGCGGGAAGGGGGGCTGTCCGGCGCGCGTTGTCCCGGCCGGATACTGAGATGCTTACTTGATTACGTTCATGCGCGGCCGCCGCTCCCGCGGTCGCGCGGCGGACCTCGGAGGCGTTTGTGGGAATGCCGGGAATGCCGGGCAACGGCTGGCAGGTGATGGCCTCGTTCCGCAAGGACAGCAGCGTCACCCGGCAGAAGCTCAAGCCCGGCACGGTCGGGCGGATCGCGGGGTACGCCCGTCCCTACGTCCGGGAACTGGGGCTGTTCCTCGCCCTGAACTCGCTGTCGGCGCTGATCGTGGTCGCGAACCCGCTGCTGCTGAAGGCGATCATCGACCGCGGCATCGTGCAGGGACGGCAGAGCCTGGTCATCTGGCTCGCCGTCGCCGTCGCGGGGCTCGCGCTGGTGGAGGCCGTCCTCGGCCTCGTGCAGCGGTGGTACTCGGCGCGCGTCGGCGAGGGCCTCATCTACGACCTGCGCAGCCAGGTGTTCGCGCACGTCCAGCGGCAGCCCGTCGCGTTCTTCATGCGGGCGCAGACGGGCTCGCTCGTCAGCCGTCTCAACAACGACGTCATCGGCGCGCAGCGCGCCCTCACCACCACCCTGTCGTCGGTGGTCTCCAACGTGATCAGCCTGATCCTGGTGGTGGCCACCATGCTGATCCTGTCGTGGCAGGTCACGCTGATCGCGCTGCTGCTGCTGCCGATCTTCATCCTGCCGGCCAAGTGGGTCGGCAAGCGCCTCCAGCGCGTCAGCCGTGAGCAGATGGTGCTGGACGCCGAGATGGGCTCGCTGATGACCGAGCGGTTCAACGTCGCCGGCGCGATGCTCGCCAAGCTGTACGGGCGGCCCGCCGAGGAGGAGGAGAACTTCTCCGGGCGCGCCGCGCGGGTCCGCGACATCGGCATCATCGCGGCCATGTACGGCCGGGTCTTCTTCACCGCGCTGACGCTTGTCGCGGCCCTGGCCACGGCCATGGTCTACGGCGTCGGCGGCGCGCTCGCCGTCAACGGCGCCCTGGAACTCGGCACGCTGGTCGCGCTGGCGACCCTGCTGACCCGGATGTACGGGCCGCTCACGGCCCTGTCCAACGTCCACGTGGACGTCATGACCGCGCTGGTCAGCTTCGACCGCGTGTTCGAGGTGCTCGACCTCAAGCCGCTGATCCGCGACCGCGACGACGCCCGCACGCTCGGCGAGGCGCGCGGGCCCGCCGGGAACGGCACGCGCCTGACCAAGGACGTCAAGGAGAACGTCAAGCTCGCCAAGGCCTCCGAGGGCAGCGCGGGATCGGGGGGCCGGGGCGCGCCGTCGATCGAGTTCGACCACGTCCGGTTCGCCTACCCGTCGGCGGACGAGGTGTCGCTGGCCTCGCTGGAGTCGATCGCGCGCACCGACACCGCCCCCGGACGCGAGGTCCTGCACGACATCGACTTCACCGCCGAGCCCGGCCGGCTCGTCGCGCTCGTCGGGCCGTCCGGCGCGGGCAAGTCGACGATCACGCACCTGGTGTCGCGGCTGTACGACGTCACCGAGGGCGCGGTGCGGATCGGCGGCGCCGACGTCCGCGACGTCACACTCGAATCGCTGCGCGCCGAGATCGGCGTCGTAACCCAGGACGCGCACCTGTACCACGACTCGATCCGCGAGAACCTGCGCTACGCCCGCCCGGACGCCACCGATGAGGAGATCCACGACGCGCTGGAGGCCGCGCAGATCGGCGGCCTCGTCGCCGACATGTCCGAGGGCCTCGACACCGTCGTCGGCGACCGCGGCTACCGCCTGTCGGGCGGGGAGAAGCAGCGTCTCGCGATCGCCCGGCTGCTGCTCAAGGCGCCGTCCGTGGTGGTGCTGGACGAGGCGACCGCGCACCTGGACTCCGAGTCCGAGGCGGCCGTGCAGCGGGCGCTGCGCACGGCGCTGGCCGGGCGGACGTCCCTGGTGATCGCGCACCGGCTGTCGACGATCCGGGAGGCCGACCTGATCCTGGTGATCGACGACGGCCGGGTCGCCGAGCGCGGGCGGCACGAGGAGTTGCTGCTGCAGGGCGGCCTGTACGCCGAGCTGTACCGCACCCAGTTCGCGCACCAGCGCGACGAGGAGCGCCAGACCGAGCCGCTCGGCGCGGAGTAGCGGCGCGGGCGGACCGGCCGCCGGGCGGACTCAGGCGTCGGAGCCGAGTTGGTAGCCGAGCCGCCGCAGCTCGGTCCCGGCGACCTTCTCGACCTGGGCGGCCTGCCGCGGCGTCAGGCGGTCCCGCCATGATCCGACACCGTGGTCGTCGCTCGGCGCCCCGACGCGGACCAGCCCCGTCAGGGCCGTCTTGGACAGCGGCGCGTCCAGGTACTCCGACAGGTCCGTGCCCACGCGGCGCGGCCTGGCCACCAGTTCCTCGTAACGGACGGTGAACAGCTGGTCCTCCGGGACCTGCCGGCGGAGTTTCGCGCTCAGCCGCACCGCGCCCCGCCAGCGCAGCGCGCACTTGACGGCGGTGGCCGCGCGCGGCCACCGGTTCCGCTCGGTGTGGTCCTCTACGCCGAGGAACGGGTTGGGGAAGACCGTGTCCAGGTTGGCCAAGCCCGGCTTGAACCAGGCCAGGCAGCGTTCGTCGTCCAGCATGTCGGCGACGACGTCGCGGCCGTCCCGGATCACCTGCACGAGCTGCGCGTCGGGGAAGGCGTCCAGGAGCACGTCCGTGCTGTAGATCAGGTCGGGCGACGCGTCGGCGAACCGGGCCAGCCCGCGCGGCTCGACGCACGGCTCCGGAAGGTCGCCGGGCTGGCCGGGACGGCCGGCCGCGGCGGACGGCCGCGGTGGCAGCCCGCCCAGCTCACGGCACTCGTCCGGGCATTCCGCGCAGCCGCGGGGTGACACCAGCCACGCCTCGGCGTAGGCGTCGCGGAGCACCCGCGCCGCCCCCTTCCCGCGCTCCGTCGCGATCGACGGCTGCCGGGCGAACGCGTAGGTGACGCGCAGCACACCGGGACGGCCCGTCGTCAGGTGGAATCCGGGGGAGCGCTTGACCGCGCGCGCCAGCAATCCCGCACCCGAGTGCGGCGCGCCCAGGATGAACACCGGGCGGCGGACCTTGGTGCCGTTGATCACCAGGATGTGCGGCGTCGACCTCATACGGGGCCAAGTTTGTCACCTTTTGAGGCCTGCTCCGTCCGTGACCCTCCGTAAGGGCCGACCGATATCCATCTGTTAAACAGGGCGAACCCGGCTGGACCCGGCCGGGGCGGGCAGGTTCGCCCGGGACCTACCATGGGGAAGATGGACGCTCCCCTGACGCTCGCCGAACTTTTGCCGAAGGCCGAGGCGATCACGGTCCTCACCGGCGCCGGGATATCCACCGACAGCGGCATCCCGGACTTCCGCGGTCCGCAGGGCGTCTGGACGAAGGACCCGGCGGCGGAGGCGATGTCCACGATCGGCGCCTACCTCGCCGACCCGGAGGTGCGGCGCCGCGCCTGGCGGTCCCGGCGCGGCAGCCCGCTGTGGGACGCCGAGCCGAACGCCGCGCACGCCGCCCTCGTCGAGCTGGAGCGGGCCGGGCGGCTCCGCGCCCTGATCACCCAGAACATCGACGGCCTGCACCAGCGCGCCGGATCGGGCGACGCGACGGTCATCGAGATCCACGGCACCGTCCGGGACGCCGTGTGCTTGTCCTGCGACCTGCGCACCCCGATGCCGGAGATCTTCGAGCGGCTCGACGCGGGGGAGGACGACCCGCCGTGCGTGGAATGCGGCGGCGTTCAGAAGTCCGCGACGATCTCGTTCGGCCAGGCCCTGGACCAGGACGTCCTGGACGCGGCCGTCATCGCGGCGCGCTCCTGCGACCTGTTCCTGGCCGTGGGCACGTCGCTGACCGTCCAGCCGGCCGCCGGGCTGTGCCTGGAGGCCGTCGACCACGGCGCCCGCCTGGTGATCATCAACGCGGAGGAGACGCCGTACGATGGGCTGGCCGACGCGGTGCTGCGCCGGCCGATCGGCGAGACCCTGCCGCGTCTCGCCGGCATCGCGCTCGGTACCGGGCGATGATCTGTTGGCGGGTCGTGACCGTGCGCCTCTTCCACTGGCGTCCGGATCCTGACAAGCTCTATCCGTTGCGGTGCGAGGAGGGATCGGGTTGAAAAGCGGGGGCGCCCGCGCGGAGGCGGTCCAGGGGCCGGCCGACGCGCCCGCCGTCGGCGTACCCGGCGGACTGCCGCAAACGCGACAAACCCGCAGGTATAGGCGGTTGCGCCCCGGCGACCGGGTCGCCGTGGTCGCCCCGAGCGGCCCCGCGGAGCCCGCCCGACTGGAGGCCGGCTGCGCCGTACTCCGTGACATGGGCCTTGACGCCGTGGTCGGAAAGCACGCCCTCGACCGTGTCAACCTCGGCTCGCCGGGCCCCGTCCGCGACGACTGGCACCGGCTCGCCGGAGGCGACGCCGACCGGGCCGCAGACCTCCAGGCCGCCTGGTGCGACCCGCGCGTCCGTGCGGTGATCTGCGCGCGGGGCGGCTACGGCGCCACCCGCGTCCTGGACCATCTCGACTGGGACGCCCTGCGCGCCGCGACGGAGGCGTCCGCGGCGTCCGGCGGCGGCCCGAAGATCCTGCACGGCTCCAGCGACGTCACGGCCCTGCACGCCGCTTTTGGAACGCGCCTTCGCGTCACCACGTCGTTCGGCCCCATGCCCGCCGGCGTGATCGCCGACCTCGGTCCCGCCCTGGCCGGCGGCGGGGCGGACGATCGCCACGACGGCACGCTGGACGGTCTCCGCGCCGCGCTGTTCGGCGGCCCGGCGGCCCTGCCCGGCACGCACGCGCTGTGCCCGGGCCGCGCGGAGGGTCCGCTCACCGGCGGCACCCTGTCGCTCCTCACGGCCCTGCTCGGCACCCCGTACGCGCCGCCGCCCGCCGCGGGCCGCATCGTGTTCCTGGAGGACGTGACCGAGGCGCCGTACCGGATCGACCGCATGCTCGTCCAGCTGCTCCAGGCCGGCTGGTTCGACGGCGCCGCCGGGATCGCGCTCGGCTCCTGGCGCGACTGCGGTGACCCCGCCGAACTCGACTCGGTGTTCGCCGCGCGGCTCGGGCCGCTCGGCGTCCCCGTCCTGGCGGGCGTCCCCGCCGGGCACGGCCCGCACCAGCGCACACTGGAACTCGGCGCCCCCGCCGTGCTCGACACGACCGCACTGGCCCCCCCGGCCGCGGCCGCGCTCACCCTCCGAGCGCCGGGAGGTGCGCGATGAGAGGCCGCCATGCCCGTCCCGAACCGGCCGACGACGGGACCCTCGACTCGCTGCTGGTGCTGGTGGCCGAGAGCCTCGGCTACTCCTGCCACCGCGCGCCCGGTGAGATCATGCTGCTGGAGGGCGTCCAGCGGCTGCCGGTGAGCATGCGCGACCTGCGGCAGCTCGCCCGGCTGGTGCCCCGCGACGACTGGCCGGCGCTGGTCTCCGACCATGTCACCACGATCGTCACCGCGATGGAGGAGCCGCTCGACCTGAGCGACTTCGACCTCGCCCAGCATCTGCTGCGCACCCGCATCTACCCCGCCGAGGCCGACAACGGCGTGCTGGCGGCGCGGCCGTTCGCGCCCGGCCTGATCGAGGTCGTGGTCGTCGACACGCCCACCTCCGTCCGGACCGTCAGCACCGACGAGATGAACGGCTGGCCCGTCTCCGGCGACGCGCTGTTCATGCTCGGCCGCTCCAACGTCCGCGCCGACGGGCCGCTCCAGGTGGACGAGCAGGACCTCGGCGGCGTCCGCGTCTCGGTCCTGCACGGCTGGACGTTCTACGCCGTGACCCACCTGGCCTGGCTGGAGGAGTACCTGCCGATCGGGCCGTACGGTGCGCTGGTCATCGCCCCCAACCGCAGCCTGATCGTCGCGCATCCGCTCCGCATCAACGAGGGGTGCCCGAGGGCGCGCTACCGCGCGGCCGTGGCCGCGGCCAACGAGCTGCAGGCCCAGGCCCACCGCGCCTACGAGGACGGGCCGGGCTCCCTCAGCCCGCACCTGTACTGGTGGCGCGCTGGGGAGCTCTCCTACCTGGAGACCCGCTACGAGGGCGACTCGCTGGTGCTGCCGGAGGAGTTCTCCTCCGTCCTCGCCACCCTGGCCGCCGAGCACTGAGCGATCACGCGCGGGCGGGTTCGGGCTCGGGTTCCGGGGCCGGCGCGCCGGTCCGGGGCTTGATCGTCAGCGCGGGCAGCAGGACGTGCGTCAGCGGGCCGATCGCGACGGCGTACAGGAGCGTTCCGATGCCGACGGTGCCGCCGAGCAGCCAGCCGGTGGCCAGCACGGTCAGCTCGATCCCCGTCCGCACCACGCGGATGGAGTGGCCCCGCGCCGCGATGCCGGTCATCAGGCCGTCGCGCGGGCCCGGCCCGAGCCCGGCGCCGATATAGCAGCCGGTCGCGAAACCGCCCACCAGGACGGCGATGACCAGGTACGCCCAGCGCACGCCGAGCGCCTCCGGCGTGGGCAGCAGCCAGAGGAACAGGTCCGCGAAGACGCCGATGAGGACGACGTTGCTGATGGTCCCGATGCCGGGCCGCTGCCGCAGCGGGATCCACGCGAGCATCACCAGCGCGCCGGCGATGATGATCCAGGCGCCGATCGACAGGCCGAAGCGCCGGGACAGGCCCTGGTGAAGGACGTCCCAGGGGTCGTTGCCGAGGCCCGACGACACCTGCAGGGCGATCCCCAGCCCGTAGAGGGCCAATCCGACATAAAGCTGCACCAGACGGCGTGCCATCAAGGCCATTGATCCGCTCCCTCGCCCAAAACCGGCCATCTTCCTTGCTCACCTTGGCCCGAGTGGACTGGTTTTTATAGGGCCAATGTGCGAAAGTGGCTTGTGTGAGCACTCGATATGTGAGCGGTCCGCATCTGGCCCGGCTGCTGGGGGACGTGTCGCGCGAACGCCCCGTCTACGCGGCGCTGGCCCGGTCGGTGCGCGCCCTCGTCCTGGACGGGCGGCTCGCGCTGCGGACCCGGTTGCCCGCCGAACGCGACCTGGCCGCCGCTCTGGGCGTCAGCCGCACCACGGTCACCGCCGCCTACGACCGGCTCCGCGACGAGGGCTACATCGAGAGCCGCCAGGGCGCGGGAAGCTGGACGGTGCTGCCCCCGATGCGGCGGTCGCCGGCCGAGCCGCGGAGCACGGCCGCCGGCGGCCGGTTCGGCAGGGCGCACCCGGTCCCCGACGACGCGACGTTCATCGACCTCGGCTGCGCCGCCCCCGGCGCCCCGGCGATCTTCGGCGAGGCCGTCGCCGCCGCCGTCGACGAACTGCCCCGCTACAGCTCCGGCCCCGGCTACGAGCCCGCCGGGCTGCCGAGCCTGCGCCAGGTCATCGCGGACGGGTACACGGCGCGTGGCGTCCCCACCCGGCCCGACCAGATCGTCGTCACCACCGGCGCGCAGCACGCGTTCACGCTGCTGTCACAGGTCCTCATCGAGTCCGGCGACGCCGTCATGGTCGAACGCCCCACCTACCCGCACGCGCTCGAGGCGCTGCGCCGCCGCGGCGCCCGGCTGGTCCCCGTCGGCGTCAACGAGGGCTGGGACGTCGAACTCGCCGCGGGCGCCATGCGGCAGGCCGCCGTCCGGATGGCCTACACGATCCCCGACTTCCACAACCCGACCGGGCTGCTGATGGCCTCCGCCGAGCGGGCCGCGCTCGTCGACGCCGGCCGCCGCGCCGACGCGTTCCTGGTCGCCGACGAGACGTTCGCCGACCTCGCGCACGACCCCGCCGCGCCGCGCGAGGCGCCGCTGGCCTCCTACGACTCCGGCGGGCGGGTCGTCACCATCGGCTCGGCGTCCAAACTGATGTGGGGCGGCCTGCGGATCGGCTGGATCCGCACCACCGCACCGCTGGCCCGCCGCCTGGTGCTGGCCCGTGAACCGTACGACATGGCGAGCCCGGTGCTGGACCAGCTGATCGTCCGGGAGTTGCTGCTGCGGGTGGACGAGGTCCGCGCCGAGCGGGCCGAGAGCCTGCTGTGCAGCCGTGACGCGCTCGCGGGGGCGCTGCGCGAGCTGCTGCCCGGCTGGGAGTTCCGGCTGCCCGCCGGCGGCATGTCGCTGTGGGCGCGGATCGGCGCACCGGTCGCCACGGCGCTCGCCGGGGCCGCCGAGCGGCTCGGCGTCCGGGTCGTCGCCGGGCCGGTGTTCGGCGTGGACGGCGTCCTGGAGGACTATGTCCGGCTGCCGTACGTCCTGCCGCCGGACACGCTGCGCCTGGCCGTGGAACGCCTGGCCCTGGCCTACCGCGAGGCCGAGTCCGCCCCGGCCGCCCGCCCCCTTCCCGCCTACGTCTGACCCGGGGAGAGCAGTACCCCTACGGTGCCCGCTGAATGTAGCCCACTAGGTGTTCGCGTTCGCTCTCCAGTTCGTCGATGGCGCTCTTGACCACGTCGCCGATGCTGACGATCCCGACCAGGCGCCCGTCCTCGGTGACGGGCACGTGCCGGAAGCGGTGCTCGGTCATGGCGCGGCGCAGGTCCTCGACCATGTCGGCGGGGCCGCAGCTGCGCACCTCCGCGGTCATGATGTCGGAGACGGGACGGTCGAGCAGCGCCGCGCCGCGCTCGTGCAGGGACCGCACGACGTCGCGCTCGGAGGCGATGCCGGCGATCGACGTGCCGTCGGGTGAGACCACCACCGCCCCGATGTTGTGCTCCGCCAGGACGGCGAGCAGCTGCCGCACGGTGGCGTCGGGCCGCACCGTGGCCACCGTGTCTCCCTTCCTCCGCAGGATGTCGCGAATCCGCATGCCTCACGCTCCGGTGCCGGTTCGGGGCCCGTGGGACGACGGCCGCCGGGGGCGGGGGCCGGTCGCCGGGCTTGTTCTGCCAAGGTCGCATGTTCCGGCGTCCGGGAAAACCCCGCAGCGGTAAACCCCTCCCCGGACACCGCTCACGCCTGTGGCGAAAAGTTATGAAACATCACGTAAAGCCTTCCCCGTTCCATTCGGCCTGGTCGACACCCGGACCAGCCGTCTCGCCGGCCCCGAGCACCGCCCCGGCGCGGGCTAGGGCGCGAGGAGGCGGGCCAGGGCGCTGAGGGCGGGAGTCAGAACGCGGCCCGCCGGGGAGGCGTGGGCGAGGGCGGCCCTGGCGGCGTTGGCGCCGCAGGCGCCGTGCACCCCGCCGCCCGGGTGGGCGGACGCGGACGCCAGGTACAGGCCGGCGACCGGGGTCTCGGCGCGGCCGAGGCCGGGGACGGGACGGAACACCAGCTGCTGGTGGAGCATCGCCGTGCCGCCGTTGAGGGCGCCGTTCAGCAGGTTGGCGTTGTGCTCCTGGAACGCGGGCGGCGCGGTGACGCGGCGGCCGGTGATCAGGGAGCGGAAACCGGGCGCGAGACGTTCCAGGACGTCCTCCATGCGCGCGGCCATGGCGGTCTGCTCGCGCTCGTCCCAGACTCCGGTGATGCCGTCGGGGCCCGCGTCGGCCTTCACCCGGTGCGGCACGTGGGTGTAGGCCCAGACCGACTCGGTTCCGGCGGGGGAGCGGGAGGGGTCCGCGGTCGTCATCTGGCCGAGCAGCGCGAACGGCTCGGACGGTACGCGGCCGGTGGCGAGCTGTGCGCTGTAGTCGCTCAGCGCGTCCATGCCGGGGGAGAGGTGGACGGTTCCCGCCCGCGCCGCGCCGGGGGAGGCCCAGGGGATGGGCCCCGACAGCGCCCAGTCGACCTTGAACGTGGCGTGGTCCCAGTCGAAGCGCCGCATGTCCGCGCGGAGCGAGCCGGGAAGGTCGTCCCAGCCGACCAGGCCGCCGTAGAGGAGGGGCGCGGACACGTCCGCCAGGACGGCCTTGACCGCGCGCACCGGCTCACCGGACGCGGTGCGCACGCCCAGCGCCCGGCCCCCGCGGACGATCACCGAGGCGACGGGGGTGTCGCAGCGGACGCGCCCGCCGCGGGACTCCAGCCGCCGCACGAGCGCCGCCGTCAGCTCGCCCGCGCCGCCCTCGGGCACCGGCCAGCCGTACCGCTGCCCGATCATGGCGAGGAGCCAGCCGAACACCGAGCCGCCCGTCGTCTCGGGCAGCATGTCGGTGTGCAGCGCGGACCCGGTGAGCAGCAGCGGGCCGCCGGGCCCGGCGAACTCCCGCTCGCCGAACGTGCGCGCGGGCGCCAGCAGGTCGCGCAGGACGCGGAGCCCGCCCGCGCGCCGCGCCGACACGGCCAGCGGGAGCGCGGCGCGGACGGGCGGGAATGGCGTGAAGAGGGCGCGCAGGAGGTCCTCCCCCATCTCGTCCCACAGCCCGCAGAGCCGCAGCCACGCCTCGCCGTCGCCCGCGCCGAGCGCGTCGAGACCGGCGGCCGTCGCGTCCGCGTCGCGTTCGAGGACGGCGCAGCGTCCGTCCGGCAGCGGGTGCGCGAGGACGGCGGGGGCGTGCCGCCAGCGCAGACCGTGCCGTTCGAGGTCCAGGGCGCGCATCGCGGGGGACGCGACGCCGAGCGGGTAGAACGCGCTGCACAGGTCGCTGACGTAGCCGGGGTGGACGCCCCGGTCGCTGCGGACGGCCCCGCCCGGCTCCGGCTGCGCTTCGAGGACCTCCACGTCCCAGCCGGCGTCGGCCAGCATGTTGGCGGCGACGAGCCCGTTGGGTCCCGCGCCGACGACCACGGCGTCCGCCATGTGGTACCGCCTCCCCGGGTGAGTGATCACCCTACGGGTACCCGGGGCGCCCGTGTTCAGCCGGCGCGGTGTTCAGCCGGCGCGGTGTTCAGCCCGCGCGTGTTCGGCCGGCGCGGTGTTCAGCCCACGTCGAGGCGTGCCAGGAGGCGCATGAGGCGCGGTGACACGCGGGACGTCACGTGGCTCAAACGCGCCTCCGGCGTGACCGGGACGACCGCCCTGTCGTTCCGGACCGCGGCGACGATCCGCTTCGCCACTCCGTCGGGGCCGAAGTTGCGTCGTGCGTAGGCCCGCGCGGCCCGCTCCTGGCTGCGCGCCTCCTCGTCCTTGCCCAGGCCCACGAAACGGGACGTCCGGGTGATGTTGGTGTTGACGATGCCCGGGCAGATGGCGCTGACCCCGATGCCCTTGCCCTTCAGTTCGGCGCGCAGGCATTCCGACAGCATCAGCACGGCCGCCTTGCTGGTGGCGTAGGCGGGCAGTGCGCGGGACGGCGTGAACGCGGCGGCAGAGGAGGTGTTGACGATATGGCCGCCCTCCCCGCGTTCCACCATCTGGGCGGCGAAGAGCCGTGAACCGTGAATGACGCCCCACAGGTTGACGTTCAGGACCGCCGCCCAGTCCTCGGTGGAGTGGTCGAAGAACGACCCGGCCATGCCGATGCCCGCGTTGTTGACGACGACGTCCGGTACCCCGTGCTCGTGCATCACCGACTTGGCGAAGTCCTCCATCGCGGTGGGGTCGGAGACGTCCACCTGGAAGGCGTGCCCCTGCGGGCCCAGCAGGCCCGCGAGTTCGGCGGTCCGCTCGGCGGCGGCCATGTCGAGATCGGCCGCGACGACCTCCGCGCCTTGCTCGGCGAAGGCCAGCGCGGTCGCACGGCCGATTCCGCTCCCCGCGCCGGTGACGACCGCGAGGGAGCCTTCGAACGAGCGCCGGTCCCCTGCGACCCTGGCGCGCTGCAGCGCACGCGACTCGGCTGCGGTGAGCGGGCCGCCTTGGACGCCGGTGATGTGCTCGGTGATCCACCGGGCGACGACGTCCGGGTGGCTGCGCGTCACCCAGTGGCCGGCCGCGATCGGCCGGAGCGACAGGTTCGGGACGTGCCCGGCGAGCCCGCCCACCAGATGCGGCGAGACGAACAGGTCCTTGGTGGGGACGATGACTTGCGTCGGCACGTCCGTCCGCCGGTCGCGCGGGCTGCGCAGCCGCCGGATCATGTTCGCGCGGTACAGCCCGACCCCGGACGCGCCGTCGCGCGCCATCGTCCTCGCCGGATGCCCGGGGCGGGCGGGGACGCCCTCGCCCACCTCCAGGGCGCGGGTGAACACCTTGGACAGCCCGGCCCGCCACATCAGCTCCGGGAGCAGCGGCGTCTGGAAGAAGTAGATGTACCAGGACCGGGCGGCCTGTCCCACCGTCCGCCTCAGGCCGGACGGTGTGGGGCGGGCCAGGCTGCGGCGCATCCAGTGCGCGACGTGGTCCAGGCACGGCCCGGAGATGGAGGTGAAGGAGGCGAAGCGGTCCGGCATCGTGCACGCCGCCTCCCACGACTGGATCGAGCCCCAGTCGTGGCCGACCAGATGCACCTTGCGGTCGGGCGCGGTGGCGTCCAGCACGGCCTGCATGTCGGACATCAGGTAGTCGAAGGTGTAGCGCTTGCGCCCGAACGGCCGGGACGACGATCCGGCGCCGCGCACGTCGTAGCGGACGACGTGGAACCGCCCGGCGAGCCGCTCGGCGACCTCGTCCCAGACCGCGTGGGTGTCGGGGTAGCCGTGGACGAGCAGGACGGTCGGGCGCGACCGGTCGCCCTGTTCGCAGACGGCCAGATCGACGCCGTCGCCGCGGACCCTCCGCCGGGTGACGGGTGAAGCCGGGGGTGTCATGTCGTCGTCTCCCGTCGTGCCCACCGCCGCACATGGGGCAGGTCGTCGTCCAGCCAGTACGCGTCGTCCTCGGTGACCACGAGGATCTCCTCGAACTTCACGCCGACGCCGCGGAACCCGATGTGCGGTTCCACCGCCCACAGTCCAGGCGTCGGGGGATGCTGCGACTGCGCGGCCCCGTTCCAGAGCGGGGAGCGCCCCTCCAGTCGCTCCTTGACCAGTTCGCGGCCGATGGTCTGGAGGAACCGTACACCGAACGGGAATCCCACGCGCTTGGGGAGGATTCCGCCGATGACGCCGACCTGGTGGCCGATGACCCGTCCGGGATATTTGCGGTGCCTGCTCTGGAGCCCCTGCCGCTCGATGAGCGCGTCGACCTCGGCGTAAATGCCGGCGAACGTGCGGCGCTCGCGGACCAGGTCGAGGATGAGCGTCCGGTAGCCGGCGAGGTCGGCGTCGAGCCACTCCCAGATCCGGTTCGCGCCGAGGACGCCGCCGTACCCGATGTCGGCGGAGTACCCGTCCCGCACCGGCGCCATGTCGAGGATGTACGGCATGCCCTCCTCCAGCCGCGTCCGGCTCGGGAGGAACTGCGTCGGCACCTTGAACCCGCGGAACGCCGACCGGTCGCCGAACCACGCGAACGGGGTGTGCAGCCAGTCGTCGACGCCGCGTTCGCGCAGCCACCGGCGCATGCGCCGGCACGCCTCGCGCTCGGTCACGCCCGGTTCGAGCGTGGCGGCGACCTCTTCGGCGCACCGGTAGCACAGGCGCTGGACGTCACGGAATCGCTCAAGCTCCGCCGGGTCGTGTACGCGGGCGAGCGCCACTTTATTGGACACGATGTTAATAAAGCGCCGAATCGTCCCCCGGTCAAGGGGCGGCGGTGCGTGACGCCCGCCACGCATGGCCGAGGGCCCGTACGGCGCGGCGGTACGGGCCCTCGGCGGGTGCGGCGGTCTAGTACGGGTCGTAGCCCGCGGCCCGCGCCGCGGGGGACTGCATCAGGTAGTCCAGCGCCCGCGGCGTCGAGCACACCTTCGACGGGTGGTGGTTCGGCTTGAGGTAGACGGGCGCCTCACCGAGCAGCAGCCTGAAGATGCCGGGCACGTGGCCCAGCCGGACCGACCGGCGGTACGCCCGGTAGACGCGCAGCGGCGTCACCCGCTTCTTGACGGTCGGGTCCTGCTTCAGCAGGTACAGGGACCCGCCGATCAGCGCCCAGTACAGGAAGAACAGCGACACCACCCACGCGGCGACGCGCGTGACGTAGCCGCCGCCGACGGCCTTGTACACGTCGAACACCACCGACCGGTGCTCGACCTCCTCGGCGCCGTGCCAGCGCAGCAGGTCCAGCATGGTCGGGTCGACCCCGGCCTTCTCGAACCGGTCGTTGTCCATGATCCACTGGCCGAGGACGGCGGTGTAGTGCTCGATCGAGGCGACCGCGGCCAGCTCGAACCGCAGCCTGCGCCGCCACGCCCGCGGGTTCTTCTTCTTCAGCGCGGCCATCTGCGCCGGCCGGTCCGCGTTGCCCTTGGCCGCCGCGTCCGTGATCTTGGAGACGTCGATCCCGTTCGCCTCCAGGATCTGGTCGAGGACGCCCTGGTGCGAGCGGGCGTGCACCATCTCCTGCCCGATGAACCCCCGGATCTCCTCCTGGAGCCGCTCGTCCTTGATGTAGGGACGCGCGTCCTTCACGCACTGGATGAACCACTTCTCGCCCTCGGGCAGGACGATGTGGAACGAGTTGATGATGTGGGTGGCGACGGGGTCGCCGGGAACCCAGTGCAGCGGTGTCCGCGACCAGTCGAAGGACACGCGCCGAGGCTTGATCGGAGGGTGGCGCTCGTCGATCCCGGACGCCGGTCCGCCGCCAGTCAGGGGCCTCGTCATTCGGGTCCTCGCTTCCACGCATCGTCACGCCGCGTGAGCACACGCGCGCGTATCCATTGGGGGATGAGTCAACTCCAGTGGGCCCCGTCGTTTCTTGGGGCGCACCCAACAAGTTACCGCTTGGTTTTCGGCTCGGGGTGATAACTCGGGACCCTTACAGGGCCAAACGTTCCGCACCCGCGTAAACGTTCATGGTCTCCCCGCGCAGGAACCCGATGAGCGTCATCCCGGCGTCCTCGGCCAGATCCACCGCCAGCGACGACGGCGCCGACACCGCCGCCAGCACCGGCACGCCCGCAGTCATCGCCTTCTGCGTCAGCTCGAACGACGCGCGCCCGCTCACCATCAGGACGGTCCCCGCCAGCGGCAGCCGCCCCTGGCGCAGCGCCCAGCCGATCACCTTGTCGACCGCGTTGTGGCGCCCGACGTCCTCCCGCAGCGCGAGCAGCTCGCCGCCGGCGTCGAACAGCCCGGCCGCGTGCAGCCCGCCCGTCCGGTCGAAGACCCTCTGCGCCTCGCGCAGCCGCCCCGGAAGCGCCGCCAGGACATCGGGCGTGAGCCGTACCGGGTCGTCCCGCACCTCGTACGGCCGGTCGGCGCGCAGCGCCTCGATGCTGGACTTCCCGCACACCCCGCACGCACTCGTCGTCGTGAACGCCCTGGTCATGGAGTCGTCCGGCGCGGGAACCCCGGGGGCGAGCGCGACGTCCAGCGTGTTCTGCTCCTCGGTGTCGGCGCAGTAGCGCATCGTCGCCAGGTCGCCGGCGCCGGCGATCACGCCCTCGGCCGCCAGGAAGCCCGCGACGAGGTCGAAGTCGTGCCCGGGCGTCCGCATCGTGATGGTGAGCGGCTTGCCCGCGACGCGGATCTCCAGCGGCTCCTCCACCGCCAGCGTGTCGGGCCTGCTGCCTCGCGACCCGGAGGTGCTCAGCCGGAGCACTGGCCTGCGCACGGTGATCCGCCCCATGGACGGGACCGTACCCCGGATACCGACGAGTAACGAAAAGTTCGGACCGACCTGTCCTGTTTTAGGTCCCTTCATCCCCGGGACAGGACGCCCTGGCTCCCGGGGCGTCCCGGCACCGATGATCGGAACGTGCCAAAGCGCGCCCCAAGGGGACCGGGGCGCCACAGAACGCAAGGAGCCAAGACACCGATGCGCAAGTTCCTGCTCGTTCCCGCCCTGCTCGGCGGCCTGGTGCTGGCCACCACCGCCTGCGAGGTGAACGCGGGGGTGACCAAGACCGTCTCCGCCGACAAGGTCGAGGAGCAGATCGTCGCGAAGTTCGGCCCGCCCTTCGACGACGGCGGCATCGGCCCGGCGACGGCCGACTGCGGCGAGGACCTCAAGGGGGAGGTCGGCGCCGCCATCTCCTGCACGGTCAAGGACGGCAACGGCCGCGACTACCCGCTGACCGTCACCGTCACCTCGGTCGACGGCGACCAGGTCCGCTTCAGCATGGAGGAGCCTCCGCAGCCGAAGGGCTGACGCTCACCCCCGCGTTTCTCCACCGCAGGCCGCAGGCCGCCGCGATCTCGGACCCGGTCCGTGCCCGCGGCGGCCTGCGGCCGGAAGCGGGTCGCGGAGGCGTACGGGAATCGAACCCGCCGTCCCGAGATCCTCGGGACCATCGGCTTTGAAGGCCGGGGAGGCCACCAGGCGCTCGCACGCCTCCGCGGGTGATCTTAGCCGGTGTAGAGGTCGTCGATGGCGGTGGAGTACTTGGTGTGGACGACGCGGCGCTTGAGTTTGAGGGTGGGGGTGAGCTCCTCGCTCTCGGCGGTCCATTCGGCGGGCAGCAGGCGCCACTTCTTGACCTGCTGGACGCGGGCGAGGCGGGAGTTGGCGTCCTCGACGGCCTTGGCGACCTCGTCGAGGACGAGGGGGTTGTCGGCGAGGGCCGCGAGGTCGGTGGTGTCGATGCCGTGGGCGGCGGCCCAGACGGGGGCGACCTCGCCGTCGAGGGTGATGAGGGCGACGACGTAGGGGCGGCGGTCGCCGAAGGCGAGGGCCTGGCCGACGAGCGGGTGCTCCTTGAGATGGTTCTCGATCATGGACGGGGCGATGTTCTCGCCGCCGGCGGTGATGATGAGCTCCTTCTTGCGGTCGACGACGGTCAGGAAGCCGTCGGCGTCGAGGCGGCCGACGTCGCCGGTGCGGACCCAGCCGTCGGCGTCGATGAGGTCGGCGGTCGCCTCGGGGCGCCGCAGGTAGCCGGGGGTGCAGGTGGCGCCCCGGACGAGGATCTCGCCGTCGTCGGCGAGCTTCAGCTCCACGCCCTCGAAGGGGCGGCCGACCGTGCCGAGCTTGAAGGAGTCCGACAGGTTGGCGGTGATGGCGCCGGTCGTCTCCGTCATCCCGTAGGCGTCGAAGATCTTCAGGCCGAGGCCGGCGAAGAAGCGGGCGACCTCGACGGGCAGCGGCGCGGCGGCGCTGGACGCCTGGAGGACGCGGTCCAGGCCGAGCATGGCGCGCATGGGGGTGAGGACCGCCTGGTTCGCCTTCTCGAAGGCGGCGGTGATCTCGGGGGTGAGCGTGTTGCCGAACTCCTGGGCCGTGACGTAGGCGCGGCCGGCGTCGAGGGCGGCGGCGACGGCCTGCTTCTTCGCCTCGTCCTGCTCGGCGGACAGCACGGCCTGGATGCCGGCCATGATCTTCTCCCAGACGCGGGGGACGCCGAAGAAGGAGTGCGGCCGCACCGCGCCGAGGACGGCGGTGAGCTGGGCCGGGTCCGGGCAGAAGTGGACGTGGGACGCGAGCCTGATCGGCAGGTAATAGCTGAGGACGCGGTCGGCGATGTGGGCGAACGGCAGGTAGGAGATGCCGGACGGGTGGTCGGGCAGCACCGAGCTGCGCTTCACCATCGCCGCCTCGTGCAGCACCATCGAGTGCGTGATGAGGACGCCCTTGGGGTCGCCCGTGGTGCCGGAGGTGTAGAGGAGCGTGACGGTGTCGCCGGGCTTGACGGCCTGCCAGCGGCGGTCGGCTGCGGCCGGGTCGGCCGCGAGTTCCCTGCGGCCGAGTTCGGTGAGGGCGTCCCAGGTGAGGTAGCGGTCGCCGGCCGGGCAGTCGTCCGCCTCCACGACGATGATCTTGCGGAGGCCGGGGAGGCCGTCGAGGACCGGGAGCCAGCGGTCGAGCTGGTCCTTGCCGTTGAGGACGGCGTACCTGGCGGAGCAGTCACCGGCGACGAACGCGATCTGGTCGGGCGCGAGGGTCGCGTAGACGGTGGTGGGGGTGCCGCCGGCGTGGACGGCGCCGAGGTCGGCGAGGACGTGCTCGGTGCGGTTCGGCATCATCAGGGCGACCACGTCGCCGGGCTCCAGGCCGAGGGCGGCGAAGCCGGCGGCCGTCTCCAGTGCCCGGGTCCGGGTCTCGGCCCATGTCAGCGTGTTCCACCCGCCGCCGGCGCGCTCGGAGTAGGCGGGCAGGTCGCCGTGGCGCTCGGCGGTCTCGGCGAGTGCGGTGCAGGTCGTCTGTCCGTCGAGGGCCCGGTCAAGTCCGGCCCGTCCTCGTTCGTGGATCCCCATGTCGCCCCTTGGAAGTAAGTGATGACTTGCTAAAGCTGAATCGCATCATGCCGAATGTCGTTCGGACAAGGGTTTCCCGGTTTTCCGGGCTGGTCGGACCGCGATCTGGGCCCTCGGTGACCGCACCCGTACTGTCCGTTTCTTGATCATTTGAGATGGTTGTGCGTTAAATCTTCCCGTGACCCGCCTCGCACCCGTCGCCCGCCTCACGCAGTACGCGCACGGCGGCGGCTGCGCGTCCAAGATCCCCCCGGCGGAGCTGGAATGGGTCGTGACCGGTCTCACCGGCGGCGGCGACGACCTCCTGGTGGGCGGCGCGGACGGCGACGACGCGGCCGTCCTGCGGATCGAGGGCGGCCGGGCCGTGGTATCCACCGCCGACTTCTCCACCCCCGTCGTCGACGACGCCTACGACTGGGGCCGCATCGCCGCCGCCAACGCGCTGTCCGACGTCTACGCGGTCGGCGGCGAGCCGCTGATGGCCCTCAACCTCCTGGGCTGGCCCCGCGACGCGCTGCCCGCCGAACTGGCCCGCGAGGTGCTGCGCGGCGGACGGGACGTGGCGGCGCTCGCGGGCTGCGCGATCGCCGGCGGGCACAGCGTCGACGACCCCGAGCCCAAGTACGGCCTGGCCGTGACCGGCGTCGCCGACCCCGACCGGCTGCTGCGGCTGGACGCCGCACGCCCCGGCCTCCCGCTGTCGCTGACCAAGCCGCTCGGCATCGGGGTCCTCAACGCCCGCCACAAGGCGACCGGGGTGGTGTTCCCGGAGGCGGTCGAGACCATGACGGAGCTCAACGCCGCGGCCGGGCTCGCGGCGCTGGAACGCGGCGTCACCGGCGCCACCGACGTCACCGGGTTCGGGCTGCTCGGCCACCTCTACAAGCTGGCGCGGGCCAGCGGCGTCACGGCCGTCGTGAACGCCTCCGCCGTGCCGTACCTGGACGGCGCGCGGGACGCCGTGCGGGACGGCTTCGTCCCCGGCGGCTCCCGGCGCAACCTGGCGTGGGTGTCGCCGCACGCCGACTTCCGCCGGATCGGCGAGGAGGAGCGGCTGCTGCTGGCCGACGCGCAGACCTCCGGCGGCCTGCTGATCGCCGGCGAGATCCCCGGCGCCCCCGTCGTCGGCGAGCTGGTCGCCCGGGGACGCCACACGCTCGTCGTGCGCTGACACCGCGCCCCCGCGGCCAAGCCGTGCCGCCTCCCGTGCCGGCTGCCGTGCCGCCTCCCGTGCCGCGCCCGTGTCGCCGATCAGGACACGGGTAGGGGACTGCGGTCGGGGCGAAGAGGCTAGGGGGCTCACATGACCATCACCGGGCTCGCCGCGGCCGTCGTCCTCGGCGCGGTCATCGGTGTGCTGGGACGGCTGGTCGCGCCGGGCAGGGAGAGCATGCCGATCTGGCTCACCATCGGCGCCGGGATCGTCGCGGCGTTCGCCGGGACGGGCCTGGCCCAGGTGTTCGGCCTGGCGGACGACGGCTGGAGCATCTGGACGACGGTGCTCCAGATCGCCCTGGCGGTGGTCGGCGTCTTCCTCGTGGCGGCGTTCTGGCCCAAGCGCACCCCCTCGTAGAGGGCCCGCCCCTGCAGCTAGGGGGCCTTCCGCAGGACGGGCCGCAGGGTGTCCAGGACGTCCGTATCCTCGATGGTGGACGGGACGGAGACCTCCTGCCCGTCGGCGATGCCCCGCATCACGCCCCGCAGGATCTTGCCGGAGCGGGTCTTCGGCAGCGCCGGCACGACCGTGATCTCCTTGAGGGACGCGACGGGCCCGACCTGGTCGCGCACCATCCGGACCAGCTCCGGGCACAGCTCCTCCGGCTCGGCCAGGACGCCGCTCTTGAGGACGACCAGCCCGCGCGGGACCTGCCCCTTGAGGGGGTCCTGGACGCCGATGACCGCGCATTCGGCGACGGCCGGATGGGACGCGATGACCTCCTCCATCGTCCCGGTGGACAGCCGGTGCCCGGCCACGTTGATCACGTCGTCGGTGCGGCCCATCACCCACACGTAGCCGTCCTCGTCGACGTGGCCGCCGTCGCCGGTCAGGTAGTGACCGGGGAAGCGGGTGAGGTAGGACTCGACGAACCGCTCGTCGTCCTGCCACAGCGTGGGCAGCGTGCCGGGCGGCAGCGGCAGCCGGATCGCGATGTCGCCGTCGGCGCCCGGTGGGACGGGCGAGCCGTCCGGGCCGAGGATCCGCACGTCGTACCCGGGGACCGGCACCGACGGGGACCCGGGCTTGACCGGCATCGGCTCCAGCCCGCGCAGGTTCGCCACGATCGGCCAGCCCGTCTCGGTCTGCCACCAGTGGTCGATGACGGGCCGGTCGAGGATGCGCGACGCCCACCGGTAGGTGTCGGGGTCGAGGCGCTCCCCGGCGAGGAACAGCGTGTCCAGCGCCGACAGATCGTGCCCGGCGAGCAGCGCGCCCTCCGGGTCCTCCTTCTTGACGGCCCGGATCGCGGTCGGCGCGGCGAACAGCGCCTTGACCCGGTGCTGCGCCGCGACGCGCCAGAACGCGCCCGCGTCCGGCGTCCCCACCGGCTTGCCCTCGTACAGGACGGTCGTGCAGCCGGTGAGCAGCGGCGCATACACGATGTAGGAGTGCCCGACGACCCAGCCCACGTCGGACGCGGCCCAGAACACGTCGCCGGGCCCGACGCCGAACACGTTCTCCATCGACCAGCGCAGCGCCACCGCGTGCCCGCCGTTGTCGCGGACGACGCCCTTCGGCCGCCCGGTCGTCCCCGACGTGTACAGGATGTAGAGCGGATCGGTGGCGGCGACGGGAACGCACTCGGCGGGCTCGGCGGCCGCGACGGCCTCGTCCCACTCCACGTCCCGCGGCCGGACGAGGTCGGCGTGCAGCTGCTCGCGCTGCCGGATCACGCACCGTTCGACCTTGTGCTTCGCCAGATCCAGCGCCCGGTCCAGCAGCGGCTTGTAGGGGACGACCCGGCCCGCCTCGATGCCGCAGGACGCCGACACGACCGCCTTGGGCCGGGCGTCGTCGATGCGGACGGCCAGCTCGCGCGCCGCGAAGCCGCCGAACACGACCGAGTGCACCGCGCCGAGCCGCGCGCACGCCAGCATCGCCACGACCGCCTCGGGCACCATCGGCAGGTAGATGACCACGCGGTCGCCGCGGTCGACGCCCTGCGCCCGCAGCGCCCCGGCGAACCGGGCGACGAGGCCGGTCAGCTCGCCGTAGGTGTAGGTCCGGACGGTGCCGGTGACGGGGCTGTCGTAGATCAGCGCGGGCTGGTCGCCGCGGCCCTCCTCGACGTGCCGGTCCAGTGCGTTGTCACAGGTGTTGAGCTCACCACCGGTGAACCAGCGGTAGAACGGCGGCGCCCCGTCGTCCAGCACCCGGTCCGGCGGGACGAGCCAGCGCACGTCCCGTGCCGCCAGGCCCCAGAATCGGGTCGGATCGGCGATGCTGCGTTCGTACGCGGCCGCGTAGGCGCCCATGTCGTCCTCCCGGTCGGGTGTCCTGGCCCGGTCGTCTCCGGCCCGCTCGGCGATTTGGGCCGCATCCCTATAGGGCACGGCGCGGGTGCCGTTCGTCAAGGCCCCGCGCCGCCGGGTCCGCGCCGCACGCGTGCCCGGCGTGCTCCCGGAACGCCCCGGACAGGGGGAGGAACCCGGCCGGGCGGCGGCTAGTCGGGGTGGCGGAGACCGTGCACGACGGCCACGAGCGCGGCCATGACGGAGCCCGCGGCGACGACCCAGAAGCACAGCTCGTACGCGGCGAGGGAGGGCACGTCGGTGCCGGCGATGACCTGCCCGGCCAGGACCGACGCGGTGACGGCGCCGGCGATGCCGCCGCCGGTGGTGCGGACGAGCGAGTTGATGCCGCTGGCGATGCCGCTCTGGTCCATCGGGACGTGCTGGATGGCGAGCGTGCCGAGCGCCGCGTACGCGATGCCGAACCCGATCCCCTGGATGGAGCTGAACGCGAGCATGTCGTACACGTGCGAGTTCGACACCGCCAGCCACGCGTAGCACAGCCCCGCGAAGGCGGATCCGATGGCGAGGGTGAACGCCGGTCCGATCCGGGCGGCGATCCGCCCGGCCATGAAGGAGAAGGCCAGCATCGTGACCGTGCTCGGCAGCATGTAGAGGCCGACGTCCAGGACCGAGCCGTCCAGCCCGTACCCGACCGCGTCCGGTTTCGCCTGCACGAAGCCCGCGATCAGCGTGAACGCCGCGAACATCGAGAAGCCGAGCAGCGCCGAGGCGACGTTGGCCGACAGCGACCGCGCGCCGACGAGCAGGTTCAGCCGCACCAGCGGGGCGCGGACCCGCAGCTCGATCACCACCCAGGCGGCGCAGAGCACGGCGGCGGCGCCGAACAGGCCGAGGACGCCGGCGGACGTCCAGCCCCACGCGTTGCCCTCGCTGATGCCGAGCAGCAGGCAGATCAGCCAGGCGGCGAGGAGGACCACGCCCGGGTAGTCGGGCCGCCCGCCCACGCGGACGCCGACGTCGCGGGCGGCGGTCCCGACCAGCACCAGCCCGGCGGCGGCCATCGCGCCGGCGATCCAGAACACCGGCCGGTGGCTGTCGGTGCGGGCGGCGATCAGCCCGGTCACGATCATGCCGGCGCTGCCGCCGGCGCCCATGGTGGCGCTGACCACGCCGATCGCGGTGGTGATCCGCTCGCGCGGGAACGTGTCCCGGATCATGCCGATGGCCAGCGGGATCATCGAGGCCGAGACGCCCTGCAGCGCGCGTCCGGCGATCAGGACGACGAGCGAGCCGGACAGCGCGCAGACCACCGAGCCGGCCAGCAGCAGGGCGAGGGCGAGCAGGATCATCCGCTTCTTGCCGTACATGTCGCCGAACCGCGTCAGCAGCGGGGTGGCGACCGCACCGGCCAGCAGGGACGCGGTGAACACCCAGGTCACATCGGTGATCGGGGCGTCGAAGCGGACCATGAGCTGGGGCAGCATCGGCAGCACCAGGGTCTGCTGCACCGCCACGGCCATCCCGGCGAACGCCAGCGCGACCAGGGTGCGGCCGGTGCGCCCGGGATCGGGTGCGGGGCGCCCGGCCGTCTCGCGCGCCGTGGTCGGGGCGCCGGTCATCGAACCTCCATCGGCCGGTCGCCGGGAGCCGGCCGATCGGCGATCTTGTTACTTAAGTTAAGTAAGTGTAGAGCGGTAGGGTGGGTGGCATGTCATCACCGGTGCCGCCGGACATCGTGGAGATCGAGCGGGCGCTCAGCCGCGTCGCGCACATGCTGACCCGGTTCAGGCAGCACGACCGCACCGTCGTCGCGGCGGGCGTCCCGGTCGACCGCGCGGCCGTGCCGCTGCTGCGCGCCCTCGCCGAGAACGAGGGCCCGATGCGGCCGGGGGAGCTGGCCGTCCGGCTGGCCGTCGAGGCGCCCCACGTGACCCGGCAGGTGCAGCGGCTGGAGCGGGCCGGGTACCTGGAGCGGGTCCCCGACCCCGACGACCGGCGGTGCCGGCGGGTCAGGCTCAGCGGCTCCGGGCTGGCGGCCGTCGAGTCCATCCGCGCGTCCGGGCGCCGCTGGATCACCGGGGCCCTCGCGGAGTGGTCGCCCGCCGAGCGCGAGCGGCTGGCCGGGCTCGTGAACCGGATGGTCGACGACTTCGAGGCCCACTCCGGCAACGCCGACACCCCCGAAGCGGGCACCCCCGACGCCGGCGTCACCGGCGCCGGTTCCCCCGCGGCGGCGGCGTCCGGCCATGCCGGGTCCGGCCGGAGCTGAACCGCGGACGATTTCCAGTCGTTTGTGGTTTACGTGAGGTTAGAGAGATTTTCCAGGCCGCGATGTGTGCAGGATCTGGTTTTGCGCCGGGCTCCCGCGTCCATAAGGTTGGCTTCCGTGGACCTTCGTCTGCGCCACCCCCGCGATGATTCCCCCCGCCCGGCCCGTCGCCGCGCGGCCCCCCGCATCCCTCCCGGGGAGGGACGCTGATGAACGTCGTCACCACCGCCGGCCACGGTGGGCACGGCAAGTCGGCGCTCGTGCGCGCCCTCACCGGCAAGGAGCCCGAGCAACCGGGCGCGTGGATGCAGCTGCCCTCGGGACGCCGCGTGGCGTTCGTGGACGCTCCCGGGGACGAGGAGGCAGTCCCGGCCATGCTCGCCGGCGCCGCCCCGGCGTCCGCCGTCCTGCTGGCCGTCGCCGCGGACGAGGGGTGGATGCCGCAGACGCGGGAGCATCTGGAGGCCCTCGGCGCGCTCGGCGCCCGGTTCGGGGTCGTCGCCGTCACCAAGGCGGACGCCGCAGACCCGAAGCTCGCGCTGCGCCAGGTCCGCGAGCGGCTCGCCGGGACCGCCCTGCGCGGCGCCGAGGCGGTCGCCGTCAGCACCGTGACCGGTGCCGGGACCGATGAGCTGGCCGCCGCCCTGGACCGGCTCGCCGCCCGCCTCCCCGTCCCCGACCCCGCCGCCCCGGTGCGGCTGTGGATCGACCACGCCTTCACCGCCGGCCGCCAGACCGTCGTCACCGGCACCCTCGCCGCCGGGACGATCACCGTCGGCGACGAGCTGCTCCTCATGCCCGCCGGCGAACGCGTCCGCGTCCGGACGATCGGCTGCGCGGGCGAGCCGTGCGAGTCCGTCGGGGGCGTGTCGCGGATCGTGCTGACCCTGCGCGAGGCGGGACGCGTGGACGGCGGCATGGCCCTGGTCGCCGCCGGCGCCTGGACCCACACCACCTGCATCGACGTCCGCACCCGCTTCGGTGAGGCGTCCGGCCGGCTCGCGCGGCGGATGACCCTGCACATCGGGTCGGCCGCCGTCCCGGTCCGGCTGCGGCCGCTCGGCCCCGACACCGCCCGCCTGACCCTGAACGAGCGGGTCGCCCTGCACCTCGGCGACACCGGGATCCTGCGCGACCCGGCGCGCGGCTCGATCGCCGGGGTGAGCGTCCTGGACGTCCGGCCGCCGACCCTGGTGCGGCGCGACGCGGGCGCGGCCCGGGCACGGGAGCTGGCGTCCTGGCCCGACCGGCCGGACGGCACGATCGTGCTGCGCCGGCACGGCGTGCTCCGCCGGTCCGAGCTGTCCGTCATGGGGTGCGCGCCGCCGCCGGACGCGGTCACGCTGAACGGCGAATGGGTCGCCGACCCCGCGCACTGGGACTCGCTGTTCGAGCGCCTCAGCGAGGAGACGTCGCGGCACGCCGCCGAGAGCCCGCACGCACCGGGGATCCCGCTGGAGACCGTCCGGCTGCGCCTCGGCCTCCCGGCCCGCAGGCTCGTCGCCGCGCTCATCCGCCCGCCGCTGCGCGTCGAAGGCGGACGCGTCTACGGCCCCGCCCCGGAGCCGGAGCCGGAGCCGGTCGCGCGGCACGTGGCCCGCACCGCGATCGCGTCCGAACCGCCGCCGCCCTGGGCGGACGCCGTGGAGCGTCTCCGGGCCGACCTCGCGGACGCCCCGTTCTCGGCGCCCGCCGCCGGCCGTCTCGCGGAACTGGGCCTCACCGGCGGGATCCTCGCCGACGCCGAACGCGCGGGCGCCGTCCTGCGGATCGGCGGCGGTGCCGACGGAGACGGAGACGGAGACGGCGGCCGCGACGGGACCGACATCGTCCTGCTGCCGGGCGCCGACCGGGAGGCGCTGCGCATCCTGTCGGCGCTGCCGCAGCCGTTCACGCCCGGGCAGGCCGGGAGCGCCCTGTCGACCAGCCGCCACGTCGCCGTCGCCCTGCTGCGCCACCTGGACAGGCTCGGACTCACCGAACGCCGCCGCTCCTGACCCGGGCGAAAACCGGTTGAACCGAACCCGCCCGCTCTGGCGTCATAGATCACGGTTCGGATCCCGTCGATCAAGGAGAAGGCATGCCGTACCAGACCATCAAGGGCGGCCGCGTTCCCATCCGGATGTGGACCGACCCCGCCACCGTCGAGGACCAGGCCCTCGACCAGCTCCGCAACGTCTCCGCCCTGCCGTGGGTGGAGGGCCTCGCCGTGATGCCCGACGTCCACTACGGCAAGGGCGCCACCGTCGGCTCGGTCATCGCGATGAGGGACGCGGTGTCCCCGGCGGCCGTCGGCGTCGACATCGGCTGCGGGATGACCGCCGCGAAGTCGACGCTCACCGTCGAGGACATGCCCGACGACCTGTCGGTCCTGCGCGGCCGGCTGGAGAAGGCGATCCCCGTCGGCCGCGGCTCCCACCGGCAGGCCGTCGACCCGGACGCGCTCCCGAACCTGAAGGAGCGCGGCTGGTACGACTTCTGGAAGGCGTTCGACGACCTGCACCCGGCGGTGCGGTCCCGCCTCGGCCGCGCCCGCGTCCAGATGGGCACGCTCGGCGGCGGGAACCACTTCCTGGAGCTGTGCGCGGACGACGACGGCGCGATCTGGCTCGTCCTGCACTCGGGGTCCCGCAACATCGGCAACGAGCTGGCCGAGCAGCACATCGAGGCCGCCCGCAAGCTGCCGCACAACCAGGACCTGCCGGACAACGACCTCGCCGTCTTCCTCGCCGGCACCGTGAAGATGGACGCCTACCGCCACGACCTGTTCTGGGCGCAGGAGTACGCGCGCCGCAACCGCGCCGTCATGATGGCGCTCGCGCAGAACGTCGTGACGAAGCGGTTCGGGGACAAGCGCTGCCGCTGGAACCAGATCATCTCCTGCCACCACAACTACGTGGCGGAGGAGGAGTACGGCGGCGCGGAACTGCTCGTCACCCGCAAGGGGGCCATCCGCGCGGGCGCCGGCGACCTCGGCATCATCCCGGGGTCGATGGCGACCGGCACCTACATCGTGCGGGGCCTCGGCAACGAGACCGCCTACAACTCGGCCTCGCACGGCGCGGGCCGCAGGATGAGCCGCAACAAGGCGCGCAAGAACTTCACCGTGGACGACCTCGTGGAGCAGACCCGCGGCGTCGAGTGCCGCAAGGACAGCGGCGTCATCGACGAGATCCCGGGCGCCTACAAGGACCTGGAGGCGGTGATCGAGGCGCAGTCCGACCTGGTGGAGGTCGTGGCGCACCTCCGCCAGCTCATCTGCGTGAAGGGCTAGCCGCCCTCCCGGGCCGGGCCGCGCCCGGGCCGGGAGTCGGCGGACCCGCCGCCGGAGTCAGCCGAGGACGCGGTCGACGAAGGCGGTGACGTCGGCGAGGACCTCGCCGCGGTTGGTCTCGTTGAACACCTCGTGCCGTGCGCCGGGGTAGATCCGCTCGGTGAGGCCGCCGCCGCGGATCGCCTCGATGCCGGTACGGGTGTCCTCCGGGCGGACGAGCCGGTCGGCCTCCCCGTGCACGTAGAAGGTGGGCAGGGAGCCGAGGGAGCCGTGCTCGTTGACGCGCCTCAGCGCGCTGTCGAGGGCCTTCACCGTGGTCTTCTTGAACGGGCCGTGCCAGATGAGCGGGTCCTCGGTGTAGGCCTTGCCGACGGCCGGGTCGCGCGACAGCGTGGACGTGTCGATCGGCTCGCCGGGCATCTCGTCCAGGGGGAGCAGCTCCTCGACGACGTGCCAGCGGCCGAGCACCGGACCCGACAGCACCAGCGCGGCGAGGAGGCCGCCGTGCAGCTGCGCGTACCGGGCCGCGATCAGCCCGCCCATCGAGTGGCCGATCATGACGACGGGCAGCCCGGGACGGTCGCCGCGCGCCGACTCCACGACCGTGTGCACGTCGGCGACCACGTCCTCGTAGTCCTCGATCAGCACGCGTTCGCCCGCCGAGCGGCCGTGCCCCATGTGGTCGGGCCCGCAGACGACGGCGCCGTGCCGGACGAGGACGTCCGCGACGTGGTCGTAGCGGCCGAGGTGCTCGCCGTAGCCGTGCACGAGGACGGCGGCGTACCGCGGCTCGCCGTCCGCCCAGATCCGGGCGGTGATCGCGCCCCGCGTCCCCGCGAACTCCCATTCCCGCGCCGTGGTCACTCCGGCCTCCTCGTGGTCACTCCGGCCTCCTGTACGGTCGACGGAACGTAACGGTCTCCCGCGATGCGACGGATCGTCAACCACCGGAATAGGCTGGAGTGTCCGACCGCAATTCCCGGTGGCCAGCGAGCCTGGCGAGCCGGACAGCAGGAAGGGGCGCCCGTGCTGGTCGACACCTTCGGCCGTACCGCGACGGACCTGCGGGTCTCCCTCACCGACCGCTGCAACCTCCGTTGCTCGTACTGCATGCCTCCCGAGGGCCTGGACTGGCTGCCCAAGCCCGAGGTCCTCACCGACGACGAGGTGGTGCGGCTGGTGGGACTGGCCGTCCGGGAGCTGGGGATCACCGAGGTCCGCTACACCGGCGGCGAGCCGCTGCTGCGGCGCGGCCTCCCGGACATCGTGCGGCGGACGGCGGAGCTGACGCCGCGTCCCCAGATATCGCTGACCACCAACGGCATCGGGCTGGACCGGCTGGCCGCGCCGCTGGCCGAGGCCGGGCTCGACCGGGTCAACGTCTCCCTCGACACCCTCGACCGCGGCACGTTCAAGCGGCTCGCGCACCGCGACCGGCTGGACGACGTCCTGAAGGGGCTGGCCGCCGCGCAGTCCGCGGGACTGCGGCCCGTCAAGGTCAACGCGGTGCTGATGCGCGGGATCAACGACCACGAGGCCGTCCCGCTGCTGCGCTACTGCCTCGACCACGGCTACCGGCTGCGGTTCATCGAGCAGATGCCGCTGGACGCCCAGCACGGCTGGACCCGCGAGAACATGATCACCGCGGACGAGATCCTGGAACGGCTGTCGGCGGAGTTCGACCTGGCCCCCGACGCGGACCACGACCGCGGCAGCGCCCCCGCGGAGACGTTCACGATCGGCGGCGGCCCGGACGTCGTCGGCGTGATCGGCTCGGTGACCAGGCCGTTCTGCGGCGCCTGCGACCGGGTGCGGCTCACCGCCGACGGGCAGATCCGCAACTGCCTGTTCGCCACCGAGGAGTCCAACCTGCGCGACGCGCTGCGCGACGGCGCCACCGACGCCGAACTCGCCGACCGCTGGCGCAAGGCGGTGTGGGCCAAGCGCGCCGGGCACGGCATCGACGACCCGTCCTTCCTGCAGCCCGCGCGGCCCATGTCGGCGATCGGCGGCTGATGGCCCGGGCCGCCGGGCCGTTCGACGCGGTCCTTCTCGCGGGCGGGCGGGCCCGGCGGTTCGGCGCCGACAAGCCCGCCGCGCCCGTGGGCGGCCGGGCGCTGATCGAGTGGGCGGCCGCGGCCGCGTCCGGTGCGTCCCGGCTGATCGTGGTGGGGCCGCCGCGGGACGTCCTGCCGGGGGCCGTGCTCGTCCGGGAGGACCCGCCGGGCGCCGGGCCGGTGCCCGCGCTGCGGGCGGGGCTGGCCGAGGTGCGCGCGCCGCGGCTGGCGCTGCTGGCCGCCGACCTGCCGTTCCTGCGCCCCGCCCACCTCACCCGGCTGCTGGACGCGATGGGGGACCGGGCCGGGGCCGTGCTCGTGGACGAGGACGGCCGCGAACAGTGGCTCGCCGGCTGCTGGCAGACCGGAACGCTGCGGACGGCCGTGAACGGCTACGCGGGCGCGTCGCTGGGCGGGCTCCTCGGCCCCCTCGCGCCCGCCAGGGTCGTGTTGCCGGCGGGAATCCGTCCGGCGTGGTACGACTGCGATACCCCGGAGGAACTCGCCGCCGCCGAACGCCTGCTTTGATCGTGCGAAAGTGGGCAGATCGCCAGAACCATGCGTGAAGGGGGACCCATGTCGGTGCTTGAGGACTGGATCAACGCGGCCTGCGACGAACTGGGCCTCGAACGCTGCGACATCGACCGCGACCTGGTGCTGGACCTGGCCCGCGACGTCGCGCACGGGGTCGCGCGGCCGGGCGCTCCGCTGACGGCGTACCTGCTCGGCTTCGCGGTCGGCCAGGGCGCGCCCGCGCGGGACGCCGCCGCCCGGCTGACCGAGATGGCCGAGGGCTGGAACGCCGCGCACGACCGGCCGGCGGAGCCCGCGGAGAAGACCGGCGAGAGGGCCGGGGTGCCCGGGCCGGCGGGTGAACCCGTCCTCCTCGACGAGGCCTAACCGCCGGACGGGGGCGCCTCCCGGTCGGCGACGGGCACCACGTCCTTCAGGAAGTCGCGGCGGTCGAGGAACGCCGACAGGCTCTCGCGGTGCGCGTCGCAGGCGAGCCAGACCTTCCGCCGGTCCGGGGTGTGGATCTTCGGGTTGTTCCAGCGCAGCGCCCACACGGCGTCGGCGCGGCAGCCTTTGGCGGAGCACTGCAGTTCGTCGTCGGGGCCGGTTCCCGGAGCGGAGTCGGTCATCGGCCAACTGTGGCACAGCCCCGCCCGCGGGAACGTGCCAGCCCCGCGTTTCGCCCGGTGATCCCCGGATAGGACCCTGCCGTGCGGAGCGAGGGCTCGGGCGCCCCGGACCGGGGCCGGGACGGTCGGCGCCGCTGGGAGGCGCTCTCGGTCTGCCTGGTCGCGGCGTTCATGACGCTGCTGGACGTCAGCATCGTCAACGTGGCACTGCCCTCGATCCGCGACGGGCTGCACGCGTCCGACGCCGGGCTGCAGTGGATCCTGTCGGGGTACGCGCTGACGTTCGGCCTCGTCCTGGTGCCGGCCGGGCGGCTCGGCGACGCCCGCAGCCGCCGCGCCGTGTTCCTGTCCGGGCTCGCGCTGTTCACGGCGTCGAGCGCGCTGGCAGGGATCGCGCCGACGATCCTGTTCCTCATCGTGGCCCGGCTCGTGCAGGGCGTCGCGGGCGGCATCCTCAACCCGCAGGTCGCGGGCCTCATCCAGCAGCTGTTCCACGGCGCCGACCGGGGCCGGGCGTTCGGCGCGCTCGGCGCCGTGATCGGGATCGCGACGGCCGTCGGCCCGCTGCTCGGCGGCGCGCTGATCGCCGTCGCCGGGCCCGAGGAGGGCTGGCGGTGGGTGTTCTACGTCAACGTCCCCGTCGGGGTGCTGGCGCTGGTGCTGGCGTGGCGGCTGCTGCCCGCGCCCATCTACGGGGAACGCCAGGGCCTCGACCCGCTCGGGGTGCTGCTGCTGGGCGCGGGCGTCGTCTGCGTGCTGCTGCCGTTCGTCCAGGAGCGGCAGTGGCAGAGCGGCCTCAAGTGGCTGCTGATCCCCGCGGGCGCGGTGCTGATCGCCGTGTTCACCGCGTGGGAGCGCCGCGCCCGGACGCCGATGGTCGACCTCGGCCTGTTCCGGCTCCGCTCCTACGCGCTGGGTTCGGCGATCGCGCTGCTGTACTTCGCCGGGTTCACCGCGGTCTTCTTCATCTTCACCCTCTACCTGCAGAGCGGCCTCGGCTACAGCGCGCTCGGCGCGGGCCTCGCGATCACCCCGTTCGCGGTGGGATCGGGCATCGCGTCCGCCGTCGGGGGCCGCGTCGTGGCGCGGTACGGACGCCCGCTCGTCGCCGCCGGGCTCGCCCTGGTCCTGGTGGGCCTCGGCGCGGCGTGGGTGGCGGTCGAGCTGAAACCGGGGAGCGGCGTGGCGTGGGCGACCGCGGCGCCGCTGCTGGTGGCGGGCCTCGGCAGCGGCCTGGTCATCGCGCCCAACCAGACGATCACCCTGTCGGAGGTGCACTACACCGAGGGCGGCAGTGCGGCGGGCGTCCTCCAGACGGGGCAGCGCGTCGGCACCGCGATCGGGATCGCGGCCGTCGGATACCTGTTCTTCGCCACCCTCTCCGGGACGGGCGGGGACTGGGCGGCCGCGTTCCGCGACGGGCTGATCGTCATCCTGGTGTTCGTCCTGGCGGCGCTGGCGGCGGCCGCCGCCGACCTGGCCGCCGGCCGTCGCGCCGACCGCGCCGGGCGCGCCGGTTAGCTCCGGCGGCGGAGGGCGCGGGCCGTCAGGGCGAGGACGCCCGCGGCGCCGAGAACGGTTCCGGCGAGGATCCGGTTCTGGCGCCTGATCCGCGCCGGGATCTCCGCGTACGGCATCGTCGAGAACGACACCAGTTCGTAACGGGACACGTAGCGTCCCGCCAGGCGCCGCTCCAGCGCGTGCGTAGCGGCCTGCTTCGCCCGGTACACCGGGGACGACACGCGGTCGCGCATCTCGATGAAGTTGTCCAGCGCCATCTCGGCGATCGCGTCGGTGTTGGGCTTGCGCCGCTCCTGGTAGAGCGACAGCGCGCGGGCCCAGTCGCCGCCGGTCTCGGTGAGGCACCGGTCGATCTCGATGCAGTCCTCGAACGCGCAGTTGGCGCCCTGCCCGAAGAACGGGACGATCGCGTGCGCGGCGTCGCCCACCAGCGCCGTGATCGCGCCGCCGTCCCCGGACCGCGTCCACGGGCGGCACCGGACGGTCACCAGGGACCCGACGGGGTTGTGCTCGTAGTCGGCCGTCAGTTCCGGCATCAGGTCCGTGACGTCGGGATAGTGACGCTCGAAGCAGGCGGTGACCTTCTCCGGCGTGTCCAGCGCGTCGAGGTCGGCCTTGGGCCAGAACAGCGTGCAGGTGAACGACCGGTCGAGGTTCGGCAGGGCGATCATCATCGAGGTGCCCCGGGGCCAGATGTGCAGCGCGTCGGGGTCGAGGGCGAACCCGCCGTCCCTGGGCGGGATGGTCAGCTCCTTGTAACCGTGCTCGAGGAAGTCGGCGTCGTCGTCCAGCCCCAGGGACCGGCGGACCGCGCTGTAGGCGCCGTCGGCCGCCAGGACGACGTCGGCGGGCTCGGCGTCGGCGTCCTCGAACAGGACCGCCCCGGCCTCGGTGTCCACGCCGGTGACGCGCTGGGAGAACCGCAGCGCGACCCCGGGCGTGCGGTCGGCGGCGTCGAGCAGCGACCGGTTGAGCTCGGCGCGGCCGATGGAGTTGATGGCGCGTTCGCCGTCCGCGCTGTACGGCTGGAAGTTCCGTCCGCCCGACAGGGGGTGCACCATCCGCCCGTGCATCGGCAGGGCCTGCTTGAGGGACTGGTCGCGCAGGCCCACCTGCTCCAGCGCGGCCAGGCCCCGGGCGGAGATCGCCAGGTTGATCGAGCGTCCGCGCTCGGCGCCCGCGACCCGCGGGTCGGGACGCCGCTCGTACACGGTCACCGGGATGCCCCTGCGGCCCAGCAGCACCGCCAGCAGCGAGCCCGCAAGGCCGGCGCCGACGATCGCGACCCGCTCGCCGCCGCCGTCACGCGCCATCGGCGGGGACCTCCCCCGTACTCCCCGGCTCGGTCTGCGAGCGGACCTCCCACAGGTCGGGGAAGGAGGGGGCGAACAGCGTGCGGCGCAGGTAGTCGGCGCCGGCCGAGCCGCCCGTGCCGATCTTCGCGCCGATCGTCCGCTCGACCATCTTCAGGTGCCGGTACCGCCATTCCTGGATGCCCTCGTCCACGTCGACGAGCGCCTCGCAGACCTCGGCGGCCGGCCCGGCCTCGTCGGCGTAGACGGCGAGGAGCGCCTTCTGCACGCCCGGGTCGGGCTCCCAGGGACGGGACGTGTCGCGGTCGAGGGCCTCACCCGGGACCGAGAAGTCCTTGCCGTCCAGGTAGCGCAGCAGCGAGTCGAAGACCGACCGGCGGGACACCGCCGCCTGGAGCCGCTCGTCGTCGCGCAGGTCCGAGGCCGGGAACTTGCGCCGCCCGAGGACGGCCTCGATCTCGCGGAACTGCGCGCTCTGGAACCCGCTGGAGCTGCCGAGGACGTCGCGGAACGCGGCGAACTGCCGGGGCGTCATCGTCTCCAGCACGTCCAGCTGCCCGACCACGGTCTTGAGGATCTTGGCGATCCGGCGGGCGGTGTGCAGCGCCCCCGCGCTGTTGCCCTCCTCCAGCCTGCTCTGCAGCAGCCCGGCCTCGTGCAGGATCTGTTTGAACCACAGCTCGTAGACCTGATGAATGATCACGAAGAGCAGCTCGTCGTGGGCCCGGGTCTTCGGCTCCTGGCAGGCCAGGAGATCGTCGAGCTTCAGATAGCCGCCGTACGTCATCGTCGGCGAATCCGCCATCACGCCTCCTTGCGACACAACGGATGTGTCCGCAGCATATGGGATCGTTCCGCGCGGCCCGGGGACGGGTGCCGCCGCGCCGGCCCCTGCCCCTACGATCAGAACGGGATTCGGTATCGCGCTCGGGAGGCGCCGGATGAGCGGAATCGTCAGGGAGTTCGTGGGGCTGCCGTCGCCTCTGACCGGCAGGGCGGGCGCGGGCGGCCATCCGTGCCAGGGCGTCTACCACCGCCCCGCCGGGAACCCGCCGAGGACGGCGTTCATCGCGACCCACTACAACGTCGACTTCTCCGAGCACTACCTCGCCGAGCACCTCGCGACCCGCGGCTACGGCTTCCTCGGCTGGAACACGCGCTTCCGCGGCAACGAGGCGCACTTCCTGCTCGACCACGCGCTCGCGGAGATCGGCACCGGCGTCCGCTGGCTCCGCGAGCACGCCGGGGCCGAGCGGATCGTCCTGCTCGGCAACTCCGGCGGCGGCTCCCTCATGGCCGCCTACCAGTCCCAGGCCGTCGAGCCGAACGTCACGCCGGTCGCGGGGATGCGGCCCGTCTCGGCCATCGAGGACCTGCCCGCCGGCGACCTGTTCATCGCCCTCGCCGCGCACTCCGGCCGCCCCGAGGTCCTCACCGCCTGGATGGACCCGTCGGTGACGGACGAGACCGACCCGCTGTCGGCCGACCCCGCGCTCGACCCGTTCAACCCCGAGAACGGCCCGCCCTACGACGCGCTGCGGACCTGGCTGTCGATGTGGAGCCTGCGCACCTCCCAGTGCGCCGCCGCGCCGCACCTCGCCCGCATCACCGCGCCGTCCCTGGTCGTGCACGCGACGGCGGACGAGTGCGTCTACGACAGCGACGCCCGCGCGGTCTTCGACGCCCTCGCCTCGTCCGACAAGACCCTCGACTTCATCAAGGACACCCACTACCTGCCGCGGTCGCGCGCCTGGGTCGCCGACCTCATGGACGCCTGGGTCCGCGACCATTAGCGCGAACGCCCCCCGCCGGACGTGACGGGACGTCAGTCGACCTCGCCGGCGGAGACGCGGACGGCGCGCAGGGCGGTGGTGATCCCGGCGGCCTGGTCGGCGGGCAGGTCGGCGATGCCGAAGCCCGACTCGTTGAGGGCCCGGGTGGCCTCCTCGGCCAGGTCGCGCCCGGCGGGGGTGATGGCGGCCAGGACGACGCGGCGGTCGTCGGGGGAGGGGCCCCGGCCGACGAGGCCGCGCTGCTCCAGCCGTCCGATCACGTTGGTGACCGAGGCGGGATGGACCATGAGGCGGGTGCCCATCTTGCCCATGGGGAGCGTCCCGGTGCGGGTGAAGGCGAGCAGGCGCAGCGCCTCGTAGGCGGCGAACGTCAGCGCGTACGGTTTGAGTACGGCCTCGATCCGGCTCAGCAGGATCTGCTGGGCCCGCATCACCGAGGTGACGGCCGCCATGTGGTCGGCGTGCTCGGGCCAGCGGATGCTCCACTGGCGGTGGGCCTCGGCGATCGGGTCGGGGGTCTCGGGCACCGGACCACCGTATGTCGTCGGAGGCGGTGTGGTCTTGACCGGGTCGCGCACGGAAACTATTTTAACTTCCAAATATTGGATGTCCAAGGTTTGGGGTGGAGACGGTGACGGGGGATCTGCACGTGCCGGTGCACCCGGTGCGGTTCGTGACGGCGGCCGCGCTGTTCGACGGTCACGACGCGGCCATCAACATCATGCGGCGCATCTTGCAGTCCCAGGGCGCCGAGGTGGTGCACCTCGGGCACGACCGCTCGGTCAGCGAGGTCGTCGACGCCGTCCTGGAGGAGGACGCCCAGGGCGTGGCGATCAGCTCCTACCAGGGCGGCCACGTCGAGTACTTCGAGTACCTGTCGCGCAGCCTCAAGGAGGCCGGCGCCGAGCACGTGCGGGTGTTCGGCGGGGGCGGCGGCGTGATCGTCCACGAGGAGATCGCACGGCTGTCCGGGGCCGGCGTGCGGATCTTCTCGCCCGAGGACGGGCAGCGGCTCGGCCTGCCGGGGATGATCAACGAGCTGGTGCGCGACTGCGACGTCGACCTCGCCGCCGAACCTGTTTCGGCTGAGGCCGTGGTCGCGGGGGAGCGGCGCGCCCTCGCCCGCGCCCTCACCTGCCTGCAGGCCGGGAAACTGCCCGAGCAGGAGCGGGCCGCGCTCGCCGAGGCGGCCGGCCGGCGGCGCGTCCCCGTCCTCGGCATCACCGGGACGGGCGGTTCCGGGAAGTCGTCGCTCACCGACGAGCTGGTGCGGCGGCTGCGCGTCGACCAGCGGGACCGGCTGCGCGTCGCGGTGCTGGCCGTCGACCCGACGCGGCGGCGCGGCGGCGGCGCGCTGCTCGGCGACCGCATCAGGATGAACGCCCTGGACGGCGACCACGTGTTCTTCCGCTCCCTGGCGACCCGCGGCGCGCGGGAGCTGCCCGACAACATCGAGGAAATGATCACGGCGTGCCGGGCCGCCGGATACGACCTGGTCATCCTGGAGACGCCCGGCATCGGGCAGGGCGACGCCGCGATCGTGCCGCTGGTCGACGTCTCGCTGTACGTGATGACGCCCGAGTTCGGCGCCGCCACCCAGCTGGAGAAGATCGACATGCTCGACTTCGCGGACGTGGTGGCCATCAACAAGTTCGAGCGCCGCGGCGGCGCCGACGCGCTGCGGGACGTGTCGCGGCAGCTCATCCGCAACCGCGAGGCGTTCGGGCAGCGGCCCGAGGACATGCCGGTGTTCGGCACCAGCGCGGCCACGTTCGACGACGACGGCGTCACCGCCCTCTACCGGCATCTCGGCGGGCTCCTGGGCGAGCACGGGCTGGAGCTGGCGGACGGCGTCCTGCCGGAGATCGCGACGAAGGTCTCCACCGGCGCCGCGACGATCATCCCGCCCGGCCGGGTGCGGTACCTGTCCGACATCGCCGAGACCGTGCGCGGCTACCACTCCGGCACCGTCGGGCAGATCGAGGCCGTCCGGCGCGTCCAGCGGCTGGACGAGGTGCGCGCCGAGCTGACGGACGCCGCCGAGGTCGAGGGGCTGCTGGAGAAGGCCCGCCGCGACGTGGCGCCGGAGAACGCCGCGCTGATCGAGGGCTGGCCGGCGGTCGTGGAGTCGTACTCGGGCGACGAGCAGGTCGTCCGGATCCGCGACAGGGAACTGCACACCGCGCTGACCCGCGAGTCCCTGTCGGGCAGCCGGATCCCGCGCGTCGCGCTGCCGCGCTACACCGACCACGGTGAGCTGCTGAGGTTCCTCCGCAACGAGAACCTGCCCGGACGGTTCCCGTTCACCGCCGGGGTGTTCCCGTTCAAGCGCGACAACGAGGACCCCGCGCGCATGTTCGCGGGGGAGGGCGACCCGTTCCGCACCAACCGCCGCTTCAAGCTGCTGTCGGAGGGCCAGCCCGCGACCCGCCTGTCGACCGCGTTCGACTCGGTCACCCTGTACGGGCGCGACCCCGACGAGCGTCCCGACGTCTACGGCAAGGTCGGCACGTCCGGCGTGTCCATCGCGACGCTGGACGACATGAAGGCGCTCTACGACGGGTTCGACCTGTCGTCGCCCACGACGTCGGTGTCGATGACCATCAACGGCCCCGCCCCCACGATCCTGGCGTTCTTCCTCAACACCGCCATCGACCAGGGGCTGGACGCCTTCTACGACGAGAACGGACGCGCGCCGTCCGAGGACGAGGCCGCCGTGATCCGCGCGCGTGTGCTGTCCACCGTGCGCGGCACCGTGCAGGCCGACATCCTCAAGGAGGACCAGGGGCAGAACACCTGCATCTTCTCCACCGAGTTCTCGCTGCGGATGATGGGCGACATCCAGGAATGGTTCATCGCCAACAACGTCCGCAACTTCTACTCGGTGTCCATCTCCGGCTACCACATCGCCGAGGCCGGGGCGAACCCCATCAGCCAGCTCGCGTTCACCCTCGCGAACGGGTTCACCTACGTCGAGTCGTACCTGGCGCGCGGCATGGGCATCGACGACTTCGCGCCCAACCTGTCGTTCTTCTTCTCCAACGGCATGGACCCCGAGTACAGCGTCCTCGGACGCGTGGCCCGCCGCATCTGGGCCGTGGCCATGCGCGACCGGTACGGCGCCAACGAGCGCAGCCAGAAGCTCAAGTACCACGTGCAGACGTCCGGGCGCTCCCTGCACGCGCAGGAGATGGACTTCAACGACATCCGGACGACGTTGCAGGCCCTCATCGCCATCTACGACAACTGCAACAGCCTGCACACCAACGCCTACGACGAGGCCGTCACCACCCCGACGGCGGAGTCGGTCCGGCGGGCGCTGGCGATCCAGCTCATCATCAACCGCGAGTGGGGCCTGGCGATGAACGAGAACCCGCTGCAGGGGTCGTTCATCATCGACGAGCTGACCGACCTGGTCGAAGAGGCCGTGCTGACGGAGTTCGACCGCATCAGCGAGCGCGGCGGCGTGCTCGGCGCCATGGAGACCGGCTACCAGCGCGGCCGCATCCAGGACGAGTCGATGCTGTACGAGCAGCGCAAGCACGACGGATCCCTGCCGATCGTCGGCGTCAACACGTTCCGCGCCCCCGGCGCCGAGGACGGGACGCCGGACACCATCGAGCTGGCCCGCGCCACCGAGGAGGAGAAGCGGTCCCAGCTCGACCGGGTCCGCGGCTACCAGGACGCGCACGGCGACGAGGCGCGGGCCGCCCTCGCCGCGCTCCAGGACGCGGCGCGGTCGGGCGAGAACGTGTTCGCGGTGCTGATGGACGCCGCCCGCGTGTGCAGCCTGCAGCAGATCACCGACGCGTTCTTCGAGGTCGGCGGCCAGTACCGCCGTAACGTATGAGCCCGCTCGACGACACCGGCGCCCCGGTCCCCGTCCCGGACCGGGTGCGCCGCGTCGTGTCGATCGTCCCGTCCCTGACCGAGACCGTCGCCGTCACCGCGCCGGGCCTGCTGGCGGGCGCCACCGACTGGTGCACCCGCACGGCGGGCCTGGACGTCCCGCGCGTCAAGGGCACCAAGAACCCCGACCTGGAGCGGATCGCGGAGCTGCGGCCCGACGTCGTCCTCGGCAACACCGAGGAGAACCGTCCCGCCGACGTCGAGGCGATGCGCGCCGCCGGGATCGCGGTGTGGATGACGGAGATCCGCACCGTGGACGAGGCCCTGGCGTCGCTGCGCCGCATGCTCGCCGAGGCGTGCCGGGTCCCCGTGCCGGGCTGGCTGGACGAGGCGTCCCGCGTCTGGTCGGACGTCGCGCCCGGCGAGCCCCGCACGGCGATCGTCCCGATCTGGCGGCGGCCGTGGATGGTCGTCGGCCGCGACACCTTCACCGGCGACGTCCTGTCCCGCCTCGGCGTGTCCAACCTGTACGCCGGCCACCCCGACCGCTACCCGAAGATCGCGCTGGACGAGCTGAACGCCGTCGGCGCCGGCCTGGTCGTCCTGCCGGACGAGCCCTACCGGTTCACCGCGGACGACGGCCCCGAGTCGTTCCCCGGCGTCGACGTCGCGCTCGTCGACGGCCGGTACCTCACCTGGTACGGCCCGTCCCTCACCGAAGCGCCGGCCGCGCTCGCCCGTCAGCTCGCCGCGGCCCGGCCCTACTGACGGGCCCTGCTGACCGGCCCTACCGGTCGTCGCGGACGGGGCCGCGCGCGAACATCGCCTCCACGCAGGCGGCCATGCGCCCGTCCAGCTCCTCCGCCGGGAGGTCGATCTCCCGCGCCAGATGCTCGCGCAGCAGCGTGTACCCGTAGATCGTGGACGCGATCGCCGCCTGCACGGCCTCGACGTCCTCGACCGGCAGCTCGCCGCGCGCGGCCTCCGCGGCGAGGTCCTCCCGGCTCGCGCCCCGGTTCAGCAGCACCCGGGGCCGGTCGTCGCCGTCCAGCACGAGCAGCGACGCCAGGACGACCGGCTCGGGGTTGCGCAGGCTCGTCCAGAACAGCCGTGCCAGCCGCTTGCGCAGCGGCAGGCCCGCCGCGTCCACCGCGTCCTCGGCGTTCGGCCGGGACCGGTGGAACAGCGCCGACCGCAGGAGCGCCCGCCGCGACCCGAAGTACTGGTAGACCAGCCCGCGGTTGACGCCCGCCTCGTCGGCGACCTGCCGCAGGTTCAGCCCGGCGAGGACGCCGCCGCGCCCCAGCAGCGCGATCGCCGCCGCGCGCAGCGACTCCTCGGTCGCCTCGCGGTCCCGCGCCGGTCCCTCCCGGCGGGCCGTCCGCGGTCCGGTCACGCCCGCGGGCCGCCCGCGACATAGATGACCTGGCCGGACACGAACGAGGCGTCGTCGCTCACCAGGAACGCCACCGTCCCGGCGATGTCCTCGGGGACGCCGACGCGCCGGACGGGGATCTCCTTGGCGGCGGCGGCCTTGAAGTCCTCGAACCCGACGCCGACGCGGGCGGCGGTCGCGGCGGTCATCTCCGTCGCGATGAACCCGGGGGCGATGGCGTTGGCGGTCACGCCGAACTTGCCCAGCTCGATCGCGAGGGTCTTGGTGAAGCCCTGCAGCCCCGCCTTGGCCGCCGAGTAGTTCACCTGCCCGCGGTTGCCGAGCGCCGACACCGACGACAGGTTGACGATCCGGCCCCAGCCGGCCTTCGTCATGTGCTCCTGCGCGGCGCGGCTCATCAGGAACGAGCCGCGCAGGTGCACCGACATGACCGTGTCCCAGTCGTCGTCGGTCATCTTGAACAGCAGGTTGTCGCGGGTGACGCCGGCGTTGTTGATCAGCACGACGGGCGGGCCCAGCTCGGTCGCGACGCGCGCGACGGCGGCGGTGACCCGCGCGGAGTCGGCGACGTCCACGCCGACGGCGAGGGCCTTGCCGCCGTCCTTCTCGATCTGCTCCACGGTTGCGGCGCAGGCGGCCTCGTCGAGGTCGCAGACCGCGACGGCGAATCCCTCCCGGGCGAGCCGTACGGCGGTGGCGGCGCCGATGCCCCGCGCCGCGCCGGTCACGATGGCGACCCTGGTGTCGGTCATGTCGATGGCCCCTCTCAGACCTGGATGTCCTTGGCGATGATGGTCTTGAGCACCTCGCTGGTGCCGCCGTAGATCCGGGTGACCCGGGCGTCGGCGTACAGGCGCGCGATCGGGTACTCGAGGATGTAGCCGTAGCCGCCGTGCAGCTGCAGGCACTTGTCGACGACGCGGGCCTGCACCTCGGTGCAGAACAGCTTGCACACGGCGGCGTCGGCGGGGGTGAGCTCCCCGGCGTCGAGGGCCTCGATGCAGCGGTCGACGAGCGAGCGGGCCGCCTCGACCTCGGTGGCGCACTCGGCGAGGACGAACTTGGTGTTCTGGAACGACGACACGGTCTTGCCGAAGACGGTGCGGTCCTGGACGTACCTGCGGGCGAACTCCACGGCGGCGGCCGCGGACGCGTAGGAGCTGGTCGCGATGCCGAGGCGCTCCTCGGCCAGGTTGTGCGTCAGGTACTCGAACCCGCGGCCCTCCTCGCCGAGCAGGTCCTCGACCGGGACGCGGACGTCGGTGAACGACAGCTCGGCCGTGTCGGAGCTGCGCAGGCCGATCTTCTCCAGCTTGCGGCCGACCGCGTAGCCCTCGCTCTTGGTGTCCACCGCCAGGATCGACAGGCCCGCCCGCCGGTTCTCCGGCGTGGCGGGTGACGTCCGCGCCACGACGAGCACCCGGTCGGCGAGGACGCCGCCGGTGATGAACGTCTTGGCGCCGTTGAGGACGTAGTGGTCGCCGTCGCGCTTGGCGGTGGTCTGCATGCCGGCGAGGTCGGAGCCGGTGCCGGGCTCGGTCATCGCGATGGCCGTCATCATGTCGCCGGACACGAACGGCGGCAGCCAGCGCTTCTTCTGCTCCTCCGACCCGTACTTCAGCACGTAGGGCAGGACGAGGTTGACGTGCACGCCGTAACCGCCGAAGCTCACCCCGGCGCGGGCGCACTCCTCGGAGACCACCGCCTGGTACTTGAAGCTCGTCTCGCCCGCGCCGCCGTACTCCTCGGGCACCTGGATGCCGAACACGCCGAGTTCGCCGAGCTTGTTGTAGAAGCCGCGCGGCGGATGGCCGGCGTCCTCCCACTCGCCGTAGACGGGCGCGACCTCCGCCTCGATGAACGACCGGATCGTCTCCCGGAACGCCTCATGGTCCTCGTTGAACACGGTGCGGCGCACGCTGTGCCCCTTTCGCTGCGCAATTAACAGAACGCTAACCTAACTCGAATCGAGTTCTAGAATCAAATACGAGTCAGGTGGTCCGTCCGGCCGTGCAGCGAATCCCGGAGGGGCGGAGGCTCAGCAGTCGGGTTCGCAGACCCGCTGGGACAGCGCCTTGAGGAAGAGTGCCTGGACCTGTCCCGGAGTCTCGGCCACGTACGCGTCGCCGCCCGTCACCCGCGCGATCTGGCGGAGCTCGTTGACGTCCACGCCCTCGCCGAGACCGAACATGTTGATCAGGACGGGACGCTCCGGGTCGTACGCCCGGCGGATGTGCTCCAGCGTCTCCGACAGCGAGGGGCCCTCCCTGTCCTCGTTCTTCCCGTCCGTCCACAGCAGGATCGAGTTCACGTACTCCGGCTTGTAGGTCCGCTTCATGTGGTCGAACGCGGCGATGGTGGTCTCGTACAGCCCCGTGCCGCCGTCCTCCTTCACCCTGGTCTGCGCGAACGCGCTCAGCACGAGCTGGCGCCGGGTGGCCGAGCCGAGCCGCTCGTCCAGCGGCCCCACGCTGACCAGTTCCCGCCAGTCCCGCTCGCCCTCCAGCTCGGTGGAGAACACCCACTGGCCGAGTTCGCTGTCGTCCGGCAGCAGCGACAACCCGTTCTGCGCCGTGCGGATCGTGGACTGCAGCCGCGTGGCGCCGGGCGCGATCTTGCGGTCCATGGAACCGGAGATGTCGATGATGCTCAGCATCCGGATGCTCAGCGAGAGCTGCGCCCACTGCTGCATGGTGCGCTTCACCTCGGCCGCGGGCGTCGGCGGCAGCGCCTCGGGCGCCTTCTTCGCCAGCCCGGTCTTCGCCGAGAACGCCGCCGGCGCGGCGCCGTCGGGCGTCCGGAAGCCCAGCCTGCGCACGTCCTCGCGGGTGGTGTCGCTCGCCAGCTCCTCGCGCAGCAGCCGGGCGGCGCTCACCTTGGCCGGTTCCCTGGACAGGACGGTGACGGGGTGGTCGAGGAAGACGGTGCCCTCGGCCGGGTACACGGCGACGGCGATCTCGGACGGACGTTTCGCGTTGAAGGCGAACACCGCCTGCTCGGGCGTCAGCGCCACGGGGTAGCGCTCGCCCGACTCCTGGCCGAACGCGGCGAACTGCGCCTTGACCGACGCCGCGATGCCCTCCCGGAACGTCCGCACCACGCCGGTGAACACCGCCTGTCCCTGCGGGTCGTCCGCCAGCAGCGCGCCGGCCAGCATCAGCGTGCCCATGCCGGTGGCGGTGCGGTCGGGGTCGGGGACCTGCAGCCGGAACAGCCGCGGGGGGATCGCGCCTTCGGCGGGCGCGGCCGCGGGCCCCTGCTCGGCGTTCTCCGCCGTCCCGGCCGCCGCCAGCAGCTCCTTCCAGGACGGCCGCTCGGGCGCCCCGAGGTTGCGCAGCTGCACCGCGAGCCCGCGGGGCATCGCCAGCACGATCGGGCTCGACGCGATCCCGCCGAGGCGGGTGAAGTCCGCGGCGGCCCCGGCCCGGTCGGACTCCTCGACGAGCTTGGTCCACAGGGAGGAGTCGGGGATCCAGACGTCCGGCTTCTCGGTGACCCCCGCGACCCCCTTGCCCGACAGGAGCGTCGCTACGGCGGCCGGGTCGGCGGACCGCACCCGCGCGATGGCGCACCTTCCCGCGACCTGCTCGCGGGCGTCATTGAAGCGCCGCGCGGCCCGGATGACCGCGGGGGCGACGTCCGGCGCCGCCGCCACGCTGATCGTGAGCGCGCCGTCGCCCGCGCAGTCGTCGCCCGCCCCGGTCAGCGCGTACGCGCCGATGCCCGTCACCAGGACGAGCCCGACCGCGCCGGCCAGCGGTCCGAGCAGGATGCCGCCGAACTTCCTCGGCGCGCGCGGCCGCTTGCGGCCCGGTTTGGCGGCGGCGTGCGCAGGCCCCGGGGGACGGGACGCGCGGTCGGGCCTCTCGAAGGCGTTGAACGGCCGGTCCGCGCCCGCGCCGCCCGCGGCGCCGCCCGG
>NZ_JBEZGN010000013.1:0-196825 GCF_040650055.1 Spirillospora sp. NPDC048819 | reverse complement strand
ACCGCCGCGAAAGGAGCGATCTTGGCATCGGCCAGCTCACGCACCGTCCGCCGCAGCAGCTCATGCTCCTCGGACGGCGCGTACGCGGGAAAGTCGCTCATCGGTCCTCCGCGGTGTCCCCGGCCGTGTCGGCGGCCCATTTACTTTGACGACCAATATTTGGACGCCAAAGTAAGCGACGCCGCCGCACTCAGTCAAGGCGATGCTGGTCACAGATGCCGCAGGAGCTTGGCGAGCGCGGGGTTGTCGTTGCTCCGCCGCCACGTCAGGCTCAGCTCGACGGGCGCCGGATCGTCGAGGGCGAGCGGCCGGAACGTCAGGCCCGCGTAACGCAGCTGGGCCGCGGCGGCGGGCACCAGGGCGACGCCCCAGCCGGAGTTGACCAGCGCCAGGATGCTGTGCACCTGGCTGAGGTACTGCGCGTACACGGGAGTGACGCCGGCCTGCCGGAACAGGCCGATCAGCAGTTCGTGGAAGTAGCGCGCCTCGACCGGCGAGTACATGATGAACCGCTGCCCGTCGAGAGCGGCCGGCCGGATCGGCCCGTCCCCGTCCGCCAGGGGGTGGCCGTTGGGGATCGCGGCGAGCAGCGGCTCACGGTCGGCGCCGCGTTCCTCCAGGTCCGGGTCGGTGACCGGCGGGCGGACCAGGCCGAGGTCGAGGCCCCCCTCCGCCAGCGCCCGCACCTGGTCCCTGGTCACCATCTCCCGCAGGACGATCCCGACGTCGGGCAGCGCCGTCCGCGCGACCTCCAGCAGCCGGCCGAGCGCGGCATAGGCGCTGGCTGCGGTGAACCCGATCGTGATGCTCCCCGACTCCCCCGCCGAGACCTGCCGCACCGACATCGCGGCATGGTCGGCCTGGTGGAGCAGCCGGCGGGCCTCGACCAGGAACGCGCGTCCCGCCGGAGTCAGGCGCACCGAGCGGTTCGTCCGGTCGAACAGCCGCACCTTCAGGTCGTTCTCCAGCAGCTGGATCTGGCGGCTCAGCGGCGGCTGCGTCATCCGCAGCCGCTCGGCGGCCCGGCCGAAGTGCAGCTCCTCGGCGACGGCCACGAAGTTCGCGAGCTGGTTGAGCGTGAACATCGATTCCCTGCGGGTATCAGTGAATGCCTTTTTCGTGTTGGACCTGGATCAATCCGCCATCCTAGCCTCGGGTCATGAAGCAGACCGCGCCCGACGAGATCGCCCGCCGGCTCGGCTCCGGCCTCCTGTCGTTCCCGATCACCCACTTCCGCGAGGACCTGTCCTTCGACGAGCCCGCCTACCGCGAGAACATCGCCGGGCTCGGCCGGGAGGGCCTCGCGGGCCTGTTCGCGGCGGGCGGGACGGGCGAGTTCTTCTCCCTGACGGCCGACGAGGTCCGGCAGGTCGTCCGCGCGGCGGTGCAGGACGCGCCGGACGGCGTCCCGGTGATCGCGCCCGCCGGCTACGGGACGGCGACGGCCGCGGAGATGGCCCGCGACGCCGAACGCGCGGGCGCGGACGGGATCCTGCTGTTCCCGCCCTACCTGACCGAGGCGTCGCAGGAGGGCCTGGCCGCCCACGTGCGCGCCGTCTGCGCCGCGACGAGCCTCGGCGTGACGATCTACAGCCGCGCGAACGCCGTCTACCAGGACGCGACCGTCGCCGAGATCGCCGACGCGTGCCCCAACCTCGTCGGGTTCAAGGACGGCGTCGGGAACCTGGAGCTGATGACGCGGATCCGGGCGAGGCTGGGCGAGCGCCTCGTCTACATCGGCGGGCTGCCCACCGCCGAGACGTTCGCGCAGCCCTACCTGGAGATGGGCGTGACGACGTACTCCTCGGCCATCTTCAACTTCGTCCCGGACTTCGCGATCGGGTTCTACGACGCCGTCCGCGCCCACGACCGGGACGAGGTGCGGCGCCGCCTGGAGGGGTTCGTCCTGCCGTACTGCGAGATCCGCAACCGCCGCGCCGGATACGCCGTGAGCATCGTGAAGGCCGGCATGAGGGCCGTCGGCCGCCCGGCGGGCCCCGTCCGCCCGCCGCTGACGGATCTGACCGGCGACGAGTTCGACGCGCTGGCCGAACTCGTGCGGAAGGCGACATGACCGTCGCCCCCGGCGAGGCGACCCTCGACCGCGTCGCCCGGATCGAGCTGTCGTCGGTCACGCTGCCGCTCGCCGCCCCGGTCAGCGACGCCAAGGTCCTGACGGGACGGCAGCGCCCGATGACCGAGGTCGTGTTCCTGTTCGCCGAGATCGGCACCGAGGACGGCCACGAGGGCATCGGGTTCGGCTACTCCAAACGCGCCGGCGGCCCCGGCCAGTTCGCCCACGCCGCCGAGGTCGCGCCCGCCCTCATCGGAGAGGACCCGAGCGACATCGGCAGGATCTGGACGAAGCTGGCGTGGGCGGGCGCGTCCGCCGGCCGCAGCGGCCTCGCCACCCAGGCCATCGCCGCCATCGACATCGCGCTGTGGGACCTGAAGGCCAGGCGCGCCGGGCTGCCGCTGGCCAAGCTCCTCGGCGCGCACCGCGACTCGGTCCGCTGCTACGACACCTCGGGCGGGTTCCTGAACGCTCCCCTGGAGGAGGTGCTGGACAACGCGGCCGCGTCCGCGGCCGCGGGGATCGGCGGCGTCAAGATCAAGGTGGGGCATCCCGACCACGCCGAGGACATGCGCCGCGTCACCGCCGTCCGCGAGCGTCTCGGCGACGCGTTCCCGCTGATGGTCGACGCGAACCAGCAGTGGGACCGCGCGTCCGCGCTCCGCATGGGCCGCGCGCTGGACGCGTTCGACCTCACCTGGATCGAGGAGCCCCTGGACGCCTACGACGCCGAGGGGCACGCGGCGCTGGCCCGCGCGCTCGACACGCCCATCGCGACCGGCGAGATGCTGACCAGCGTCGCCGAGCACTGCGAACTCATCGACAAGGGCGCCGCCGACATCCTCCAGCCGGACGCGCCGCGCATCGGCGGGATCACGAACTTCCTCAGGCTCGCCGCGCTCGCCGACCACCGCCGTCTGCGACTCGCGCCGCATTTCGCGATGGAGATCCATCTGCATCTGGCCGCCGCGTATCCGAGCGAGCCGTGGGTCGAGCATTTCGACTGGCTCGAACCGCTCTTCAACGAACGCCTGACCATCCGGGACGGCCGCATGCACGTCCCTTCCCGTCCAGGCCTTGGAATCACGCTCAGCGACAGGGCCCGCGCCTGGACGAGGGAACGCGTCGTCATCGGCGGGGATCGTTGACCGGACAGGGCTCGAACCTGCGACCCGCTGCTTGTAAGACAGCCGCTCTGCCAACTGAGCTACCGGTCATCGCCGCCCGGAGAACCGCTCCGGGACGCGCTGCTGGAGCAGGGCTCGAACCTGCATGACGTGATCCAGAATCACGCATCCTGCCATTGGATGATCCAGCACGGGTGCCTTCGGCGAGCGGTGGCGTCCGCCCACCTGGGCACGGGAGAACCGGCCGGGGGTCGTTACTCCCGCCGGTCCAGTCCAGAGCCGCACTCGAGAATCGAACTCGATACTCCTGGGTGGAAGCCAGGTGCCTCACCATTTCGGCTTGTGCGGCGCACGTCGCGGAGCACACGGCTCCGGAGCACCTCTGCCAGGACTCGAACCTGGGACTTCCGCATTCGTAGTGCGGCGCTCTGTTCCACTGAGCTACAGAGGCTTGCGCGGCCTTCTGAGGAGTCGAACCTCATACCTCCCGGTCTTCAGGCGGGCGCTCGATCCACATGAGCTTGAAGGCCATGAAAAAAGCCGCCGGGGAGCGACTCCCTGGCGGCCTCCGGCGGGCTTTCGGCCCTATCCAGAGGCGTCCACGGACACGTCGAAGCCGCCCTGCCGGCGGCCCCCGAAGGGTCGCCGCTGCTGGTCGGCGGTTCCGGTCATCGCGCGGCTCCCTTCTCTGCCCGTCGGTCGAGTTCGTTACTCATAGGGTGCGGCATGCGGCCGTACAGGCGCAATTGTTTTTTCGCGGAACGCACCGGGGCCCGGCTCTGTGCGCGGGCCCCGGTGCGGCGATCATCTGTGTCAGACGGCCCTGCGGCGGGAACGCGCCGAGCGGCCACGCGAGGGGGTCAGCAGCCGCTGTAGAACCCTGAACGGCAGGGTGACGACGCTGATGATCGTGCCGATGATGGCGCTGAGCGCTGCGCTGATGCGGCGCATGTGGATTCACTCCTTCGAGTCGTTCTATAACGCCACATACCCCTACATAGCGCTTTACACGGGGTTTGCCCCGATGATGACGGTGGCGTGCCACTCCTCGGACACGGCCACGGTGGCGGCCAGGCCGCCGCCTTCGACCGCCGCGACCGCGTCCGGGACCTGACGCTCGCTGGTTTCGAACAGCAGGTGGCCGCCTGGGACGAGCCACCGCGACGCCTCCGCGGTCACGCGGCGCAGGACGTCGAGGCCGTCGGCGCCGCCGTCGAGCGCCACGCGCGGCTCGTGCTCCCGCGCCTCCGGCGGCATCAGCCCGAGGCCGTCCGTCGGGACGTAGGGCACGTTGGCGAGCAGGACGTCGACGCGGCCGCGCAGGGCGTCCGGGAGCGGTTCGAAGAGGTCGCCCTCATGGGCCTGACCGCCGAACGGCGCGATGTTGCGGCGGGCGCAGCTCACCGCGGCGGGTTCGATGTCGGAGGCGTGCAGGGCGAAATCGTCCAAGCCGGCCACGAGCGCGGCCCCCAGTGCGCCGGTTCCGCAGCACAGGTCGACGACGACGGGACGCGGCGGGACGAGGGCGGCGGCCTCCCGGACGAGGAACTCGGTGCGGCGGCGGGGGACGAAGACCCCAGGGTCCACGGCGATCCGCAGGCCGCAGAACTCGGCCCAGCCGAGGACGTGTTCGAGGGGCAGCCCGGAGGCGCGCCGCTCCACCATGGCGGACGCGTCGTCCGGTGTGCGGGCCGTGGAGATGATCAGCCTCGCCTCGTCCTCGGCGAAGACGCAGCCGGCGGCGCGCAGCCTGGAGACGATGGCGGACTCGGTGAGGGGTGCTGACATGGGCGACGGCAACGATATCCCAGGCGTGCCTCGGACCGTTCGGAGCAGGGGCGGGACGGCGGGACAATGGTGTGTCGTCCAGGGACGGGGGTCAGGGGTTGCCGGAGAGGCCGGGCCTGCGGGCCGACTGCGCGAACTGCTTCGGGCTGTGCTGTGTGGCGCTGCCCTTCGCCAAGTCGGCCGATTTCGCGGTGGACAAGGATGCGGGCGAGCCGTGCCGGAACCTTCTGGCCGACTCCCGCTGCGGCATTCACGCGAACCTCCGCGAGCGGGGTTTTCCGGGCTGCACGGTCTTCGACTGTTTCGGCGCCGGCCAGAAGGTGTCGCAGGAGACCTTCGGCGGGCGTGATTGGCGGCAGGGCCCGGACGTCGCAGGGCCGATGTTCCGGGTGTTCCCGGTAATGCGGCAACTCCATGAGCTGCTCTACTACCTCGACCAGGCGCTCGCGCTGCCACCCGCCCGACCGGTTCGCGACGACCTTCGCGAAGCGCTGGACGAGGTCGTCCACCTCACCGAGGGCGGTCCGGGTGAGCTCGCCGACGTGGACGTCCCCGCCGTGCGGGAGCGGGTGAACGTCCTGCTGCTGCGGGTCAGCGACCTCGTCCGGGCCGGTGTTCCGGGGCGGAAGAAGAGCCGGCGGGGAGCCGACCTCATCGGGGCGAAGCTGAAGGGCGCCGACCTCCGGGGCGCGGATCTGCGCGGCGCGTACCTGATCGCGGCCGATCTGCGGGGCGCCGACCTGCGGGCGGCGGACCTGATCGGCGCGGACCTGCGGGACGCCGACCTGCGCGGCGCCGACCTCACCGGGGCGATCTTCGTGACGCGGTCCCAGCTCGACTCGGCCCGCGGTGATGCGACCACCCGGCCGCCGGAGGCGCTGGGACGGCCCGCGCACTGGTGACACCGCCCCGGGGGCCGGTCGCTGATCTTGTTTAGGGCCGTCGCCAGGGGGCATTTCCGCAGCGCACGTCATCGGGGGGCTGCGTGACGCGGGTGAGATGGTGGGGCACGGGCGTCGTGGCGCTCGTGCTGCTCATCCTCTGCGGGGGGCTGCCCCTGCTGAACGGGGCGCTGGGAATCGGCGGCGCGCCGCTGGCACCCGGGACGGTCCTTTCGGCCGGGACGGAACGCGACGGCGCCCGCCCGGTGACGCTCGTCGTCCCGTCCGCCGGCTGGATGCTCAGCAAGGGGGACACCTCCTTGACGAGCAGCGTCGAGCTGTTCAGCGGCGACGTCGTGGTCAACCTGAACGTGGTCGTCCCGCTGGGCCCCATGGACGCGCGGAGGCTGTGGGACGGCCTCGGGCGGATCGTCGCGGTCGGGGGGCAGACGCGTCTGGGCGTGCGGCCGGCTCCGATCATGACGGCGCACGGGCTGACCGGCCTGACCGGGAGACTCATGGGGCGGGACCGCGCGGGCATGGCCGCCGTGTTCGCCACCGACACGCTCGGGGCCACGGTGACGGCCGCCGGGCCGCCGCGCGCGTTCCGCAAGGTGGCGGCGGAGGCCGAGGCCATGGCGCAGAGCGTGCGGATCAGGGCGCCGTGGCCATGACGCGCCGTCCCGCGTTCTGGTTGTGGGCGGCGGCCTGCCTGCTCGGCGCCTGGGTCGCGTGGCGGGGCCTGGACGCGGCGGTCCGCGCGTTTCCGGCCGGATCGGTCGCCGGTGTCGCGCTGCTGGCCCCGGCGCTGGCGGCGGGGGTGTGGGGGCTGCGGCGGCTGCATCCGGTCCGGTCGCATCCGCTCGGGTACGCGATGATCGCGGTGGCGTGGGGCGGGGTCGCCGCGTTCGGGCTGGCGCTGCCCACCAACGCGGCGTTCCAGGCGGTCATCGGGAAGACGGCCGGGCCGGAGTTCAACTCGGCGTGGGGCGCGTCGATCGCCGCGCCGGTCGACGAGGAGATCCTGAAGCTGCTCGGTGTCGCGACGCTGGCGCTGATGGCGCCGTCGGCGGTCCGCGGCCCGCTGGACGGCTGGGGCTATGGCGCGCTGACCGGGCTGGGCTTCCAGGCGTCCGAGAACTTCCTGTACGTCCTCAACACCATCGTGCTGACGGGGGCGACGCAGGACGTGAACGCGGCGTTGTTCTCTTTCGGCAGCCGGGTGGTCGGCGGAGCGTGGTGGAGCCACTGGGCGATGACGGCGGTCGGCGGCGCGGGCCTCGGGTGCCTGCTCGGCAGGGCGTCCCGGACGAGCCTGACCGTCGCGGCCGGCGGCTTCGTCCTGGCGATGGCGCTGCATTCCTGGTGGGATTCGCCCCTGATGTCGGGTGTGCTGCTGTTGCCGGTGAAGGGCGCGCCGATCCTGCTCGCGGCGGTCGTCACCTACCGGCTCTCCAGGCGCCGCTACCTGTCGCACTTCCGGCGGACCGCGCACGCCGAGACCGCGAGCGGGGTCTTCGTGCCGGGCGAGGCTCATGTCCTCGCCTACCGCAAGTGGCGCAGGAAGGAGCGGTGGGCCGTGCCGGCCGGGGAGCCGCGCCGGCTGCTCGCACGGCTGCGCGCCACCGAGCTCGACCTGATCGAGGACGGTCTCGGCGGCCTGGAACACGATCCCCGGTCCGCCGACCGGCTCCGCGCCGACGTCCGGGACCTGCGCCGCCACCTCAACGCGTCCGCCGAGCGCCCCCGCGTGGCCTGACGAGCAGCACGGCGCCGCAGACGCCGGCGGCGAGGAACAGGGCATGGGCGGGGTCACCGGAGGCCGTGGAGCCGACGGTCGCGAACGCGCCCATGGTCGCGGTGCCCAGCGCGGCGCCGCCCTGCCGGGCGGCGTTGAGAATTCCGCCGGCCGCGCCCGCCGTCCCTTCCGGGGCCGCGGCGACCACCATGGTCGCGAGGGCGGGCAGCGCGAACGAGACGCCGAAGCCGGTGCACAGCAGGCCCGCGACCAGCGGCGGGTAGGACGCGCCGCCCAGCAGGACGGCGCCGGTGAGCGCTCCCCCGGCGGTCAGCAGCGCAAGGCCCGCGACGACGGGACGGCGCGGCCCCGTCCTCGCGACGATGCGTCCGGTGAGCAGCGGATTGAACGCGAACGGCAGGGTCATCGGCAGGAACGCGAGGCCGGTCTGGAACGGCGTCAGGCCGAGGTCCCGCTGGAAGACGAGGGGCAGGACGAACAGTGCCCCGGTCATGGCGAAGTTGACGGCCGCCCCCGCCGCCAGCGCGGCGGGCATCCCGCGCGCCCGCAGCACTGCGGGCACCAGGACCGGGGCCGCGCTCCGCCGTTCCCGCACCGCGAACGCGGCACCGGCCGCGACGGCGCCGGCCGCGGAGCAGAGCGCGTGCGGACCCGAGCCGGAGCCGAGGGCGATGAGGGCGTCGGTCAGCAGCCCCATCGCCGCGCAGGCGAGGAGCTGGGCGGGCCCGTCGATGGCGCGCGGACCCCGCGGGCAGTGCACGGCCCGCCCGGAGACGAGGACGAGGACGGCGGCGGCGAGCGGCACGTTGATCAGGAAGATCGCGCGCCATCCGGCGAGGCCGACCAGCGCGCCCCCGGCGAGCGGTCCGGCGGCGAGCGCGGCGCCGCTGGTCGCCGCCCAGGTGGCCACGGCCCTCGCACGTTCGGCGGGCACCGGGTACAGGCGGGCGATCATGGCCATCGAGGCGGGCACGCACGCCGCGGCGGCGACGCCGAGCAGCGCCCGGAGCGCGACGAGCGTCCACAGGTCCGGAGCGGCGGCGCTGAGCAGCGATCCGAGGCCGAAGGCGGCGATGCCCGCGCGGAACACCCGGTGCGCGCCGTACCGGTCGGCGATCGCGCCCGCCGACGGCAGGAGCGCCGCGAACACGACGGTGTAGCCGGTGACGGCCCACTGCAGGCCCGCGACCGTCGCGTGCAGGGACCGGGCGAGGTCGGGTTCGGCGACCGACAGGACGGTCGTGTCGAGCAGCACCATGAAGTAGCCGAGCGAGATGCCGAGCAGTGCCGGGCGGCGGCGCGCCTCAGCGGGCCCGGCTGGAGCGGTTGCGAGGACGGAGTTCATGGCGGCCAAGTCTGCGAATCCGGGTCGTCCGGCTCCACCGGCCCGCCCGCACACGGCGTTCGGAATATCCGAATGCGCGGACCGGGTTGGCACCGGCATGGAGTTGCGCCAGCTGCGGACGTTCGAGGCCGTCATCGCCCACCGGACCGTCACCGACGCCGCCGCCGCGCTCGGCCTCGCGCCGTCGTCCGTGTCGGAGCAGATCCGGGTGCTGGAGCGGTCGCTGGGCGTGGCGCTGTTCGAGCGCGGCGCGAGGGGCATGCGGCTGACCCCGGCGGGCGAGCGCATGCGCGGATGGGCGGCGCGGCTGCTCCGGCAGGCGGAGCAGGCCCGCCGCGAGGTGACCGGGGAACGCCCGGCGCTGCGGCTCGGCGCGCTGGAGAGCATCGCCGCCGCCCACGTCCCCGCCGTGCTCGCCCGGCTCGCGCGGCGCCGGCCGGACCTGCGGGTCGACGTCCGGTCGGACGGCGCCCGCGACCGGCTGCTGGACGCGGTCGCCGCCGGTGACCTGGATGCCGCGCTGCTGCTGGACGCCGGCGACGGCGTCGGCGGGCTCGGGTTCGCGCCGCCGCCCGCGCCGCTGGACCACCTCGACCTCGAACCGGTGCCGCTCGTCCTCGTCGCCGCCCCCGGCCATCGGCTCGCCGGGGCGCCAGCCGTCACCGCCGCTGACCTGCGGGACGAGAAGCTGCTGGTCAACGTGCCTGCCTGCTCGTTCTGGCTGGCCGGCGAGCGGCTCTTCGGCTCCGCCGTAGAACGGGTCAGGGCCGGCAGCGTGACCGTCATGGCGGCGTGGGCCGAGCGGGGGCTCGGGATCGCGCTGGTCCCCGAGTTCGCGGTCGCGGACCGGCTCGGCTCCGGCGCACTCGCCAGGCTCGCGCTCGACGCTCCCGGCCTCAGCCTGCGCCTGGTCTGGCGCGCCGACCGCGAAGCGCTCCCCGGCATGCGCGAAATCCTCTACGCGGCGAGCGCCTGAGCGCGGCGGCGACCGTTTGTCCCAACCGGCCCCGGGTACCGCCCCTGCGGAGATCACGGCTCGGCCAGGGGAGAGGCGCGATGGCGGGACGGAAGGGCAGGTCGAAGGCCGAGGGGCTGGAGAAGGTCGCCTGGGGCGTCAACGACAGGCTCGGCTCGACCGAGTTCCTTCACCGGAACATCGGCAAGGCGTTCCCCAAGCACTGGTCGTTCCTGCTCGGCGAGATCGCGCTCTACTCCTTCATCGTCCTGCTCATCACCGGCGTCTACCTGACGCTGTTCTTCAAGCCGAGCGGCGCGCACATCGTCTACGACGGCTCGTACACGTCGTTGAACGGCGTCCAGATGAGCGAGGCGTACGCGTCCACCCTGCACATCTCGTTCGATGTGCGGGGCGGCCTGCTGATGCGGCAGATCCACCACTGGGCCGCGATCGTCTTCCTCGCCGCGATCAGCGTCCACCTGATGCGCATCTTCTTCACCGGGGCGTTCCGCAAGCCGCGCGAGATCAACTGGCTGATCGGCGTCACGCTGTTCGTGCTGGCGCTGGCCGAAGGGTTCGCCGGCTACTCGCTCCCCGACGACCTGCTGTCCGGCACCGGCCTGCGGATCATGCAGGGCATCGTGCTGTCCATCCCCGTCGTCGGCACCTACCTGAGCCTGTGGGTCTTCGGCGGCGAGTTCCCGGCCAGCGAGAGCTTCATCCCGCGGCTGTTCACCGTGCACATCCTGCTCATCCCCGGGCTGCTGCTCGCGCTCATCACCGCCCACCTGATGATCCTCTGGCACCAGACGCACACGATCTGGCCGGGCAAGGGCCGGCGGGAGCGGCTGGTCTCCGGCGAGCCGACGTTTCCGCACTTCGCCGCGCAGAGCGCCGCCTATTTCCTGTTCACGTTCGGTGTGCTGGCCGGGATGGGGGCGTTCCTGCAGGTCAACCCCGTGTGGCTCTACGGCCCGTACGAGCCGGACCAGGTCTCGATCGGCTCGCAGCCCGACTGGTACGTCGGCTTCCTCGAAGGCTCCCTGCGCATCATGCCGGCTCTGGAGACGACCCTGCTCGGGCACAGCGTCCCCTGGAACGTGCTGCTGCCCGCCGTCGTCCTGCCGGGCGTCTTCTTCACGCTCATCGCGATGTACCCGTTCGCGGAACGCTGGGCGACGGGAGACGAACGTCTCCATCACCTTCTCGACCGTCCGCGCAACGCCGCGACCAGGACCGCGATCGGCATGGCCGCCGTCGCCTGGTACGGAAACCTGTGGGCGGCGGGCGGCAACGACATCATCTCGTTCGTCTTCGGCATCCCGCTGTACTGGACGACGTTGTTCTTCCGCGTGGGGTTCTTCGCCGCGCCGATCATGGCGTTCGTCATCACGCGGCGGATCTGCCTCAGCCTGCAGCGCCGGGACCTGCGAGAACGCCGCGAGGGCGTGGAGAGCGGCCTGATCTCGCTGAGCCCGGAGGGTGGTTACAGCGAACGCCATGAGCAGGCGTCGGAGGAGCAGGAGGCGCTCCTGCGGACCCGGCAGCCGGGGGAGCTCGTCGCCCCCTACCCGAACCACCTCATCCCGCTGCCGACGCCCGACCGGGCCCGCACCCAGGTGCGGACCCGCGCCAACCGCTTCTACATGAACTACCAGATCGAGTCGTACGGCGGCGGCCAGGGCGACCTGGAACACGACTCGCAGGAGGACGGGGGCTGAACTCCGGGGGCCCGGCTACTCCTTGGACCGGGGCTCGGGTAGGGCCGGCTCGGCCTCCTGCGGCGGCTCCAGGGGCGGGTAGTGCAGGTCGAACGCAGGACGGACGGAACGGATCCGCGGCATCGACGCGAAGTTGTGCCGCGGCGGCGGGCAGGACGTGGCCCACTCCAGCGAGCCGCCGGCGCCCCACGGGTCGTTCTTCCCGACCGGTTCGGCGCGCCTGTGCGTCCGCCAGATGTTCCACAGGAAGGCGAACGTCGAGGCGCCGAGGACGAACGAGCCGATCGACGAGACGAAGTTCAGCGCGGCGAACTTCTCGGGGTAGTCGGCGTACCGGCGGGGCATGCCCTCGGCGCCGAGCCAGTGCTGGACGAGGAACGTCGTGTGGAAGCCGGCGAACAGCGACCAGAAGTGGACCTTCCCCCAGGCCTCGTTCAGCTTCTTGCCGGTCATCTTCGGCCACCAGAAGTAGAAGCCGCCGAACATGGCGAACACGACGGTGCCGAAGACGACGTAGTGGAAGTGGCCGACGACGAAGTAGGAGTCGGTGAGGTGGAAGTCCATGGGCGGGGACGCGAGGATCACCCCGGTCAGGCCGCCGAACAGGAACGTGGCGAGGAACCCCAGCGCGAACAGCATCGGCGCCTCGAACGACAACTGCCCCTTCCACAGGGTCCCGACCCAGTTGAAGAACTTGATGCCGGTCGGAACGGCGATCATGAAGGAGGTCAGCGAGAAGAACGGCAGCAGGACCCGGCCGGTGGCGAACATGTGGTGCGCCCAGACCGTCATCGACAGCCCGGTGATCGCGATGGTGGCCGCCACCATGCCGAGGTAGCCGAAGATCGGCTTGCGGGCGAACACCGGGATGATCTCGGTGATGATCCCGAAGAACGGCAGCGCGATGATGTAGACCTCGGGATGCCCGAAGAACCAGAACAGGTGCTGCCAGAGCAACGCGCCGCCGTGCGAGGGGTCGTAGATGTGCGCGCCGAGCTTGCGGTCGGCCTCCAGCGCCAGCAGCGCGGCGGCGAGGACGGGGAAGGCCATCAGCACCATGAAGCTGGTCAGCAGGATGTTCCAGGTGAAGATCGGCAGCCGGAACATCACCATGCCGGGGGCGCGCATCCCGATGATCGTGGTGATCAGGTTGACCGAGGTGAAGATCGTCCCGAATCCGGACAGCACCAGGCCCATCACCCACAGGTCGCCGCCGAGGCCGGGCGAGTAGGTCGCCGACGACAGCGGCGAGTAGGAGAACCAGCCGAAGGACGCCGCGCCGCCCGGCACGACGAACCCCGCCAGCACCATGAGCGCGCCGAACAGGAACAGCCAGTAGCTGAGCGTGTTGAGGCGCGGGAACGCCACGTCCGGGGCGCCGATCTGCAGCGGGACGATCACGTTGGCGAACCCGGCGAACAGCGGGGTCGCGAACAGCAGCAGCATGACCGTGCCGTGGATGGTGAACATCTGGTTGTACTGCGTGTTGTCCACCACCTGCAGGCCGGGTTCCAGGAGCTCGGCCCGGATGACCATCGCCATCAGCCCGGCGATCAGGAAGAGGGCGAACGAGGTGCCCAGGTACAGATAGCCGACGACCTTGTGGTCCGTCGTCGCCAGGACGTTCCCGATCCTGGTGCCCCGGCGGTGCCGCGCGAGCGCGTCCGCGACGCCGGCGTCGTCCCTGTTCTGGACCGCCGTCATCCGGCCTCCCCTCCCCCTCGTCCGAACCCACCGGGGCATTTACCGCACAGTCCGGTTTCAAACGCGGCGGGAACCGGCATCGGCGCCCCGCCTGCGGGCACGACGGCACCATGGAGCAGATGACGCTGACGAGTCCCGCGTTCACCGGCGACGGCCCGATCCCGGTGGCGCATTCCCGCGAGTCGGGGGACCTCTCCCCGGAGCTGAGATGGTCCGGTGTACCCGCCGCCTGCCTTGATCTCGTGCTGACCTGCGAGGACCCGGACGCGCCCGGCGGGACGTTCGTCCACTGGATGCTGGGCGGGATTCCGCCGGAGCGCGACGGGCTCGGCGCCGGGGAGGACCGTCCTCGCATCGCCAAGGGCCGCAACGACTTCGGCGAGATCGGCTACGGCGGCCCGCAGCCACCCGCCGGGGACCCGCCGCACCGCTACGTGTTCACCTTGTACGCGCTGCGCCGCCCGTCCGGCCTGACCTCCGGGTTCGCGGTGGACGACCTGCGCGCCGCCCTGAAGGACAACGTGCTCGCCACCGCCACCCTCGTCGGCACCTACGCCCGCTGAACCGGCGCGGCGGGCCGCGTCACCGTACTCAGGGGACGGCGCGCAGGTGCACGTCCCGCATGGTCACGGGACTGTGCTCGGGGAGCGTGCCGGGGCGGCGGCCTTCGATGAGGGCGTCCAGCCGGTGCAGGAAGAGGCCCTCGCGGAGCGCCCACGGGCAGACGGCGAGCCGGTCGAGGGACAGGACGTCCATCACGGCCTCGGCCACGATGGCGCCGGCGAGGATCTGGCGGGCCCGCGACGCCTTCACCCCGCGCAGCGCCGCCCGCTCCGCGTCGGTTCGCTTCGCCAGCCTCGGGATCCAGCGGTGCAGCTCGCGCCGGTCGAGGTGCCGCTCCCGGTAGGGGCCCGCCTTCGCCTTCGGGGCGCCGCACAGCCGGGCGAGCTGGGTGAACGTCTTGGACGTCGCCACGGCGGTGACCGGCGGCGGCAGCTCCGCGATCCCCCGCGTCGCCTCCTCCAGGACGGATCCGACGTGGGCGCGCAGCGCCTTGCGGGTGCGTTTCGGCACGGGCCGCCGCCGCGGCAGGTGGTGGCGGGTGAGGCGGCCCGCGCCGAGCGGCAGCGACAGCGCGACCTCCGGTTCCAGGCCCGCGCCGAAGGCCAGCTCCATCGAGCCGCCGCCGATGTCGGCCAGCAGCATCGGGCCCGCGGACCAGCCGCGCCACCGCCGGGCCGCGAGGAACGTCAGCCGCGCCTCCTGCTCGCCGGTGAGGTAGCCGAGACCGACGCCGGTGGCTGCGCGGACCTCGGCGGTGACGTCGTCGCGGTTGGCGGCGTCGCGCAGCGCGGACGTCGCGAACGGGATCAGCTCGTCGACGTCGAGGGCGGCCGCGGCGGCGACCGACTCCCGCACCGCGCCGATCAGCCGCCCGACGGCGGGCCGGTGGACGACGCCGTGCTTGTCGGTCGCCTCGGCCAGGCGGACCGCGGTCTTCACCGACCGGACGGGAAGGGGCGGGTGCCCGGGTTCGAGGTCGGCGACCCGCAGGTGGGCCGAGTTGGAGCCGATGTCGAGCACGCCGAGACGCAGGGGGGCGACTTCCATGGGCGTGCACTACCCCGTTGAGGTCGCCTCAGTCCGCGCGGCGGCGCGGGCCGGGCCGCACGGCCGACGTTTCGCCCCGGTCGACCGGGTAGGGCGCCTGCGACGGTCCCTGCCACTCGCCGCAGGGCCGCCCCTTTTCTTGGAGGAATCACGATGAAGGCTGTGACCTGGCATGGCAAGCGCGACGTGCGGGTCGAGGACGTGCCCGACCCGGAGATCAAGGAACCGGACGACGCGATCATCAGGGTGACCTCGTCGGGAATCTGCGGGTCGGATCTGCACCTGTACGAGGTGCTCGGCCCGTTCCTCAGTGAGGGCGACGTTCTCGGCCACGAGCCGATGGGCATCGTCGAGGAGACCGGCCCCGACGTCGCGCACATCAAGCCCGGCGACCGCGTCGTCATCCCGTTCAACATCTCCTGCGGCCGCTGCCACATGTGCGACATGCAGCTGTACGCCCAGTGCGAGACCACGCAGGTCCGCGAGCAGGGCATGGGCGCGGCGCTTTTCGGCTACACCAAGCTGTACGGGCAGGTGCCGGGCGGGCAGGCCGAGTACCTGCGGGTGCCGCAGGCCCATTTCGGGCCGATCAGGGTGCCGGAGGGCCCGCCGGACGAGCGGTTCGTGTACCTGTCGGACGTGCTGCCCACCGCGCGGCAGGCCGTGGATTGGGCCGACATCCCCGAGGGCGGGACGGTCACCGTGCTCGGCCTCGGCCCGATCGGGCAGATGTCCGCGCGGATCGCCCGCCATCTGGGGCGCCGGGTGATCGCCGTGGACTTCGTGCCCGAGCGGCTGGAGATGGCGCGGCGGCACGGCATCGAGGTGATCGACTCCGACGACGCCGACGACGTCCCGGACGCGGTGCGCCAGATCACCGGGGGCCGCGGCACCGACTCGGTGATCGACGCGGTCGGGATGGAGGCGCACGGCTCGCCGGGCGCCAAGTTCGCGCAGACGCTCACCGGGCTGATGCCCGGCAGCGCCGCGGCGCCGCTGATGTCGCGCGTCGGGGTGGACCGGCTCGCCGCGCTCGGCACCGCGATCGAGGTCGTCCGGCGGGGCGGGACGATCGCCCTCATCGGCGTGTACGGGGGCATGACGGACCCGCTGCCGATGATGCGGATGTTCGACAAGGGCGTGACGCTGCGGATGGGCCAGGCGCACGTCCGCCGGTGGGTCGACGAGTTGATGCCGCTGGTCACCGACGACTCCGACCCGCTCGGCGTCATGGATCTCGCGACGCACCGCCTGCCGCTGGCCGACGCGCCGCGGGCGTACGAGATCTTCCAGAAGAAGCAGGACGGCGCGATCAAGGTGCTGCTGCAGCCGGCCGGCTGACGCGCCGCCCCGATGATCGCGGACGGGGCCCCCTCCCTCTAGGATTTCCGGCACCCCGGTGACGTCGCGGGGCCGATGATCCGAGCCTGGAGGTGGGCCCGATGCACCCGTTCCGCGCGGCCATTGAGAAGGGCGACATCGACGCCCTCCCCGCACTGCTGGCCGAGGACGTCACCTTCCTCAGCCCGGTCGCGTTCGCGCCGTACGAGGGGCGCGCGATGGTGTCGGCGATCCTGCGCGCGGTGACCCGGGTGTTCGCGGACTTCCGGTACGTCAACGAGATCGGCGGCGGCCGCGACCACGCGCTGGTCTTCAAGGCGCGGGTCGGTGACCGGGAGGTGCACGGCTGCGACTTCCTGCACCATGACGACGACGGGCTCATCGACGAGTTCTGCGTCATGGTGCGGCCGCTGTCGGGGGCGAAGGCGCTCTCGGACGCGATGGCCGTGGAGTTCGAGGCCGTCAAGCGGGACCTGGGCCTGGCCTGAAGGCCGTCCGCTCCCCCGGTCACCGGGCCAGCCCGAGCACGATGTAACTCGCGAAGGACAGCAGCAGGTACACGGCCGGTGCGGTGCGCGGCCATCGCCGGTCCGGCTCGCCGTGCCCGCGCCGGAATCTCCACGCGGCGGCCGCGGGCGCGGCGAGCGGGACCAGCGCGATGAGCGTCCACCCGGCCGGCGCCCGCGACCAGGCCGCGAGCAGGCCCGCGGACAGCACGGGAACGGCCAGGGCGAGCGCCGACGCCCCGGTCACGCCGAGGGTCGTCACGTAGGTCCGCTCCCCCGCGCGCGGCGCTCGCGTGATCTTGCCGGCCAGTTCGGGATGCCCGGCCGCGAGCACCGCGACGGCGATCCCCTCGATGGCGGCCGCGGCGGCTCCGGACGCGCCGGCGCCCCGCCCGGACGCGTCCAGGTAGCCCGCGTACAGGTACAGGTGGAGCAGCACCGGCGCGGGCAGGCTGACCAGCAGGCTCGCGAACAGGTTGTCGGCGCTGGGACGCCGCCACCGCCGGTGCGCGCCGATCGCCCCGGCGGCGTACGCGAGCTGGGCGAGCAGGATGGCGGCCCGCCACGGCCACGCGGCGTTCAGCAGCCCCAGGGCCAGGGCGCCGGCACCGTAGAGGACGGCCAGGTCGCCGGTCCGCACCGCCCCGGCGGCCAGCGGGCGCCCGGGATGGAAGCGGCGGTCGTACTCCAGGTCGCGGATGTCGTCCAGTGCCCGCATCAGCAGCAGGTCCACGAAAAGGGTCACCGCCGCGACCGCCGTCCCCATCTCGGGCCGCCACCCGGACGACCCTGGATCGAGGGCGGCGAACAGGCCGGTGACCCCGTACGCCCAGAGCGCCGCGAACGTCAGGGAAGGCGCCGGCGGGTAGCTCCCCCGGACGAACAGCCCCAGCCGGGCGACCCGTCCCCTCACCGGGCCGTTCCGGGGGACCACGTCACCGGAAGTTCCCAGACGCCGCGTACGAACATCCGGTCCCGCCATTCGAGCCGGCCGGGGTCGACGGCCAGGGAGAGGTCACCGAAACGGCGGAGGAGGGCGGCGATCGCGACCTGGAGTTCGACGCGGGCGTGCGCCGCGCCGAGGCACATGTGGCGGCCGTGCCCGAAGCCCGCGTGCGGGTTCGGGGCGCGTCCGGGGTCGAACTCGTCCGGGTCGGGGAAGGCGGCGGGGTCGCGGTTGGCGGCGTCGGTGAGGGGGACGACGACCTCGCCCCGCGGCAGCGTCGTCCCGGCGAGTTCCACGTCGGCGAGGACGACGTGCGGCCGGCCGCCGGTGCCGGCGAACCAGACCCAGCGCAGGAACTCCTCGACGGCGGCCGGGATCAGCGACGGGTCGGCGCGCAGCCGCGCGGCGAGGCCCGGCCGCGACACCAGCTCCAGGACGCAGGCCGCCAGGAAGTTGGACGTGGTCTCGCCGCCCGCCGCCAGCAGCCCGTACCCGAAGACGACGATCTCCTCGTCGGACAGCCCGGACGAGGTGACGAGCGCGCTCAGCAGGTCGGTCCCGGGTTTCGCGCGGCGTTCGGCGAGCCGGTCGGCGAAATAGCCGTGCATGCCCTCGTGGGCGGCCTCGACCTCACCGGCGGGAAACCGTCCGGCCGACATCATCGCGCTCACCCACGGCAGCAGCAGGCCGAGATCACGGGTGGGGACGGCAAGCATGTCGCAGATGACCGCGTACGGGAGCGGGGTGGCGAAGCGGGCGATCAGGTCGGCGGGCGGGCCGCACGCCTCCATCTCGTCCAGCAGCCGCTCGGCGAGGGCCTCGACGCGCGGCCGGTCCGCCTCGGCGCGGCGTGCCGTGAAGCGCGCCTGGACGGCCCTCCGGCGGCGCGTGTGCGTCGGCGGGTCGCCCGCGGCCAGCGCGAGAGAGGCCGGCGTCCGGGCGAAGAGGGTGCCGCCGGCCCACGCCTCGCGGCTGAACCGGTCATCGGACAGGACCGTCCGGACGTCGGCGTGCCGGGTGACGAGCAGGGCATGGTGCCCGCTCGCCAGCACGACCGGCACCAGCGGCCGTTCCCGCAGACGCCGCAGGTGGCCCTCGTCGAGCGGGACGCCGGGACGGCCCGGCAGGGGGAAGTCCATGGTCGTCCTTCAGGCGCTCAGCGGCGGGGGCAGCGACGTCTCCTCGGCGCGGCCGCCCCCGTCGCCGCCGGCGTCGTCACCGCCGGTGCCGCCGTTGCCGCCGCCGCGTTCGATGCTCGTCAGGCGCGCCGAGGTGAGCGCCGCCCGGAACAGCTGGATGCCGCGCGCCGAACTCGGGTCGACGCCGGACAGGTCCCGGATCCGGTCCAGGCGGTAGTGCAGGGTGCGGCGATGGATCCACAGCTCCCGCGCGGCGCGCTCCCGGTCGAGGTTGCAGGCGAGCAGGACCTCCAGGGTGCGGCGGAGGTCGGTGCCCGCGTCGAGCGGGGACAGCACGGCGGTCAGCCGGCCGCGGATGCCGGGCTGCCCGAGGATGGCGAGCTCGACCAGCAGCTCGTCCGCCCGGTAGGGCCGGTCCTCGGCGTCGGGGATGGCCTTGACGAGCGTCAGCACCTGCGACGCCTCCTCCAGCGCCGCGGGGATGCCGTCGAGGCCGCCGAGCAGGGACGTGGCGGCGTGCACCGGTCCGCGCGTCCACCCGGCGAGGACGGCCGTGAACTCGGCGGCCCGGTCCTCGGCGCGCAGCGGGTCGGCGGCGGGGAACAGCACGACGAGCCTGGACAGATCGCCGGAGTACAGGACGCCGTCCCAGGCCTCCAGCCGCTCGCTCGCCCGCTCCCAGTGCGCGGCCGACGCGAGGGTCGGGGCCTCGCACAGGAGGACGAGGTAGGCGGGCGCCAGGCGGACCCCGGCCGCGTCGGCGATGACGTCCGCGGGCGCGCCGTCGATCAGCGTCTCGGCGAGGAGGCGCCGCAGCGGCCGCGACCTGTTCCCCTCGCTGGGCGCCTCCGCGTACCCCTGGATGCATCCCTCCCGCGCGCGCCCGGCGAGCCGCGCGGCGCACGCCGTCAGCTCGGCCATCTCGGCGAAGCACCCGGCGGGCACGACCGCCCAGCAGCTCCGCGCCGCCGCGGCGAGCGCGAGGTCCCACGCCTCCGACAGCACGGGCAGCGGGATCGCCTGCCTCGCCGCCATGACGCCGAGGTCGCGGAAGCGCGCCAGGTCGTCCTCGGGAAGCGGGTCGCCCGCCAGGACGAGGCCGAGCAGGCGCGCGCAGGTCTCGCCGCGGCGGCCGAACATCGGGCCCGCCGCCCGCCTGATCGGCTGGTAGGCGGGATGGCCGTTCAGGGCCTCACCGATCGCCGCGTCGAGCAGCGGGCAGTGCGCCGTGAGGATCTCCGGTAGTCCGCAGGAAGCGGTCATCTATGGTCCCCTCCTACGCGACGGCCAGACGGAACCCGGGCATGTGGCCGACGGTCTCGTCGACCAGCCCGTGCAGTTCCCGGACACGGCCCGGCTCGCCGCCCAGCCGGTCGAGGAGGCCGTGGGCCCGCTCGATCAGGGGCGCGACGGACGCCGCGCAGGAGTCGACGACCTCGTCGTCCAGCATCCAGGCGGTCAGCTCGGCGCGCGCCGAGCCGGAGTGGCGGGCGGCGGCGTGCAGGGCGAGCGCCTCCCGGCGCCGCCCGGCCGGCAGCGAGGCCAGCAGCTGGACGAGCAGGTACGTCGCCGTCCCGTTGGCGAGGTCCTCGTGCCGTCCGGAGGCGAGGTCGCGCTGGTCGTTCACGAGCTGGCGCAGCACGCCGAGCGCCCGGCCGAAAGAACGCCAGCCCGTGACGCGGCGGCCGTCCGCCCCCGCCAGGCACGCCGCCGACGCCGCCGCCATCGCGTACGGGGCGCCGGTCTTGCCCTCGTAGGCGCGCAGGACCGACTCCGGGGTCGCCGTCGACACCGGCGCGGTGAGGTCGCGGAGCTGGCCGTCCACGGCGTCCAGCCAGCACCGCGACAGCTCGTCGCCGAGCGCGGCGCGGACCCCGCCGGTGACGGGCAGGTCGGCGAGGATCCGGGCGGGCAGATGGCTTCCCACGGCCAGGGCCGTGAGCACCTTCTTGCCGACGGCCACGTTCCCCGGGGACGGCGCGCCCGGCGTGTCGGTGAGGTCGTCGAAATAGCGGGCGGCCGCCCACCAGAGCAGATGAACCACGGCGACGGCCCGGGGCCCGCTCGGCGGCCCGTCCTCCAGCCCCCGCCCGCCGCCATTCAGCGGACGAGCTTCGGGCCCTGTTTCGGCGTCGTGTACCAGCAGGGGCAGTGTGATCATGCCGTTCATGCCGGGGCGCGAGCCCTTGGCCCGGACGAGATCGAAGAACTCCGTGAGGAACTCCGACATGGCACCGCCGACCATCTCCCGGCCCTCGTCCAGGCCCATCGCGAGGCCCTCGGCGAGCAGCTCGCACAGCCGCGCCATCTCCGCCTCGACCTCGGCGATCGCCCGTTCCCGGGCGGCCCTGCCGAACACTCCTTCGTCCACGTGCCAACTCCTCTGCTACTGCGGGGTGTGCCGGGCCGTGCCGGGGGCCCGGTGATTCAGGGGTGCCGGTCCTCGCGCGCGCCGGTCACCGCACCGGGCGCTCGTCCAGGACCCGGACCGTGCCGGCGCGCCCGTCCAGCTCGATCCAGGCGCCGTCCGGGATGCGGCCGGCGGCGCCGGCGACCGCGACGGCCGTGGGGACGCCCAGCAGCCGTCCCGTGACGGCGGTGTGGGAGAGCAGGGTGCCGCGCTCGACGACCAGCCCCGACGCGGCGATCATGAGCGGGAGCCAGCCGGGGTCGGTCTCGCGCGCGACGAGGATCCGGCCGGCGCAGCCGGCGGGGGCGATGCCCGGGTCGAGGACGACCTTGGCCCGGCCGCGGACCGTCCCGCCGCTCGACCCGAGCCCGCGCAGAACCCGCCCCCCGGCCTCTTCCCGGACCTGCGGGGCGCCGGCCGGGCGCGCCTGCGGGAGGGCCGCCGCGACCGGGCGTCCGGCGGGCATCGACAGCAGCGCGGGCGGGGGCGGCCCGGCGCGCCGGCGGTCGCGTTCCGCGCGCCGCACCGCCGCGAGCCCCCGCAGGTCCGAGCCGGGGAGCGTGCCGTCGAACGCGCCGGTGACCTCCTCGACGGTGAGGTCGAGGACGTCCATCGGGTCGTCCAGCATCCCGGCCTCGGCGAGGTGTTCGCCGAGCCGCCACATCACCTCGCGGGACAGCCCGAACAGCTGTGTGCGGAGGAACCGGGCGTCCTCCCGCGTACGGACGAACCATCGAATCATCGACAGCAGCGCGGTGAGCACGGACCGGCGCACCGGGTTGCGGCAGGCCGCCCGCAGCCGCCGCCGGGCGTCCGCCGCGGCGCGCGCCTCACCGGCCCGGCTGCCGGCGACGGTCGTGCCCTGCCGGACGAACGGCGCGATCGTCGCGGCGACCGTCCACGGCCGCTGCCGCGGGGTCGGCTCGTCGAGCTTCAGGTCGTGCATCGCGCGGTCCCCGTAGCGCCGCAGGTACGCGCGGGCGGCCGCGGCCATGGACGGGCCGTGCCGGCCGGCGGCGATGTCGGACCACACGGCGCGCAGGCGTTCCGCGCCGGGCCCGTCCTCGGCCGGGTCGCCCTCCCCCGCGCCGCCGGCGGCCAGCAGCGCCGCCTTCAGGTCCGGTATCCCGGCGGCGCGTTCGGCGAGGCCGATGGCGGCGCGGGCGGCGGCGAGCGAGCGGTTCTCGCGGCCGCCGCACAGCAGGCCGGGGAGCAGTTCGGGCCCGGCGTCCGCCCAGCGGCGCAGCAGCGCCGTCCCGGCCCGCATGGCGAGGAGGCCGTAGACGCTGTTCGCGAGCGTGACGCCCCAGCGCCGCGACACCTCCGCCCACACGCGCCGGTAGAGGGCGATCAGCTCGTCCGGGGACCGTTCGGCGAGCGGGCGGGCCGAGCCCGTCACCGCCGGCGGGTCGTGGATCTCCTCCATCAGCCCGTCCCACCAGCGCAGCAGCCGCGCGGTCGCCCGCGGATGCCAGGCCGCGCGCCAGGCGATCACGGGCAGGGAGGCCGCGACGCGGGCGCGCGACCGGCGCCGGGGGGCGCGCACCTCGCCGGTGATGCCCATGCCCTCCTCCCATCCGGAGCGGACGAGGTCGAACACGGGCAGCCGGCCGTGCAGTTCCTGCCAGTCGTCCAGCCGGTAGTACACGCGGCCGTCGAGGTACCCGACCATGCGCGGCAGCCGGTGAGCGTTCGCGCGCAGCCGCCGGGCCGGCACGCCCATCCGCCGGTACAGGTCGGTGAACGCGAGCTCGTAGAACATGCGCGCCTGCGAGTAGGTGAGCGCGCCGGACACTCCCGGGAAGCTCTCGGTGATGTTGTGGTTGCCCCAATGGACGCGCAGGCCGCCGTCCGGCGCGGCCTTGGCGAGCGGCCGGGCCTGGACGAGGTGGACGGCGCCGTCCGGGGTGAACGTCCCCTCGATGTCCTGCGGGCAGCCGAACCGTTCCTCGACGCGCGCGGCGAGGCCGGCCACCTCCTGCGCCTGGTCGTCGGTGAGGACCGGCACGTCCCGGAGCGGTTCCGGCACCTCGGTCACCTTCGGGTCGGTTCCGCCGCCGGCGGGCGGCCCCACCATGAGCCGCTTGGTGACGACCTCGGCGCGGACGGTGCCCGTCTTGGGATCGACGAAGAAATGGTCGATGTCGGCCTTCTCCTGGACGACGCCCTCGCCGATTCCGTGCGCGGCGGCGATGATGTGATGCCTCGTCCCGTCGCGGGGGTCGCGGGTGAACGCGACGAACGAGCGGGTCCCGGGCACCATCCGCTGGATCCCCACCGCGACCCTCGCGCTCGCGGGGTCGACGCCCTTCAGGATCCGGTACTGGACGGCCTCGGGCTTGAACGCGGACGCCCAGCACCGCGCCACCGCCTCCAGCAGCCCCGCACGCCGCACGTAAAGGAAGCTGTCGCTCATCCCGGCGAACGGGTCGTCATCGGAGTCCTCGCCTGCGCCGTCCTCCCCCGGCACGACGCAGGCGCGCACGGCGGCCGTCTCCCGCGCGCCGATGCGCTCGTCGAAGGCGTCCAGCAGCCCGGCGGCGAACTCCCCGTCCGGGACGGCCTTGGCCAGCGCCGACGCGGCGGAGGCGCACCAGTCGGGGACGGGCACCGACGGGGCCGGCGGGAGCGTCGCCGCGACCCCGTCGAGCGCCCGGTCGAACTCCCCGGCGGGCAGGCAGAAGAAGTCCGGGACGGGGAAGCCCGCCGCGTGCAGCGTCTCCAGCCGCGCGAACTTGTGGCCGATCTCGCCCATGCTCACCACACTCCCGGCAGCAGGCGCGGCCTCCCGGCCGCGTACCGCGCGTAACCCGGAACGTCCCGCAGGGCCCGCTCCTCGACCCGGATCCGCCAGGCGACCGCCGCGGCGAGCAGGACCAGCGCCGCCGCCCCTGCCGGGTTGAGGAAGAGGCACGCGAAGCCGGCGTTCGCGAGCAGCATCCCCGCGTAGGCCGGGTGGCGGACGATCCCGTAGAGCCCGCCCGTGACGACCCGGTGCCCGTCCTGCCGCATGACGTGGTGGGAGTAGAACCGGCCGAGCGCGCGGATCGCGGCCTGCCGCAACGCCACCCCGGAGGCGAACACGGCGGCCGGCACGAGCAGCCACGGCGACCACCCGTCCCACGGCGGCGGCGCGAGGGAGGCCGACGCGATCAGCATGATGCGGGCCAGCGCGTACGGGAGCAGCGTCCGCGCGTCGGCGGGCGCCGCGGCGGCGCGGCGGAAGGTCACCGGGGCCTCCAGGAGCAGCCAGCCCAGGTACGCCGCCAGCAGGCCCGCCGCGGCGGGCTGGGCGAAGGCGTGGCGGACGATCCCCGCGACCAGCGTGCCCGCGGCCACGGCGAACAGCAGGCGCGGCGCGAGCACCAGGAGCTTGTCGGTCATCGTCGCGTCACCGTTTCCTGGTCCGCGCGTACTGGTCCGGGTCCACCGCGTACGCCTCGTAGGTCAGCGATCCCAGGTCGGCGCCGGTCACGGCGTCCGCCAGCGTCGCCTTGCAGTGGGAGCGGCGCCCCGGGGCGCGCGTGATCGGCCAGCGCAGCAGGAGCGGGGCTTCGCGGTCGAGGCGGCAGGGGATGTCCAGCCGCAGCGCCGCCCACAGCAGCGTCGTGTCCATGGGCCTGCCGTGCTCCTCGTGCTCCAGCATCGTGGCGAACTGCCGGCCGGCCTCGACGATCTCCACGGGCCCGCGGAACGGCGGTCTCGGCTCCGGTCCGGCGGGCGGCTGCAGGACGGCGGCCTCCACCACCCCGCGCCCGCGCCGCACCGGCTCGCCGACCAGGATGTTCTCGGGGCGGTGCCGGTGGACCAGCGCGGCGGGCGCCCGCCGGGACGCGGCCGGTTCCCCGGCCCCGCGCATGCCCGCAGGGACGGCGGGGACGTCGTCGGCGAACGCGATGGAGCCCGCGCACACCTCCTCGTCCGCCTGGCGCGCGGCGACCGTCCACGCCCGGTTCGGGCCGGGGATCGCGCGGCAGGACAGCGTCGTCGCGCCGCGCAGCTCGCAGAACCGGGTGAAGTCCAGTCCGGCCACCACCCGGCCGGGCGGCCGCCCGCGCGACCGGAGCTCGTCGGCGCGGACGGCCAGGTCGAGCAGGCCGCTGAACAGCAGCATCCCCGGCACATGGTCGAGCGGGTGGTCGAAGTAGAAGGGATCGGACTCGTCGACGACCAGCTCGCGGAATCGATCGATGACGGACGCGGCCATGCGCCCTCCCTCCATTTACTGACCCCTGGCTCCCCGCCGGCATGCGCCGAAAACGGCACCGGACGCCCTTCTCGGTAAGGGCCGGAAAACCGGCGAGACGGCCGTCATCTTGCTACAGAAATGAGCACAGCTGAACTGCACTCCTGGGCAGTCCGGGCGGCGGGAGTCTTCCCAGACCGGCAACCCGGCGTCCCCCGAACACGCTCCGTGCAAGGGCGTACCGGCCGGAAAGCGCATGTCAGCGTCCACTTGCGGAACCCGGCGGCCCGGCCGTCCGGCGGCAGCCCGGGCGAAGCGCGCACGTCATCAGGCCACAATGCAGATCGTTAGCCGCGCGTTTGTCCGCACCCGGTGCGGTGCTTTAGCGCGCCGGTCGCACAAGATATATTTTCAAACTATTGTCCGGGCACCCCGGAAACGGCGAGCGCTGTGACCTTGCCCACAATTAATTGGCAGAATGCGGTCAAAGCGGCGGGGCCCGGCGCGGCGGCTCGCCGAGCCGCGCCGCGCCGGGCCCCGTCCCCCGGTCCGCCCCTCCCCGGGAGGGTCCTCAGGGGTGGTCAGGCGGGTACGTGGGACTTCTTGCGCGTCCAGTGCCGGTGCGCCTTGACCGCGTCGATCAGCTTGGCCGAGAAGTCGCCGCCCGGCCCCTCGCCGGTGACGACGCCGTGGTCGCTGACCGTGCCGCCGTCCGCGAAGTCCACACCGGTGATCCCGGCGCGTTCCAGCAGGCCGATGCCCGCGTCGAGCGCGCCGACCGCCTTGCAGTGCACGAACGCCTCGGCGACGAAGTGCACGGCGTCGCCGTCCTGCGCGAGCGTCCGGACGCTCTCCTCACCGCCCGGCACGAGCACCGCGTCGTAGAGGACGGACGCGACGGTCGGCATCGCGCGGGTGACCTCCACCTGGGCGCCGTTGGCCGCCTGGACGAAGCCGTCCTCGGCGGCGAGCACCTCGCAGACCGCGCCGGCCTCGGTGAGCGCCTCGCCGACCGCGGCGACGGCGGCCGAGTCGACGCCGTCGGCGACCAGGATCGCGATCTGGCGGCCCTCGACGGCCGCGGGAGAGTTCGCCTGGCTCAGCGCGGGCGAGCTGCGGCCGTGGTTGGCGGTCACGGGCGACTTCGGCGGGTCCACCCCGATGCCCTCGGCGACCCGGACGGCGAGGTCGTGGTCGATGTGGTTGAGGTGCTCGACGACGCCCTCGCGGACGTGCTTGTGGTCGCACTTGCCGAGCTCGAACCGGAACGCGCCGACGATGTGCTCCTTCTCCCAGTCGGCCATGCTGTTCCAGAACAGCGTCGCCTGCGAGTAGTGGTCGGCGAAGCTCTCGCTCCGCTTGCGGATCTTGTCGCCGTCCACCCGCTCCTGGTAGTGGGTGAACGAGCCCTCTCCGCCGACCGCGGGGCAGCCGCCCGACAGCGAGTTCTTGTGGTAGCTCGCCCTCCCCTGGTGGATGTCCATCTGGTGGTAGCCGTCGCGGTGGTGGTTGCGGACCTCGGCGACCGGCCGGTTGACCGGGATCTGCGGGAAGTTCGGCCCGCCGAGCCGGATCAGCTGCGTGTCCAGGTAGGAGAACAGCCGCGCCTGGAGCAGCGGGTCGTTGGTGAAGTCGATGCCGGGCACGACGTTGGCGAGGTGGAAGGCGACCTGCTCGGTCTCGGCGAAGAAGTTCTCCGGGTTGCGGTCCAGCGTCAGCGTCCCGACCGGCCGCGCCGGCACCTCCTCCTCCGGGATGATCTTCGTCGGGTCGAGCAGGTCGAAGCCGAACCTGTGCTCGTCCTCGGCGGGGACGAGCTGCACGCAGAACTCGTACTCGGGGAACTGGCCCGCCTCGATCCGGTTCCACAGGTCGGCCCGGTTGAAGTCGGGGTTCTTCCCGGCGATCTTCTGGGCCTCGTCCCAGGCGAGCGAGTGGGTGCCGAGTTTCGGCTTCCAGTGGAACTTCACGAACGTCGGGCTGCCCTCGGCGTTGACGAGCCGGAACGTGTGGACGCCGAAGCCCTGCATCATCGCGAAGCTGCGCGGGATCGCCCGGTCCGACATCAGCCACATCATCATGTGCAGGGTCTCGGGCTGCAGTTGCACGAAGTCCCAGAGCGTGTCGTGCGCGGACGCCGCCTGCGGAATCTCGTTGTGCGGCTCGGGCTTCACCGCGTGGACGAAGTCGGGGAACTTGATGCCGTCCTGGATGAAGAAGACCGGCATGTTGTTGCCGACGAGGTCGAAGTTGCCCTGCCGCGTGTAGAACTTCGTCGCGAAGCCGCGGACGTCGCGGACGGTGTCGGCCGAGCCGCGCGACCCCGCGACGGTGGAGAACCGCACGAACACGGGCGTCGTCAGCGACGTGTCGCGCAGGAACTCGGCGGTCGTGTAGTCGGCGAGCGACTCGTGCAACCGGAAATGGCCGTACGCACCCGAGCCGCGCGCGTGCACGACCCGTTCGGGAATCCGCTCATGGTCGAAATGGGTGATCTTCTCGCGCAGATGGAAGTCGTCCATCAGCGACGGGCCGCGCTCGCCCGCCGACAGCGAGTTGTCGGTGTCGTCGACCTTGATTCCCTGGTCGGTGGTGAGTCCGGTCCCTTCCGGGCTCACCCGCCGATGCTCCAGCTGCTCCTGCTTCGCGTCGCCGCGGCCGGCGGAGTCGACCATGATTCAGCTCCCTCGAAGTGAACGGGCCCAGTGGTGACCTGGCGGGGCGGTGTATGGGCACGTGGTGGCGGCTACCCCCCGAGATCCGGGCCATGCGCCCTTTGACCGGAACTTGGTTTCGGCCCGGGCGGGGCCGTTTCCGGGCGGTCGGGCCGTCCGGGGAGGCGGGCTTGTCAGGCGGCTGACAAATGCGGGCCCGCGGGATGAACGCCGGTGAGTGTCGCGGCTCACTTCGCATGCCTAGGTTGAGACGACCGAGCGTTAGGCCGGTGCTAGGCCGAGGAGGTGCTGAACGTGACGACGGCATACGAGGACGCGCACACCGGATCGTCCGTACTGGACGGCCTGACGGAGGAGCCGTGGCGGGAGATCCCGCCGGAAGAGGCGCGGTGGATGCGGCCCCACCTCCCGGACCTGCTCGGCCCCATGGTGCAGGGCGTGCTGAGGCACGTCCCCGAGTACGACCGGCCGGGCGACACGGCCTACTCGCGGGTGGCCGAGGCGGCGGTCGCGCACGCCATGGAGCACTTCGTGCACATGATCGCCGACCCGGACGCCTCCTGGAAGGAGGTGTACCAGGTCTTCTTCGACGTGGGCTACGGCGAGGCCGTCGAGGGCCGCGCCCTGGAGCACCTGCAGAACGCGATGCGGGTCGGGTCGCGGCTCGCCTGGCGGCACCTGGCGGTCGAGGCCGAGCGGCTCGGCCGCCCCCGCGCGCTGATCAGCCTGCTCGCCGAGGCCAACTTCGCCTATCTGGACGCGCTGGCGTCCGCGGCGGCGCACGGCTACGCGCGGGCCAGGGAGAAGGCGGCCGGGGAGCGCGAGCAGCGCCGCGGCCGGCTGCTGACCCTGCTGCTGTCGGACCCGCCCGCACCGCCCGAGGTGGCCCGCGAGCAGTCGGCCCGCGCGGGCTGGCCGCTGCCGAGGCGGCTCGCGGTGATCGTGCTGCGGCCGCGTCCGGGCAGCGGCGGCGAGGGCCCGGCCGGGCTGCCGCCGTCGCTGCTGACGGGCCTGGACCACGGCCGGCCCTGCCTGATCATGCCCGACCCCGACGGGCCGGGGCGGATCGAGGAGCTGGCCGCGACGCTCGCGGGCTGGACCGGCGCGATCGGCCCGTCGGTCCCGGCGGACCAGGCGGGGACGTCGCTGCTGTGGGCACGGCGGGCGCTGGACCTCGCGCCGGCCGCCCCCGTCCCGGGCCGGTCCGGGAACGGCTCGGCCGGCCGGGCCGGTGTGCGGCCCGGCGCGCGGACCGCCGGCCGGGGCGTGCGGCGCGGCGGGGTGCTCGTCCGGGCGGAGGAGCATCTGCCGGAGCTGCTGCTGCGGGAGGGCGGGACGCTCGCCGCGATCGTGGCGTCGCGGCGGCTGGCCCCGCTGGACGAGGCCGGGCCGCGGCAGGGCCTGCGGCTCGCCGTGACGCTGCTGGAGTGCATGAAGCACGGATTCAACGCCACGGGCGCCGCCGAGGTCCTGTGCGTGCACCCGCAGACCGTCCGCTACCGGCTGGCGCAGCTGCACGGCATGTTCGGGTTCGACATCGAGGACCCGGCGATCCGGCTGGAGATGATGCTGCTCCTGCACACCTGGATCGAGCGGCACGGCGCCTGAATCGTCCGCCATTCCCCGCGCCACTTCCCCGGCCACTTCCCCGCCGGGCGCGTCTTGACGTCATGCCGGGTCCCGGAATCCGCTACCGTCAAGGTCGCCGCGCAGGCCAGGGGAAGGAAGACTGAAGACACATGGCCGAGAAGGTCATTAGGGTGGACGACATCGACGGCTCCGAAGGAGCCGATGTCGCAAAGCGGGACTTCGAAGTCCTGGACCGGACGTTCACGATCGACTTGAGCGATGACAACTTCAAGCGGCTGAACGAGACGCTGGACGCGCTCGCGCCCTTCATCGAGAACGCCGCCGAGGTGAAGCCCGCAGGGAAGGGACGCAAGTCCCGCACCGCGAAGATCAAGGGCTACACGAACGGCGATGTCCGCGAGTGGGCATTGCGAAGTAACATCGAAGTCTCTGAACGTGGCAAGATATCGGATGAGGTCTATGCTGCATTCATCGAGGCACATCCGGACGCCAAGCCGGACGCATAGCTAGGGAGTCCCCGCATGGCACAGAAGGTCGAAGTCCTTCTCGTGGACGACATCGACGGCGGAGAGGCTGACGAGACCGTCAGCTTTTCCCTCGATGGCACCACTTACGAGATCGACCTGAGCAAGAAGAACGCCGCCAAGCTGCGCAACGGCCTGGAGCCGTTCGTGGCGGGCGCGCGCAAGGCGCGCAAGCCCACCGGCCGCGGTGGCCGCGCCGCCCGGACCGCGGGCAGCCGTGAGCGCTCCGCGGAGATTCGCGAGTGGGCGAAGAACCACGGCATCAAGGTCAATGAGCGGGGCCGTATCCCCGCCAATGTGATCGAGCAGTACGAGGCCGCGCACTAGCGGTCCTCCGCGTGGCCGGCGGCGTTCCGGCACGACGCCAGGGGCCGGGGTGGTGGAATTCTCATCACCCCGGCCTCTTCCGTGCGCAACGGGCAAATCGCCTTTTCGGGTGCGGCATTCGCCGGGGGCCGGTTCACACAGAAGCACACTGCCCCGAACGCGCCCGGATCCGGGGAGAATGCCGGGAATAGAGCGAGACAACACAATAGGCTGACCCCCAGGGGGAACGGCCGAGGGGGCAGACCGTTGAGACGCGCGACGCGATGGGACCGTGTCCGGTACTGGTTCGACAGGACCATGTCGAGGGGGACGCCCGCGCTCATCGGCTGGCTCGGTCTCGCCTCGGCGGGGCTGGTGGTCGTGGTGGCGACCGCGGCGGTCTTCCTCACACCGCGCGACAGCGCCGACAACGGGCACTGGCTCGGCATGGTCTGGCGCAGCCTGCTGCGCACACTGGACCCCGGCACGATGGGCGACGACACCGGCACCGGCCCGTTCCTGGCGCTGATGCTGGTCGCCACGATCGGCGGCATCTTCATCGTCAGCTCGCTGATCGGCGTGATCACCACCGGCCTGGAAGGCAAGATCACCGAGCTGCGCAAGGGCCGGTCGCGGATCGTCGAGCACGGGCACACCGTGCTGCTCGGCTGGTCCGAGCAGGTCTTCACCGTGGTCGCCGAGCTGGTGGAGGCCAACCAGAGCAAGCGCAGGTCGTGCGTGGCGATCCTCGCCAACCGCGACAAGGTGGAGATGGAGGACGCGATCCGGGACCGCGTCGGCGACCTCGGCCGCACCCGCATCGTGTGCCGCACCGGCGACCCGCTGAAGGTCGCCGACGTGGAGCTGGTCAGTCCCGGCACCGCCCGCTCCATCATGATCGTCACACCGGAGATCGACGACGCCGACACCCGGGTCATCAAGGTGCTGCTGTCGCTCGGCTCGCGCACGTGGGGACGCAACCGCCCGCACGTGGTCGCCGCCGTCCACGACTCGGCGAACCTGCCCGCCGCCCGGCTCGCCGGCGGCGGCTCGGCGCACGTGATCGACGCCGACGACGTCGCGATCCGGCTGATCGTCCAGTCGCACCGGCAGTCGGGCCTGTCGCAGGTCTGCACCGACCTGCTCGACTTCGCCGGCCACGAGTTCTACATGCGGCGCGAGCCGGACCTGGACGGGCGGACGTTCGGCGCGTCGCTCGCGGCCTACGACCTGGGCATCCCGTCGGGGCTGCGGCGCGCGGACGGGACCGTCCTGCTCAACCCGCCGATGGACACGGTGATCCGCGCCGACGACGAGGTCATCGTGCTGGCCGAGGACGATCTGCTGATCCGGCTCGCGTCCGCGCCGCCACCGCCGGTCCGGGAGTCGGCGATCACCACGGCGACCCCGCGCGAGCCGGTGCCCGAGCGCACGCTGATGCTCGGCTGGAACCACCGCGCCCCGAAGATCATCGAGCTGCTGGACGAGTTCCTCGCCCCGGGTTCGGCCCTGATGGTGGCCGCGCCGCGCGAGGACCCGACCGGGCGGCTGCGCCCGTGCGACGGCCTGAAGATCGACTTCGTCCGGGCGGAGCCGACCGAGCGGCCGTCCCTGGAGTCCCTCGACGTCGGCTCGTACCAGCACATCATCGTGCTGTCGGAGGAGGGGTTCGACCGCGAGCACGCCGACGCCCGCACGCTGGTCACGCTGCTGCACCTGCGCGACATGGAGGACGCCCTCGGCGACCCGTTCGCCATCGTCAGCGAGATCAACGACGACGCCAACCGGGAGATCGCGCAGGTCACCAAGGCCGACGACTTCGTGGTCAGCGAGAAGCTGATCAGCCTGATGCTGACGCAGCTCAGCGAGAACCGGCACCTGTACGACGTGTTCGTCGACCTGCTCGACCCGGCCGGCTCGGAGATCTACCTCAAGCCCGCCTGCGACTATCTGGCGCCGGGCGCGGAGGCCGACTTCGCGACGCTCATCGAGTCGGCGCGGCGGCGCGGCGAGGTCGCGCTCGGCTACCGGCTGACCGAGCGGTTCCACGAGCCGCCCGCCTACGGGGTGGTGCTCAACCCGGACAAGACGGCGCCGCTCACGCTGTCGGCCGACGACCGCGTCATCGTGCTGGCCGAGAGCTGATCCGGGTCACCGCGTGTAGAGCCGCAGCTCGTGGCCGGCCCGCAGCGCCCCGGCGACGCGCTCGCGCAGCGCCCGCTCGGCCCGGCGCGCGTCGTCGGCCATCCCGCGGATCTCCGCGCCCGCCATCTCGTCCCCGGCCGTGCTCGCGAGCAGGTCCCGGTAGCGGGCGTTCTGCTCGGGCAGCCCCTGCAGCACCCGCGACTCGTGGTAGGCGTCGTCGGCCTCGCGGGCCCGGCGGGCGTACCCCTCCAGCGCCTCGATCCGCGCCGTGACCGAGCCGACCGACAGCTCCAGGGCGCGGTCCTGGGGTTCCAGGAGGGCCCGGACGCGCGGCGAGAGCCGTTCGGGCTGCTGGGCGCGGCGCTCGCGGCGCAGCCGCGTGTGCTCGGCGAGGGCGCCCGCGATGGCCCATTCCTGCCTCGGCAGGACGACGGTGTTGTTGACGTCGTCCAGCAGCCCGGCTCCGTGCGTCTGCGACCCGAGGACGGCGTCGATGGCGCGCTGGGCGCGGACCAGGAGCCGCGCGGCGGGCCGGTCGAAGTCGCCGGGCAGCAGGTAGGAGCCGTGGTGCGCGCGTGCGGCGCGGGCGGCGGCCGGCTCGCGGACGTGGCGCAGCGCGCCGATGACCCAGCCGGTGAAGCTCGCCGCCGCGAGGACCGCGGCGGCCTCGGCCTGCCCGAGCAGCAGCAGGAGGATCTGCAGCGCGGGGGTGAGCATCATCGCGAGGACGGGCAGCCTCCCCCAGCGCATCGCGCCGCCGACCAGTTCGTCCTCGTCGAGCGAGGCGAGGAAGAGCACCCGCAGCCAGCCGCCGGGCAGCACGCCGTAGAAGAACGCGAACACCGGGATCCACACCAGCCGTGCCGCGACCGTGGCGGGACGCAGCCGCGGGGGCGGCGGCGCGTCCATGCAGGCCGCGACGAGCCGTTCGGGCGCCGCGGCGAGCAGCGCGCGGTCGCCGCCGGGGATGCCGGGATCGAACACCGGACGGGGGCGGTTCTCCTCGGTCATCGGCACTCCCCACCCATCAGGGAATCCTTGTGCCCGCGGGCCGATCCGACGCTGACCACGCGGGCCCGGCTCACTCCAGGGTGACACGAAATCCGGACATCGCCAGCCCCTCCCCGGAGACGCTCAGTCCTGCAGTCGCGCCCAGACCTCGCGGTCGCGCTCGGCCGTCCAGATCCGGGGGCGTTCGACGCCGTCCATCTCGTCCCACAGGCGGGACACGTCGAACGGCAGGCAGTGCTCGAAGATCGGCCAGCGGCCGTAGGCGGGCGCCAGCGCGGCGTGCACGGCGGCGAAGGCGTCCTTGAGCGTGCCGCCTTCGTCGCGGACCCGGCCGGTCTCGCGGATCATCGTGGCGAGGAAGTCGCGGGTCTGCCCGACGGCGGCGTGCGCGGCGTCCCGGCCGTGCGCGACGGCGCCGCGTCCGCCGACGAGCGTCTCGGCGCCGAACGAGTTCACGTGGTCGAGCGTGCCCGAACCCCACTCGCGGTGGAACGCGTCACCGGTGTAGAGGGCCGCCTGGGTCTCCACGAGGTCGCCGGCGAACAGGATCCGGTGCCGGGGCAGCCACGCCACGATGTCGCCCTCGGTGTGGCCGCGCCCGCAGTACGCCAGGTCGAGATCGCCGCGGTCACCGCCGAGGTCGATGGTGAGCGTGCTGGAGAACGTCACGGACGGCCAGGTGAGCCCCGGGATGCCGTCCGGGTCCTTGAACAGGCGGGGCATCCGCCCGAACTCCGACTCCCAGTCCTGCTTGCCGCGCTCGGCGATCAGCGAGCGGGTCAGGTCGTGCGCGAGGATCACCGGGGTGCCGAACGCGCTGGCGCCCAGCGTCCGGACGGCGTGGTAGTGCGACAGGACCAGGTAGCGGATCGGCTTGTCGGTGTGCGCGCGCAGCACCGTGAGCCAGTCGCGGGCCGCCGCCGGCGTGGCGAGGGCCTCGAAGCAGACGAGGAAGTCCTCGCCCTCGACGGCGCCGACGTTCGGGTCCCCCTCGGCCGTGAGCGCGTACACCCCGTCGGCCAGGACCTCCAGCGTCTGCTCCTTGTCGCCCAGATCAGCGGACGACGCGAACGGTCTGGGCATCGGCGCCCCCCTCGCATCCGTGGCCGCGGCATCCGCGCGGGCAGGTTCTGCTCGTCCAGGGTTCATTCCACGCAGAGCGGTCGATAACCGTCCCAGGATCGCGGGGAAGACGGCGCCGACGCGGGTAAGGGGATCTTGGACGTGTCGCTCAGCGGAGGGAGGGCCGGGTGAACGCCGCGCTCGGGCTGCTCGCCGTCCTGCTGCTGACCGTCGCCACCGGCTACTTCGTGGCGCAGGAGTTCGCGTTCGTCACCGCGGACCGCCCGGTCCTCGACCAGCGCGCCGCGGAGGGCGACCGGTCGGCCGCGCGGGCGCTGCGGGTGATGGGGCGGCTGTCGTTCATGCTGTCGGGCGCCCAGCTCGGCATCACGGTCACGGCACTGGTGGTGGGGTTCATCGCCAAGCCCGCCCTGGCCGACCTGATCGCCCCGGCGCTGAGCGCGGGCGGGGTGCCGGACGCGGCGACCGGCACCGTCGCGGTGGCGCTCGGGTTCGCGCTGGCCACCGTGATCCAGATGGTGCTGGGCGAGCTGTTCCCCAAGAACCTCGCGCTGGCCAGGGCGGAGCGGCTGGCGCGCGCGCTGGCCGCGTCCACCGTCGTCTACCTGATGGTGGCCGGGCCGCTGATCCGGCTGTTCGACGCGGCCGCGAACCGGCTCGTCCGCGCGGTGGGCATCGAGCCGGTGGAGGAACTGCACCACGGCGCGACGCTGGAGGAGCTCGGGCGCATGATCGGCGAGTCCGGCGAGAAGCTCCAGGCGGGCCACGCCGACCTGCTGGAGCGGGCACTGGTGTTCTCCGACCTGGACGCCGAGGAGGTCATGGTCCCGCGCGTCGACGTGGTGACCGTGTCCGCGTCCGCGTCCGCCGCCGAACTCGACGACGTCATCTCCGCGAGCGGGCACACCCGCTACCCGGTCGTCGGCGACAGCGTCGACGACGTCGTCGGGGTCGTCGGGCTGGAGGAGCTGATCCTGCTCGGCCCGGAGGACACGGCCCGCACCGCCGTGCGCGACATCGTCAGGGCGCCGCTGCTGCTGCCGTCGTCGCTGCCGCTGCCGGACGTCGTGCTGCGGCTGCAGGGCGCCGCCGCGCCGCTGGCCTGCGTGGTCGACGAGTACGGCGGCTTCGCCGGGATCGTCACCTGGGAGGACGTCGCCGAGGAGCTGGTCGGGGAGATCGCCGACGAGAACGAGCCCGGCGACGACCTCGCGATCCGGACCGGCGAATGGTGGACGACCGACGCCGGGCTGCGGATGGACGAGGTCGCCCACGAGACGGGGATCGCGCTGCCCGAGGGCGACTACGAGACCGTCGCGGGCCTGCTGCTGAAGCGGCTCGGGCGGGTGGCCGAGCCCGGGGACGTGGTCACCGTGGACCTTCCGCCGACGCGGCTGGACGAACCGCCCCGCACCGCCGTGGTCGAGGTGCTGACCGTCCACCGGCACGTCCCGGAGCTGATCCGCGTCCGCACCGTCGAGGAGGGCCGGTGAACCTCGCCTTCGGCGCGCTGGTCACCCTGGCGCTGCTGGCCGGCAACGGCTTCTTCGTCGCCACCGAGTTCGCGCTGGTGGCGGCCAGGCGGCCCCGGCTGGAACGGGCCGCCGCGCGCGGCGGCCGGGCCGCGTCCGCCGCGATCGCCGGGATCGACGAGCTGTCGCTGACCCTCGCCGGGGCGCAGCTCGGCATCACGATGTGCTCGCTCGGTCTCGGCCTGGTCTCCGAACCGGTGTTCGCCGCGACCTTCACCCCGCCGATCCACGCCGCGGGGCTGCCCGACGGGGCGGCGCACGCGGTCGCCTTCGTCCTCGCGCTGGCGGTGGTGACGTTCCTGCACATGGTCGTCGGGGAGATGGCGCCGAAGTCGTGGGCGATCACCGAACCGGAACGGTCGGCGGTCGTGCTGGGCCTTCCGTTCCGTGCGTTCGCCACGGTGGCCCGCCCGGTGCTGGCCGCCCTGAACGGCGCGACGAACCTGTTGCTGCGCATGATCGGCATCCGGCCGGCCGATTCGCGGGAGGTGTCGCGGACGCCGGAGCAGCTGCGCAGCATCGCGCAGGACTCGCGGCGGCTCGGGCTGATCGAGGAGACCGAGCTGACGCTGATCACCAACGCGCTGGACGCGCCTCGCGCACCGCTGACCGACCTGGTCGTGCCCGTCTCGGACATCGTGTCCGTCCCGGCCTCGGCGACGCCGCAGGAGGTCATCGACACCGCCGCCCGGACGGGCCGCCTCCGGATCATGCTGCGCGGCTCGGGGCGGCACGCCGCCCGCATGGTGCACGTCCGCGACGCCTACCTGGCCCGTGCGCGCGGCCGCGAGACCCCGGCCGGCGAGCTGGCGCACCCGGTGCCGGCGGTGCCGGTCGGCACGCCCGTCGGCGAGGCCGTCGCCACGCTGAAGGCGCACCACAGCCATCTCGGGCTGGCCGTGGCCCCGGACGGCCGCATCGCCGGCCTGATCACCCTCGACGACCTCCTCACCACCCTGCTGACCGTCCGCTGACACCCGTCCGCTGTCAATGTTGGTTGACAGGTGGCGACTGTCAACCTACATTGACGGCATGAGCGATGGAGTGACACTCGCCCAGGAGGCGAGCAGCCGGGACCCCGCGGTCGGGCTGCGGGCCGTGCGCGCGCTGCGCGAGCTGGCCGAACGGCTGGAGGCCCTCCAGGTCGCCAGCGCCCGCGACCAGGGCTGGTCCTGGCAGGAGATCGCGGTCTGCCTCGGCGTGAGCCGGCAGGCCGTCCACAAGAAGCACGGCGGCGGCCGCCGCCTTCTCAAGAAGGAGCAGTAACGCGATGTTCGAGCGTTTCACCCATGACGCGCGGCAGGTGGTCACCGGCGCCCAGGAACAGGCACGCGCCCTGAAGCACCACCACATCGGCACCGAACACCTGCTGCTCTCGCTGCTGGACGGCGACGACCCCGTGACCCGCGCCACCGCCCGGCATGGGCTGAACGCGTCCGGCATCCGGGCGCGCATCACGCGGATGAGCGAGGATCCGCTCGACCCCGAGGCGCTCGGCACCCTCGGCATCGACCTGGACGCCGTCCGCGAGGCGACCGAGAAGACCTTCGGCGAGGGCGCCCTGGACTTCCCGGCCGCCAAGTGCAGCAACACCCCCAGAGGGCACATTCCCTTCACGCCGAGGGCGAAGAAGGCTTTGGAGCTGAGCCTGCGGCACGCGATCCGGCTCAAGCAGAAGGAGATCCGCGCCGGCCACATCCTGCTCGGCCTCCTGCACGACGACGGCTTCCTGTCGGTGCGGCTCGCGACCGAGGCCGGGGCGGACGTCCGTGAACTGCGCGCCGACGTCGAACGCCTGATGACCTCCGCGGCGGCGTGACCGTGCCCCGGCCCGAGCCGCGTCACGTCAGCGGCGCGCGGCCTCCCAGCCCTGGACCAGCTCCTCGGTGGCGGCCCCGGCGAGGGCGACGTTCAGCCCCTGCTCGCCCTGCTCGACCTGGACGCCCACCAGCCGCAGGTCGGGCACCCGGCCCCCGTGAAGGGCCTCGCGCTCGGGCAGCGCCTCGTAGTCCCCCGGCCGCCACCAGTACACCCGCGGGCTGATCGGCTTCTCCCCGGTGGCCGCGAACCGGCCCGCCGTGTCCTGGAGGGTCTTCACGGCCACGACGACATGGCGGTCCATGCCGATCTCGTGGACCATCACGTACTCCGGGAGCGGGAACGTCACGAGCGCCCCGAACGGGAGCGGGCCGGGGACGTACCGGCGCAGGACGTGCACGTGCGCGGCGACGTAGCGGTGCTGCCCGCCGATCGTGACGATCTTGAGTTTCTGCACGTCGTTCGCCTGGACGTAGTGCGGCTCCCGCTCGATCGAGTGCGTCAGCGCGGCGCCGAACGCCTCGGCCTCGCCGAGGCCGCCGAGTTCGGTCCTGTTGAGCGGCGACATCGAGTCGGGACGGTCGACGACGACGGTCTGGAGGAGTCCCTCGGCGAGGGGCCTCGTCAGGAGGGCCGCACGCATCCGCTCGTCCAGCGCGTTCTCGTGGTAGAGGCGGACGCGCAGGTCACCGGTGTCGGGGCCGCCGCCTCCGGGCGCGGGCGCCGGGCGTCCTTCGAAGGCCCCCACCGCCTGGTCGGCGTACTGGGCCGCGATGCCGGGCAGTGCGGCGCGCGGGTTCCGTCCGGCGTGGCGCCGCCACTCGGCGATGTCGGCCCGCACCTGCGTGCCGTCCCTGAGTGTGACGGCGATGGTGCCGGGGTCGGGCAGGTCGGCCCGGTAACCGCGCTGCGCGAAGGCATCTGCAAGTGCCATGCCGATGATGTCGGGGTTGGAGTTCACGGTTTTATACGACTCCCGTTGAATCCCGCGAGTTCCGGAAGTTCCCGATCAATTACCGGACATATCGGCGAGGACCGCGACACACGCCGCCCTGCGGGGCGGATCGTCCGGGAACCGGCGCCGGCACTCCGCGACGACCCAGGACGGCGCCGCAGGCCGCGCGGTGCGCGTGACCCGCGCACGCACCGCCGGGCCGGGACGAGGAACCGGCGGTACGCCCGCGCGCGAGGGGCCGGCCCGCCCGCGACCGGACGGCCTTGCCCGTGGCACCGCGTGACTCGCGGACGACACATCGTTCGGCTCGGGCGCCGCCCGCACAGGCGACGGTGCCGTGGCGGACGGCGGTGCGGGCCCCGTGACGGAAGGCGTGGCCGCGCCTGGCGTCACCGTGCGGGCCGGGGCCGAACCCGTCGCCCCGTGGCCGACGGCGAGGACCAGCCCGGCGCCCAGCACGAGCACCACGGCGATGAACGGACGCGACGACCGGAACGGACGCGGGCGGCCGGGCGGACTGGGCTCGGAGCGGGTGAACCCGGCGGGCGGGAGATCAGAGGAAAGGCGCACCGTCCGATCGTCACGCTACGCGCCCACTCCGACACGGAGAATCGCGGCGACCGTTGCCACCTCGATACAACCGCTACTCGGCCGGGGCGACCGTGAAGCGGCGGAGGCTGAGCGCCGGGTTCTTCGCGCGGACGGCGGCGACGCGCTCGGGCGACACCTCCCCCGCGACGACACCGGGGCTCTCCCCCAGCCCGGCGGTGACCACGCCCATCGGGTCCACGATCATGCTGTTGCCGGCCCCGGTTGGGGCGCACTGCCCGGCCGCGGCCACGTAGATCGTGTTCTCGATGGCGCGGGCGCGGGCCAGCGTCCGCCAGTGGTCCTCCTTCAGCGGCCCCGGCACCCAGGCGGCGGGCAGCGCGAGCACGTCGGCGCCCGCGTCCACGATCCGCCGCGTCACCTCGGGGAACCGGACGTCGTAGCAGGTCTGCATGCCGAACGTGACGCCGTCGACGGTGAACGTCTCCGGGTTCGCGATGTCACCGTGCCGGACCAGCGCCGACTCCTTGTACCCGAACGCGTCGTACAGGTGGATCTTGCGGTACTCGGCGACGACGTCCCCGCCGGGGCCCACGGCAACGAGCGTGTTGGAGATGCGACGCGGCTCGTCCAGGCGTTCGTTCATGCCTGCGACGACGTGCACGCCGTGGCGCCGGGCCAGTTCCCCGAGCCCGGCGGCGAACGGGCCGTCCAGCGGCTCGGCCGAGTCGACGAACCGCTCGTCCATCTTCGGCGCGGTGAACATGGCGAACTCGGGGAGCACGACGACCTTCGCCCCGCGTCCTGCCGCCTCGCCCGCGAGCTTTCCGATCGCCGCCAGGTTCTCGTCCTTGTTGACCCCGGGCGCGAACTGCGCCACCGCCACCTGCACCATGCCCTGCCTCCTCTGCTCTCCGACCGGCGCCGTGTCACATCCGGTCGACGCCGGTCACGCGGATGACGGCCTCGCCCTCCTGGTCCGAGCCCGCCAGGTCGACCTCGGCGCTGATGCCCCAGTCGTGGTGCCCCTCGGGATCGTCGAACGCCTGCCGGACACGCCACAGCGCGTCCTGTGGGACCTCCTCGATCTGCAGCAGCTTCGGCCCCCGCGCGTCCGGACCGGTGAACAGCTCGTCGTGCTCGGCGAAGTACCCGTCCATGGCCTCGGCCCATGCGTCGGCGCCGAAGTCCGGGTCCAGCTCGCCCAGATCACGGAACCGCTCCAGCGCGGCCAGCTCCACCCGGCGGAACATCGCGTTGCGCACCAGCACCCGGAACGCCCGCGTGTTCGCGGTCACCTTCGTGACCCGCTCCTCGATCGGCTCGTCCAGGTCCTCGTCGGCCGGGTTCGCGAGCTGCTCCCACTCGTCCAGCAGGCTGGAGTCGACCTGCCGCACCAGCTCCCCCAGCCACTCGATCAGGTCGATCAGATCATCGGTCTTGATCGACTCCGGGACGGTCTGCTGCAGCGCCTTGTAGGCCCCCGACAGGTACCGCAGGACGAGACCCTCGCCCCTGGCCAGCTCGTAGAACCCGATGTACTCGGTGAACGTCATCGCCCGCTCGTACATGTCCCGCACGACCGACTTGGGACGCAGCGGATGGTCCCCGACCCACGGATGCCCGGCCCGGTAGATCTCGTACGCGGCGTCGAGCTCCTCCTCCAGCGGCTTCGGATGGTCGACGTCCTGGAGCAGCTCCATCCGCTCCTCGTACTCGATGCCCTCCGCCTTCATCTCCGCGACGGCCTCGCCCCGCGCCTTGTTGATCTGCGCCGCGATGATCTGCCGCGGATCCTCCAGCGTCGCCTCGATGACCGACAGCACGTCCAGCGCGTACGACGGCGACGCCGGGTCCAGGATCTCGAACGTGGCCAGCGCGAACGTCGACAGCGCCTGGTTGAGCGCGAAGTCCTCCTGCAGATCCACGGTGACCCGCGCGTACCTGCCCAGATCATCGGGCTCGGGCAGCACCTCGACCACGCCGCCCGCCAGCAGCGACCGGTAGATCGCGATCGCCCGCGAGATGTGCCTGCGCCGCGCCGCCGGCTCCTCATGGTTGTCGGTCAGCAGCCGCTTCATCGCCTGGAACGCGTTGCCCGGACGCGCGATCACCGACAGCAGCATCGCGTGGCTGACCTGGAACCGCGACCGGAGCATCTCCGGCTCGGCCTCCTGCAGCTTCGCGAAGACGTCCTCGTCCCACCCGACGAACCCCTCGGGCGCCTTCTTGCGCTGCACCTTCCGCCGCTTCTTCGGGTCGTCCCCCGCCTTGGCCAGCGCCTTCTCGTTCTCCACCACGTGCTCGGGCGCCTGCGCGACCACGAACCCGACCGTGTCGAACCCGGCCCGCCCGGCCCGCCCGGCGATCTGGTGGAACTCCCTCGCCCGGAGCCGCCGCACCCGGTGCCCGTCGTACTTGCTCAGCGCGGTGAACACCACCGTCCGGATGGGGACGTTGACGCCCACGCCCAGCGTGTCCGTCCCGCAGATGACCTTCAGCAGCCCGGCCTGCGCGAGCCTCTCCACCAGCCGCCGGTACTTCGGCAGCATCCCCGCGTGGTGCACGCCGATCCCGTGCCGCACATACCGCGACAGGTTGCGCCCGAACTTCGTCGTGAACCTGAAGTTCCCGATCAGCTCCGCGATCCGGGCCTTCTCCGCCTTCGTGCACACGTTGATGCTCATCAGCGACTGCGCCCGCTCGATCGCCGCGGCCTGCGTGAAATGCACCAGATACACCGGCGCCTTCTGCTCGGCCAGCAGCTCCTCGATCGTCTCGTGCAGCGGCGTCACCCGGTAGTCGTAGATCAGCGGGACGGGCCGTTCCGCGGACGTCACCCACGCCGTCTGCCGCCCCGTCCGCCGCGTCAGGTCCTTCTGGAAGAACGCGACGTCCCCCAGCGTGGCCGACATCAGCAGGAACTGCGCCTGCGGCAGCTCCAGCAGCGGAACCTGCCACGCCCAGCCCCGCTCCGGCTCGGCGTAGAAATGGAACTCGTCCATGACCACGACGCCGATGTCTGCCTCGGCCCCGTCCCTGAGCGCCATGTTGGCCAGGACCTCGGCCGTACAGCACACGATCGGCGCGTCCGCGTTCACACTGGCGTCGCCCGTCATCATCCCGACGTTGTCGCGCCCGAACATCTCGCACAGGTCGAAGAACTTCTCCGACACCAGCGCCTTGATCGGCGCGGTGTAGAACCCCACCTGCCCCCGGCCCAGCGCCGCGAACAACGCCCCCGCGGCCACCAGGCTCTTCCCGGACCCCGTCGGCGTCGACAAGATCACGTTCGCGCCCGACACCACCTCGATGAGCGCCTCCTCCTGCGCGGGATACAGCGTGATCCCGCGTCCCGACACCCACCGTTCGAACGCCTCGAACAACGAATCGGCATCGGCGTCGTTTCCAGAAGGAAGCTCATCAAGAAGACTCACCCCTCCATCCTGCCCCCGCGCACCCACTGCCCGCGCCGGACGCCGCGTCAGACCAGGGCGTGGCCGTACCTGTCCGCGAGCGGCTTGAGGGCGGGCTCGCCAAAGAACTCGCGCATCGCCTTGAACGTCCTGACCTTGTCGCTGCCGAAACGCCGGACGTGGACGGCGTAGGAATCGGCGGCGACGAACGTCGGCGGCTCGGTCTTGCTGTGGAACTTGTCCGCGTACATGACCAGCCGCTCCTCGCCGGTTCCGGCCACGTAGTGAGCCGCCGGCAAGGGCAGCCCCTGCCGCTCGACGTCGTCCCGCGTGATCCCCATGCCGGTGTGACAGGAACAGAACCGGCAGATCTCCTCGGAAAGCCCCTCGCCACGAAGCAACTCATGCCCCAGCACCCCGTGCCGCACATACCGCTTGTGATCGAATGTCCCGGTCATGTCGTAGAGCCGGTAGACCCCGATATCGTGCAGTAGGCACGCGGCGCGCACCAGATCGGGGTTGATGTCCAGCCCGGCACCATCCATGATCTGCTCGGCGATCTCGCACACGATCACGCAGTGCGTGAAGACGACGTCAAACGCCTCCTGGCTGGGCGCGTGTTTCTCATGCAGCGCCCTGATGTCACCATCCGACGGAATCCACACTCCGCAACCCTATTGCCCGGGTATCCGAGATCGCCGCCGCAGCGCCTCCACGACACGCTCGTCCACGTCCAGCACGTCCACCTCAGCCACCGCAGTCGCCCCGCGGCCTCCCGAACTCTCATTCCGGTCTTCCACGTCACTCGCACCAAATGCAACAACGGCACCGGAGCCTGCCAATTAGAGTAAGCAGGTTGGCCATCCGGAACGCGTCCCCGCGGTCCACCATCGGCCCAGGCGCTGGTGGCCGGTGTCGAGAGGGCCGCCGTCGTGGGGAGGGGAATGTGACCGACACACTTGATCCGCTGGCTACCAGCGAGTTGATCACCGGCACGTACCGGCGGTATCTGCGGTCGCTGCTGCCAGTCCGCGATCCGAAGATCGCGAAGGCACTGGACGCGGAGATCACCGGTAGCAGGCTCCTGGCGAAGGGGCCGTTTCTGGAGGCGACTCCTCCCTACGCCTCTGGCGCGTCGCTGGAGACGCTGATCGATGAGGGGGTGCTCGATCCGGGTTTCCGGGATCTGGGAAGCGATGCCCTGCCCCTCACACGTCCGCTCTACAAGCATCAGGACCAGGCGATCCGCAAGGCCACGAGCGGACGCAACATCGTGGTGGCGACCGGCACGGGCTCCGGAAAGACGGAGAGCTTCCTGCTGCCGATCCTCAACTCGCTGACGAGCGAGCACAGGGCGGGCACGCTGGGGCCGGGTGTGCGGGCGCTGCTGCTGTATCCGATGAACGCCCTGGCGAACGACCAGATGAAGCGGCTCCGCCGGCTGCTCGCCTGCGCCCCGCACATCACGTTCGGCAGGTACACGGGCGACACGGAGGAGAAGACCGCGGAGGCGGAGGCGACGTTCGAGGCGCTCAACCCGGGCGAGCCGCGGCTGCCGAACGAGTTGCTGAGCCGCGAGCAGATGCGCACCGCTCCCCCGCATCTGCTGCTGACCAACTACGCCATGCTGGAGTATCTGCTGCTTCGCCCCGCCGACATGGACCTGTTCGAGGGCGAATTCGGCGGCAACTGGCGGTTCATCGCCGTTGACGAGGCGCACGTGTACGACGGCGCGAAGGCTGCCGAGCTGGCCATGTTGCTGCGCCGCCTGCATGACCGGGTCGCTCCGGACAGGCGTCTTCAATGCCTGGCGACCAGCGCGACGGTCGGGGACGATCCGAGAGCCGTGACGGAGTTCGCCGAGAGCCTGTTCGACGCGCCCTTCGAGTGGGTGGCCGGTGACGCGAGCCGCAAGGACATGGTGGGGGCGTACAGGCGTTCCCCTCACCAGGGCCTGTTCTGGGGGCCGCTGACCGCAGCCGACTATCGCAGGCTCGCCGAGATGGACGATCCGGCAGCGGAGATCATGCGGCTCGCCGGAGAGCACGATGCCGTGGGAGAGGACGCGGCGGCGCTGTTGAGCAGCGAGCGGAGAATGGCCGATCTCCGCGACCTGCTGTCGGAGAATCCCAAGCCGTTCGGCGAGATCGCACCGGCGATTTTCGATCCCGATGAGGAACCGGACAGGTCGTTGGCGGCGCTCGTCGAGGTGGGGAGCGCGGTCAGCGACAGGACCGGCACGCCGGTCCTGTCGGCTCGCTACCACCTGTTCGTCCGCGCGACGGAGGGCGCCTACACCTGCCTGTCGGATTCCGGGCCCCACGTGTCGCTGGGACGGCATGAGGTCTGCTCGACCTGCTCGGCGGCTGCGTTCGAGTTCGGCGCATGCCAGCGGTGCGGAACCGTCTACCTCACCGGGACGGTCCGCAGGGATGAAGGGAACTTCCGCTTCGCCCCGCGCAAACGGCCCGACGACACGCCGACCTGGCTGCTTCTCGGCGGTGATCCCGGCGTCGTGGACGAGGACGACCAGGTGTTCGAGGAGAAGGAAGCGAGGCTCACCAGTGACGACGCGCTACTGTGCTCGGGCTGCGGAACCCTCTACCCGGGTTCCTCGGCGTCCTGCTGTTCGGGGGCGCGGCTGTGGCCGGTCCGCCAGCTCAGCCGGGCGGGTTCCCTCAAGGGCTGCCTGAGCTGCGGCGGGCGAGGGTCGCTGGTGCGCAAGTTCGAGAGCGGGCAGGACGCCGCCGCCGCGGTGGTGACCACGTCGCTGTACCAGGCGCTGCCCCCGGCGGGCGATGAGCTGGTCGCCGCCCGTCCCGGGGGCGGGCGCAAGCTGCTCCTGTTCAGTGACTCACGGCAGAAAGCGGCCTTCTTCGCCCCATATCTTCAGAACAGCTATACGAACCTGCAACGCCGGAGGCTGATCTGGCAGGGCATTCAGGGCTCTTCAGAATCGATTCGCGTCGACGACCTCATCGCGCGCGTCGCCGAGGCCGGGACCGCGGAGGGCATCTTCTCGCGCCGCGAGTCAGCGGAGGGAAAGCGGCGCGAGACCGCTCTCTGGATCATGAAAGAGCTGGTTGCCATCGACGACCGGCAGTCACTCGAGGGGCGGGGCCTGCTCCGGGTCACCCTGGACAAGGAGCCGTACTGGCGGCTGCCCCCAGGGCTGACGCGTCTCGGCCTGAGCGAGGACGAGTGCTGGGACCAGCTGAGCGAGCTGGCACGGACCGTCCGTCAGCAGGGCGCCCTCACGATGCCCAAGGACGTTGATCACACCAGTGAGGAGTTCGCTCCCCGGAGGGGCCCGATCTACGTGCGGTCGGACGGCTCGGAGGGCAAGCGGAAGGTGCTGAGCTGGCTCCCGACCCGCGGCGCGAACCGCCGGCTGGACTACGTCCGGCGAGTCCTGGCCGCTCTCAAGAGCGACCAGGACGCCGCGCAGGTCCTCGGCGGCTGCTGGAAGGCGATCAAGGAGCAACAGGACGGCTGGCTGGTGAGCCGCCAGCCACCGGGGCTCGGCGTCGTCCACCAGATCGACCACACATGGCTCTCTCTGGAGGCGGGCTCGAGCATGTTCCGGTGTACGACGTGCCTGCGGACTGCACCTGCCTCAGTGCGCGGAGTCTGCACCACGCTGGGTTGCACGGGAACCCTCGAACCGTACGACGTCCCCCAGGTCGAGCACGACGACGATCACTATCGGATGCTGTACCGGTCCATGAAGCCCGTGCCCCTGTCGGCCAGGGAGCACACCGCCCAGTGGACCGGGAGGACCGCAGCGGAGATCCAGCAGCAGTTCGTACGCGGCGAGGTCAACGCCCTGTCCTGTTCGACGACCTTCGAGCTGGGTGTGGACGTGGGTGAGCTGCAGTCGGTCATGCTCCGCAACATGCCGCCGACCACGGCGAACTACGTCCAGCGGGCGGGCCGGGCCGGGCGGCGCACCGCGTCGGCGGCGCTCGTGGTGACCTATGCCCAGCGGTCGTCCCACGACCTTTCGCGGTACCAGAAGCCGGTCGACATGATCGCCGGGAAGGTGCGGGCGCCGTACGTGCCACTGGGCAACGAGCGGATCGACCGCCGCCACGCGCATTCCGTCGCGCTCGCCGCCTTCTTCCGGTTCGGCAAGCGGGTGCTGGGGCGGACGTGGCGGAATGCGGGCGATTTCTTCCTGGCGGCGGACGACGGCGAGCCGGCTCCGGTCACCCTGGTCCGCGGCTTCCTGACGCCCGTCCCCGAGGACGTGGAGACATCCCTGCGGCGGGTGCTGCCGCCGAAGGTGCAACGTGAACTCGGGCTCGACGCGGGGCTGTGGGTCGACAGGCTCGTCGATCTCCTCGAAGAGGTGCGGCTCCAGCTCGACCACGAGGTCAAGTCCTTCGAGGAGCGCCGTGACGAGGCGTACAAGGCGAAGAAGGGGCGCCTTGGAGATCAGTTCGACCGCACTATCAAACACCCTGACGAGGCGCGACCTTCTGGGCTTCCTCGCCAACCGCAACGTGCTTCCGAAGTACGGCTTCCCCGTGGACACGGTCGAACTCCGCACGTCCCACACGGGCGATCCCATCGGCGAACGACTCGAACTGTCCCGCGACCTTTCGGCGGCCATCTACGAGTACGCGCCGGGCGGCGAGATCGTGGCGGGCGGGAAGCTCTGGACGTCGGCGGGCGTGTACCGGCTGCCCGACCGGGAACTCGACGGCAAGAAGTTCATGATCTGTGGCCCCTGCGGTTACTTCCATGAGAGCCGTGACGAGCTCGAACGGGTGTGTCCCATGTGCGACACTTCGTTCCAGACTCGCGAGCGCGAGTACGTGGTGCCCGAGTTCGGTTTCCTCGCCGGAAGGACGATCCGCGATCCGGGCATGCAGCCTCCCGAACGCAGCTGGAACGGCGCCACCTATGTCCTCGATCTAGCGGCCGAGCAGAACGAAGACCTCACCTTCGAGTTGGCCAACGGCGGCGCCGTCGTCGCCCGCGCCGGAGCCCGGGGCAAGCTGATAGCCGTCTCCGAGGGGCCAGGCGGTGCCGGGTACTTCATATGCGCGGCGTGCGGCTGGGGTACCAGCATCACGTCGAGCCGTGGGCGCCCGCCGAAGAGCCATGAGCACCCCCTGCGCAGCAGGGAATGCCGCGGCACGCTTCAGCAGCGATCCCTGGCCCATCCCTACGAGACCGACATCCTGGAGTTGTCGTTCGACGGGCTCGCCCTGCCGCATCAGGACGACACCACACTCAACTCCCTGGTGAGCGCCCTTCTCGAAGGTGCGGCGGAACGGTTGGAGATCAGCCGCGACGACATCGACGGCACCCTGTACCCCCGGCCGGGCGGGAGGCGGGCGCTGGTCGTGTTCGACACCGTCCCCGGCGGCGCCGGGAACGCCGCTCGCATCGCGCGGGCCCTCGACGAGGTACTGGCAGGCGCCCTCGACAGGGCGGAACGCTGTGACTGCGGCGAGGAGACATCCTGCTACGGCTGCCTGCGCAACTTCCGCAATCAGTGGATTCATGATCAGCTGATCCGCGGCAGGGCGGCGGACGCTCTGCGTCCGATCGTCCCGGCGATCCACCCGGGCGGGTGACGCTCCGCGAGTTCCTACGGAGCTGATCAGGTCCGGGCCGAGAACCTGTGGGGTTCGCCGAGCACGAGAGCGGCGTGGTGGGGGTCGGCCAGACGAGCGGCGAGGGTGGCCTCGGCCAGATGCCGGGGCAGGGCCGCGGAGAACTTGAGCCCGTGGAGGGCGCGTTCGTCCACGTCGGGCAGGCGGAGATGGTCGGTCACGGCGTCCACGGCAGCGCGCCAGCCGTCCGGGCGGAGGTTGCCGCGGAGCCGGACGTGGTCCGGGGAGATGCGCTGCGACGGGTCGGCGAGTTCACCCAGGGTGGCTTTGAGCGTGGCGTTGGTGCGGTCGCCGGCCCACGTCCACCAGCGCAGGTCGCCGGATGGGCTGCGGGTGATGACCGATCCGCCGGGATGTACGGAGAAGCCGAGGTCGTCCCGGACGGCGGCCAGTGCGGCAGTCGCGCGCCGGGTCAGCGTGACGGGCGGGTCGTCGCCGAGCAGGACGTCGCGGGCAGCGCGGGCCAGCTCGAACGAGACGAGCCCGCTCCCCCAGCCGATCCAGCCGGCCTTGCCGCCGCCGTCGGCCGGTTCGACGTGGCAGCGGCGGCGTTTCCAGTCGATCCAGGTGACGCGCCAGCTGTGGCCGCCGAGGAGCAGGAGCCGGGGGCCGCTCACGCGTTCGGTCAGCAGCGCCGGGTCGATCTGGCCGACCTCGGCGCGCCCGTTCAGGACGGTGAACTGCGGCGCCGCGGTGAACACCGCCGTGAGGTCGCGGAAGTGGATGCGGCCGAAGCGTTTCTCCGCCTCGGGTCCGATGAAGAGCATGCCTCCGTCGGATTCGAGGTAGCCCTGTTCCACCAGATGACGCGCGATCGGGGCCGCCGAGGTGCCGAACGGGGCCAATCCGTCCCACCATTCGGGCCACAGCTTCTCCCCCACCTGGTGTTCTTGCAGGCACAGGGCGAGGAGTTGCTGGGCGACGATGTGGCGCGGCTCGCGCGGCGCGGTGATCGGCTCGACGAAGCCGCGACTCCACTGCAACAGGAGCGCGGAGGCCCTGAGGACGTCTTCGCGGCCGAGGGCGAGGAACAGGCAGTTGCGGCTGGTGCCGGAGCGCCGCCCGGTGCGGCCGAGACGTTGCAGGAACGCGGCGACCGTGGGCGGTGAGTTGATCTGGATGACGCGGTCGAGGTCACCGACGTCGATGCCGAGTTCGAGGGTGGACGTGGCGACGATGACGCAGTCGCGGGCTTCGGCGAAGGCTTCTTCGGCGCGGCGGCGTTCGTCAAGTGAGAGGGACGCGTGGGAGAGGAACGTGGTGACGCCGAGGGCGCGCAGGGCGGCGCCGAGCTGCTCCACGATGCGTCTGGAGTCGCAGAAGACGAGGCGTTTCTCGCCCCGGTGGAGTGCGGAGATCACCTTGGCGGCGTTCTCCACGGATCCGACGTGGTCGAGTTCTACGTGCGGTTCGGGGGCCGGGCCGCTCTCGGGGGCGATGACACGGCCGGGGCGGTGCGTCCCCGATCCCTGGAGCCACGTCAGCAGCTCCGCGGGGTTGCCGACGGTGGCAGATAGCCCGACCCGCTGGATGGGCCGTCCCGCGACTCGTGTGAGCCGTTCGAGGACGGCGAGCAGGTGCCAGCCCCGGTCGTCTCCGGCGAAGGCGTGCACCTCGTCCACCACGACCGCGCGCAGGCCGCGGAAGAGATGAGCATGCTCGACCTTTACGCTGACCAGCATCGACTCCAGTGACTCGGGTGTGGTCAGCAGGATGTCGGGCGGGTCGGCGACGATGCGCTGACGGCGCGTCTGGGAGACGTCACCGTGCCAGAGCGCCACGCGGCGCCCCAGCCAGGCGGCGTAGGTCTCCAGGCGGGGCAGCAGGTTGTTGAGCAGCGCCTTCAGGGGACACACGTACAGGACGGAGAGGCCCGTCCAGTTCTGCGTGGCCATCGCCGACAGCAGCGGGAACATCGCCGCTTCGGTCTTGCCTCCGGCGGTCGGTGCGAGCAGCAACGCGTCCGATCCGTTCAGGAGGGGTTCGGTCGCGGATTCCTGGAGGGGGCGGAGCGACGTCCAGCCCAGCACGTTCACGATGTGGTGCCGCAGCGACGGGTCCAGGCCGTCCATTACAGGTCGAGTTCCACGTCGTCCGCGCCGGCGGCGCGGACCGTGGAGGCGGCGGCGTTGCGTTCGACGTCGCTGAGTTCGGATGAGGTCAGCGTGAGGTGGTAGTCGCGGCGCGGGTCGAAGCCGTCGATGTAGTCGACGCGGTCGAGGACGTCGGCGACGAGTTTGCGCAGGAAGACGCGGGGTGCGACGCCGACCTGCCCGCCCAGCCCGCCGGTGACGGCCTTGGCGAGTTCGGCGAGGTAGGCGTCGTCGACGAGGGCGGCGACGCGGTCCTCGTGGCGGGCCCCCGAGCGGAACAGGTCGCGGACGGTGCCGCCGAGTTCGATGAGCTTGGGCAGGTCGAAGCCGGTGAGCCGGAGCTGGATGGCCCGGGGCGAGTCGAAGCGCGGATCGGTGGAGAAGTCGGTGGCGAGCCGCTGCGCGAGCGGGGGGAGCCGCTGCGCACCCTGCTGCCCGTCGAAGAACGCGGGCGTCCCGGTGATGACGAGGAACAGGCCGGGGAAGCGGCCGTTGTCGACTTCGTCGATGAGTTGCCGGAGCGCGTTGAGCGCCTTCTCGCGGACGTCGGACCGTACCCGCTGTAGCGTTTCGATCTCGTCCAAGACCACGAGCAGCCCCGGATGGCCGCAGTCGCGCAAGACCGTCAGCAGCCCCTGCAGGAATCCGAGGGCGCCGAAATGGTCGAGGTCACCGCGGATGCCGGCGGCGCGCTTGGCGCTCGCGGCGACGTTCGGCTGCCCGCCCACCCAGGCGAGCAGCGCCTCGGCGGTGGCGTGGTCGTCGGCCAGGCGTGCCCGCCGGTAGCCGCGTAGCGCGGCGGCGAACGCGGGGGTGGTGCGGGCGACGTCCGCGAGCCGCCGCTCCATAAGCTCGTCCACTCCGGTGGCGAGCGCCGCAAGGTCGGGCTGCCCGTCCGGGGAGAGGGGGATGGTGCCCGTGGCGAGGACCTCCTCCTCCAGGGTGAAGAACCACGCCTCGATGACGTCGCGGAGGGCACTGGGCTGGTAAGACGCGGTGGAGAGGCGTTCGACGAGGCGCCGGTAGACCGTCTCCAGCCGGTGCAGCGGCGTCTCGGTCTCGGAGATCTGGATCTCGGTCGCGGCCATGCCGCGGCGCTTGGCGCGCTCGGCGAGCCACCGCGCGAAGAACGTCTTGCCGGACCCGTACTCGCCGCGGATGGCCTTGAAGACGGCGCCGCCCGAGGCGGCGGTGGACAGCTCGTCGTCGATCGCGGTCTCGAACCTTCCGAGCCCGACGGCGAACAGGTCGAGCCCGGCCTGCGGCACGGTTCCGCGGCGCAGCGCGTCCACGACCTCGCGGCGCCGGGCCGCGCTGACCGGCGCCATCAGCCGCCGCCTCCGAGGAACTGCTCGCGCAGGAGCGGCAGGTCCAGGGCGACGGTGCGGCCGCCGTCGGTGACGGCGAGCACCTGGTAGCCGTCGACGTTGAGGAGCCTGACCACCGTGGAAACGTACCCGTGCATGCGGGCGGGGAGCTGCCCGGCGCGCTGGGCGGCGACCGGGAGCGGCAGTTTCCCGCCGGCGCCGGCGAGGGCGTCGATCAGCGCGGTGAGCCCGCCCTCGTCGGCGGGCATGCGTCCGAACTGCTGGCGCTGGGCGGCGAACAGCTCGGACGCGACGACACGGGCGCCGATGCCGTCCGGCTTCTCGGCTTCTGCCGGTCCACGCGCGGACGGGACGTCGAACAGCGGTTCCTCGGCGCGCCGCTTGGCCGGTGCCGGAGTCTTGGCTCCGGCCTTGGCGCCGGCCTTGGCGCCGGCCTTGGTACCGGCCGTGCTCTGCTGGACTGAGGTGAGCCGCGTCCACCACACGGGTTCGTGCATCGCAGGGCTGTAGGTTTCCCATCCGTCCGGGACGAGGCGCTCGGAAGGGACCAGCACCACGATGGGGACGACCATCTCCGCAAGCGAGACGCCGCCGTGGTAGCCCTCTTTGCGGGCGTTGTAGCGGATGCGTTCGTTCCATGGGACGACGACGCTGCCCTCGGACGTGAGGACTCGCGGGCCCGAGACGGTGACCTCACCGTCCCCCTGCTCCCCCGTCCTGTACCGGGCGGCGTCGGCCTTGACGGTGATCGCGGCGTCACCGCGGTCGAGGACATGGCCGTGGTCGGAGGTGAGGACCACCGGACGGCCCGCGTGCCACGCCTCTCTCAGCAGGTTGTCGAGGCCGGCGATGCCGCTGGCGTGCCAGTCGGCCCGGCCGTCGGCGCGGCCCTTGTCGAGGCTGTCGTCCACCGCGTTGAGGACGACGCCGACGACGGTGTTCCGGTCGGCCATGGCGGCTTTGACGTCGTTGCTTATGCCGTCCCTGACGTCGGCCTTGTGGAAGAGCACGGATGTGCGGGTGCCCCAGAGGTCGCGGAAGCCGCGCTGTTCCTCGGCCTGCTGCCCTGCCTTGAGTTCTCCGCAGAGGAGGGAGGTGCGGGAGAATCCGGTGACGGACGGGACGGTCGCGAGTGCGCCTTCGCGTCCCTGGCCGTGCCGGCCCGTCTCCGTCCACCCGCCGTCCTTGACGATCTCGGTCGTGATCGCGCCGGCGATCGCGGCGGTCATCCCGTCCACGACGACGATCAGCGGGGCGACGTCCGCCGCGGCAGGTCGCGCGATGGTGCGCAGGAGGTTCTCCACGAGGACCAGTTCCGTGGCGTCGCCGGACACGCTGCTCCAGGCGGCCAGCCGCTCGGCGAATTCCTTGTCGTAGCCGTCGCGGCGTGCGCGCACTGCGTCGAGGAGCGCGGCGTACCCGTCGTGGCCGCTGTACCGGATGTCGGTGACGGCGCGGTCGACCCAGGCCCCGTCGCGCACGTGCCGGTCGACGTGCTCACGCAGCGATCCGGCCGGTTCGGGCTCGCGCGCCAGCCACCGGACGAGCCGCGCCGCCATCTCGGCGGCCGCGGTCTCGGGGTGGGAGTCGTGCAGATGGTGGTCGATGAGTTCCGCGAGCGCCTCGTCCACGGTCGCGACATCGGTGGGCGACGGATCGGGGACGGCCGCGGAGACGGCCGTGACCAGCGTCCGCAGGCGCAGGAGGTATCCCGCTTCCAGCACGCGGCTGGCCCCGGCCAGGTCCCCTGCCTGCAGTTCGTCCAGGAGGCCTTGGGCACGCCGGAGAACGGTGTGAGCTCGCGTCCCGTCACCGAGGATCCGCCGCAGCAGCAGCGACTCGGCCGCTTCTGCGAAGGCGGCCCGCGCGGACTCGTCGGGCAGCGCACCGCCGAACAGCCGCTCGGCGCGTACCCGGGCTTCCAGTACCGCCTGCCGCCGGTCCTTCTTCCCGAACAGCAGTCCTGTAACGAGACCGACCGCGACCGCGTCGGTCGCGTGCCCGGCCCTGACGAGCCGGTACAGGACGTCCGCCGCGGGGCCCACGCTCCGCCCAAGCCACTCGCCGATGCCGCGCTGCTCCTGTTCGGACAGGCCGGTGAAGCGGGACACGGCGGCGATGTCCTCGGCCCATTCCAGCAGGCTGGCGACGTCGGTGGCGCCGCCGAGTCCGAGACGGGCCGAGGTGACCTCGCCGAGCGCCGTGTCGAGATCGAGTAGCGCACCCTTGATCTTGGGCCATCCGCCGTCCGGCTGGGCTTCCAGCAGCGCGTCCGATATCCACGCGTTCTCCGGGGCGGTGAGGCGCGCGTCCAGCCGCTTCGCGCCGAACGCGTGCCGCACCAGGTCCCAGCGGTTCACGGCGATGACGTCGTGCCCGACCGCGTGTGCGAGCAGGGAGTCGCCGAGGTCGCGCCGTTCGAACGGCGAGAGCACGACGAGGTAGTCGGCGCTCTTGGCGGACACCGCGTCGAGGATGCCGAGCAGCGTCGTGCACGGGGCCACCTTGACGGTCGCGCCATCGATGTCGAAGGTGTCCGGCCCGCGCCATTCCGCGGCGGCGCGCAAGAACAACGTGCCGCCGTCCGGGTAGTGGCGCCTGGCCCGGCGGACCTCGGCGCTCACGATTCCGGGAGTGGCCACCGGGGCGGACCGGAGGGAAGGCGCCACCGTCACGACAGGCTCCGCCAGGTGATCTCGAATTCGGCGTCCGGGTGCTTGCCCATGTCCTCCCGGATCCGCGCGACGACCTGGTCTAGCCCCTCGGCGAGGATCCGGGCCTCTCCAGTGACGCGGGACGGGTCGTCCGGCGGAGGGGGCGGAGGGGGCGGAGGGGTGTCGTCCACGAAGAGGTCGAGGGTGGCGCGCTTGGCGTCGGCGAGGGCGGGGGCGAGGTGGGCCGCCTGCTCGTCGTGGCGGCCGACGGCCCGGAGGCGGTCCACGATCAGCGCCGCGCGCTCGGCCCTGTCGCCACCGCCCGCGACGAGGTCCGGCAGCCGGTTCAGCAGCTGCCAGTCGGCCCGCGCGACGGCTTCGGACACGGTCTGCGCCTCGCGCAGCGTGACGCCCAGCGCGACCGGCTGGACGTTCCCGAGGCCGAACTCGGCGAGTGAGCGCAGCAGCGGCGTGTCCTCCTTGCCGACGAGCGCCTCGATGAGGCGGTGGGCGGTGCGCGCCATCGGCAGCCTGTCGCCCTCGTCCAGGCCGAGCAGTTCGGCGTGCCGCTCCAGTTCGGTGACCAGGGCGCCGGTGTGCGGGAGGTACAGGCCGGCGGCGCGGCGCAGCTGGTCGGCCTGGGCGTGCACCGACCGGGGGCTGCGCACCTGCTGCCGGGCCAGCTGGAACAGCTCGTGGGCGCGCCGGTCCGCGGTCTCGAACTCCTCGGGCGACGGAAGCTCCTGGGGCCGCAGGACGAAGTCGCCGGGGACGTTCTTCACGTCCGGCTGCGGGACGACCTGACCGCCCCGCACCCACGCCCTGGCCCGCATCAGCGCGTACGCGCAGACGACGAGGTTGATCACGTCGGGCGGCAGGCCGGGCTGCTCGTCCTCGATCCATTCGCGGACTTGCGCGACGGTGACGTCCCCGGTCGCCGCGCCCGCCGCCGCGGCCCGCCGGTCGAGGGTCATGGGCCAGTTGTCGTTCAGGACGAGCGCGGCCTCGCCCATGGCGCCGAGGTCGAGCGGATTGACGATGCGGCGGAGGATCGGAATGTCGGCGCGCGGCGGCTCGTAGCGCCGGACGTCGTTCTCCGTCGCCTGCTCGATGGCGGCCAGCGCGACCTGCAGATCCTTGAGCCGGTAGGGGGCCTGCTTGCCCTGCGGGGCGAAGTTGGGGTGCTTGGGGTAGCGGTGGTCGAGCAGTTTGCCGCAGATGTGCTCCAGGGCCGCGTCGAAGCCGAGCGCGGCGGGCGGGCGGATGTCGACGGCGGCGTCCATGCCCATGATGTGCTGGTCGATCTGCTGCCCGATGTCGGCGTCGTCGTGCGCGGCGAGCCCGTACGCCTTCTTCAGGACGTCCCGCAGCCGCGTGTCGAGCGCGTTGCGGCGGCTCTCCAACTGGGTGCGGGCGTGGTAGCGGTCTTCGTCCGTCAGCCTCGGGGTGTTCTCGCGCAGCCGGTCACGTTCGAGGATGTGCCTGATGACGACCAGCTCGCCCAGGTCGGAGAGGCGGTCGGTGGACAGGAACGACGGCAGCCAGCACAGCGTGGACAGGTTGGCCCGGCGGGACTCGGCGCGCAGTTCCTCGACGCGGTTGCGGTCCTCCGCGGGCCCGAAGACGTCGTCGAACGGGTAGTCGACGATGACGCGCAGCGCGCCCGGCTCCTCGGCCGCGAACACCTCGGCGGACGTCTTCGGGTCGGCCACGTTGGCGAACACCAACTCGACAACGCGGGACGTGCCGCGCCAGGTGACGGCGCGGCGGCCGACGAACGCCTCGGTGTCGCCCGCCTTCAGCTCCTCCCAGAGGATCTCCTTGAGCAGCCGGCGCCTGGCCGCGTCGTCGTCGACGTTGCGCACCTTGTCCAGGATGCTCTTGGTGTCGACGCCGATCAGCGCGACGTCAACGGTGGGGTTGCCCTCGCCATGCAGCCGGATCTCGCCGAACTCGCTGGCCAGATCGCGCAGCGTCTTGTGGACGACCTCGCCCTGCCGTCCCGGCAGCATCGAGGGGATCGAGCCGTGGTTGAGGGCGGCGAGCCGCCCGGGGTTGAGCGTCTTCAGGGCGGGGACGTTCGGTACCAGCGCCTTCAGCATCAGCGTCTTCACGACCAGGTCGTCGGCGCGGAACGCGTGGACCGGAGGCAGGGCGGCGGCCTCCTCCTCGGCCAGGCGGTGCCGGGCCAGCAGCCAGGGCCGCAGCCGCTCCTGGTAGAAGTTCTTCGCCTGGTCGAACTCCGAGCGCAGCTTGTCGCTGAACGGGTCGACTCCGCCGGTCAGGAGCACATCGAAGATCGCGCCCAGCGGGACGAGCTGCCCCGCGGGCAGGGTGTCGCGGTGGTCGACCAGCAGCTGCAGCATCAGCTTCAGCGCCGTCCGCTCCCGCTGCAGGGCGCTGGAGATGTCGACCATCGTGTGCAGGAACGCCGGGCTGAACGGGTACACCGACCGGAACGCGGCCTGGTCGGTGCCGCCGCCCTGGGAGTCCAGCAGCGCCTCCCACACCTGCGCCTGCGCCCGCGTGATCCGCTCGAACCCGGCCTCGATCTCGGCCCGCGCCTGTTCGTCCTTCGGCTTCAGCAGCCGCTGCCGGACGACCTCGGGCAGGTTCGCGTCGGCGAGCTTGATGAAGTCGAACCGGCCGTCCCAGTGCTTGAGTGTGTCGAACAGCGAGGTCTGCTGCGCGCCCGCGACGTCCCGTCCGACCAGCTCGCGCAGGTCGCGCTGGCGTGGCACGAAGCTGACGATCGGCGCGGGCCGCCGCCAGTCCGCGGACTCCACCAGCTTGGCGACCATGCTGGCCTGCTCGGCGACGAACGCCGGCTTGGCGAGATGGGTGTTGAGCCACAGGACCAGCTCGTCCAGCAGCAGGATGAGGGCGTCGTAGCCGAGGACGTCCTTGGCGTGCCTGCTGATGATCGCCAGGCCCTCGTCCAGCGGGACGAACGCGTCGGCGTCACCGCTGACGGCCTGCCGGTAGGCGGCAAGGTGCGTGGCCAGCAGGTCGGAGACGAGATTCTGCCGCTTCAGGTCACCATGCGGGGCACTGAGCGCGGCATCCAGTTCCCCGGCGGTCCAGCCGGAGGTGCCCCACTCGTCGTCCTCGGTGGACGGCAGGCCCGCGAGGAACGCCTCGTCTCCCATCGACGCCCGGAGCGCCCGCGCGTTCTCCAGCAGCAGGTCGTCCCGGTACACCGGCGCGGGGGACGCATCGGGGTGCAGCCGGGCGACGTGCTTGACGTAGTCGCCGAGCACCGCCGACGCCAGCGTCGCCGAACCGCTCAGGTGGTACGGCACCAGCAGGACCTTGCGACCCGACAGCCACGGATCGTGCTTGTCCACCACGGGGCGCAGCAGTTCCTTGCTGCGCGCGTCCGGGTCGTGCTTGACCAGCGCGTGCAGCATCGCCATGAAGTGGCTCTTGCCGGAACCGAACGACCCGTCGATGTAGGCGGCGTGCGACGTCCCCGTCTCCACGGCCGACTGCACGATGCCCAGGGCCCGGTCGAACGACTCGGCGAGCTGCGGCGTCACGACGTAGTTCGTCACCGTGTGGTGATCGGCGATCCCGGCGGTCAGCTTCAGCACCAGGTCCCCGGAGTGCACCCGCTCCGGAATGTCGATCAGGTCGCGCAGCAGCTTCGTCATCGGCCCTTCCCACTCCAACCGGATCCCCGTCCAGTATCGCGCCACGTTAGCGGCTCAGGTGGGCTGACAACGACGTGGCCCGTGACGGTCAGAGGGCGCCCCGTATATAGGTGCGGTACTCGGCGGCGAGGGTGTCGGTGTCGTAGGCGGGCCAGAGGGTCAGGGTGCCGGTGTTGCGGTCGACGATGAGGACGTTGTCGGGTGCCTCGGGCGGCGGGGTTCCGGGGCGGGCGATGAAACCTTCGGCGAAGGGTTCGATGGACAGAAGGACGGGGTGGCCCGCGGTGCGGGTGTACCAGGCGTCGGCGCGACGCCAGGCTTCGGGGCGGTCGACCGGTTCCGCTTGGAGGGCGTAGGCGGTCAGGACGTCGGAGATGGCGCGGACGGTCCGGCAGCGGTCGATGCCGCAGGCGAGGCAGACGAGCCGGTCGTGGGGGTCGCGTCCGTACCGGTGGGGGTTGAGGACGGTGGTGAGCGCCGCGGAGGTCGCCAGCGTCAGCATCCGGCCGGTGCGCAGGAAGGACAGGCTGTAGGGGTCGAGGACGGCGGTGTTCTTCTCGGCGAGCGCGTCGAGGGCGTTCGGGTCGGTGCGCATGGCGGCGGTCATGGCGGACCGCACCTGGGCGACGGTCCACTCGCGCAGGTCCCGGCCGCTCACGCTGCTTCGCCCAGCGACGCGGCGAAGAGCGCGGCCACGGTGCGGGACCGGTCGTTGCCGAACCAGCCCCAGCCGGACGCCAGCAGCGACACGGTGCGCAGGCCCCGGCCGGATTCGGCGTCGTCGGCCGCGTCGCTGACGGCGGGTTCGGAAGGGGCGCCCTCGTCGGTGACGGCGACGGTGACCGCGCCGTCCCAGTGGGCGATCTCGACGGTGAAGGTGCCGCCGGGCTGACCGGACTTGGTGTGCCGGAGCGCGTTCACCACGAGTTCGTCCACGGCCAGGAGCACCTCGTCCAGCTCGGGGCGGCCGGCGAGGAGGACGGCGGTGAAGCGGCGGGCGGCGCGGGCCTGGTCGAGTTCGCCGGGGAAGGCGCGGCGCCAGCGCTGCGCGCTCGCGGGGGCGGACGGGAGAGGTATCGGGTACGACATGAGGGTTCCTCAGCGCGTGGTAGCCGACTCGTCATCGTGCGTGTTCATCGTTACGGCAAGAACCGGCGCGCACACACGAAATCCCACGTCAGCCCACCGATTCGCACGCTCTCGAGCGGAACGTCGACCGCATTGACGCGCAAATCCCGCACGTCCACGAACTGAACGTTCATACCTTCCTCTGGCAGCGCCAGTGGCGCTTCTCTCGTCCGGATGCGAGGGCGCCAACAGCACGTCCACGCATCCCGCAGCGCCGTGTGGGCAGGACGGGGAGGTGACCGATCGGGGGCATCACACTCGGTCGGCGAATTGATCTCTTAGAGCATCGGATGCGCTCTGCGCAGGGGCCGTGTGAGCGCTAGTTCAAGCCGGGATCGCTGAACACGCCCACGATGCTGAATAGCACGTTGCGTCGGCCGCCAGAAACAAGGTTCGTGCAGGGACGGTGCCGTAGAAGCGCCTCGGGTGGCCGGTGTCCTATAGGTGCATGAGTGACCAAGAGATCGATAGAAGTTCCCAGCACGCGAGCCACTCGCGCCACACAGACGAAACCGATCACCTCGACCCGGCATCAAGGCGGCGAATACGTGACGCCGTTTCTGCACACGCACAGGAAGTCCCTGCTATCGTCACCATATTCGCAAGTGTGAAGCTGGTCGGTGCCCAGAACTTCATTGGCGAGGTGACTCAATGGCTGCCCGCTACGCCTGCATGCGTCTCCGTCCTGGCTTATGCCGCTGCCATGGTCTTTCGGTACGCGCGGCTCCCCAGGAACGCGCAGCGACGTCAGCAGTGGATCGACCGGTGCCACACGGTTGGGACCGTGGCCTTCACCCTATGGTTCGTGTTCGACGAGCTCGGTAGAATTTACTGATCTTCGGTTTTCGAAGATGGAGTGGTAGATGAGCGGCCAAACGCCGGGATGGTGGGTCGGATTCTGGGAATATCTGGAGGAAAGCGAACGGGAAGCCCTCATTTCGCTCGGCCGCAAGAGAGTCTTCGGTGGCGATTCGGTGCTCCTGCACGAGGACGAGCCATCAAGTCACGTTCTCGTTCTACTGAATGGCTGGGTCAAGATCGCGTGCAATGACTCTGAGGGGCGCGAAGTCATTCTGGCGATACGGGGCCCAGGGGACATTCTGGGTGAGATGGAGGTCATGCTGGAGGATCCCCGACGTTCGGCCATGGTCAAGACGCTGATCAACAAGGTCGAGGCCCTCGTCGTTCCGGCGACCGCGTTCACGAGGTTTCTGGACGAGCACGGAAACGCGTGGCGGGCGCTTTACCTGGTCCTTGCCTATCGGCTGCGCGAGGCCAACAGGAACGCCCGGGAGTTCGGCCGGATCGGCGTACGGCAGGCACTCGCCCGGCTGCTCCTCGGTCTGGCAATCCGGCATGGTACGAAGTCGGCGGACGGATCCATCACCGTCCAACTGCTGTCACAGGACGAGATTTCGGCGTGCATTTGGGCCTCCCGGGACGCCGTCGCCCACGAACTCGTGGAGTTGCGTAAACGGAACGCGCTCATTACCGGGCGGCGCAGCTTCACGATCACTGACGTGGAAGAGATTAGGAGGATCGCCCAGGCCGGTGACTTCTAAAGCGCCTTTGGACACACGCTGAGCGGCAGCCAAATCGGCGCCAAGTCGCTCCTTCACAGCCGGCCGCGTTGGTGAAGCCAGTCGAAGATGATCTGGTCGACCGGCGAGGATTGGTGCTTTCCCGCATAGTCGAGCCATACCACCTCGGCTATCTCCGAGGCCGCCCGGATCTCGCCCTCATAGGGGCACTCATAGCACGTCATGACGACTGATATGCCCTCCGCGTGCGAGTCGGCCTGCGCTTCGAAAATGCCGACGAACTTCGCATCGGCGACGTTCAACTCGATGCTCAGCTCTTCGCGAATCTCTCTCTCCAGTGTTTCCAAATCGGTCTCGTCGCCCTCGCGTTTGCCGCCTGGAATGTAATAGCGCGACTTCCCTCGCGACAATGTACTGAGGATCCGTCCGTCTTCCGTATGGATCCAGGCGACCTTGTCGATAGTGCGCGATACGGCCATATCATGTCCCCATGATGTTCGGAGTGCTCTCGTCTGACGAATGAACGAGCTTCGCTCCATACTGCCGCACGGAGTTCCGCCGTGCCATCTCAACGGCACCTTTTCCTAGTTCATAGATTTGCTGGAACGTGCTGGCGTCCGTGTGATATGGAACGCGAGACAGCCATGCCGGATAAGGCTGGTCAAAATCACCCAATCCGGCCACAACCCCGCCGAGGTCGTACAGGCTAAGGTCGTTGTTCCGTATGAGCCGCTTCCACCAGTCGGATCTCCCTCGCAGGTGGCTGTCCGGGCTGAAGGCACGGAGACCGCCGTCGTAAATCGCGCACTTCTCGAACAGACTGTCGGGTTCCGCTAGCCGGGCCAGTTCGAATTCGGGTGCCGGATGGTATCCGGTGCGCAGGAAGTCGAAGTGATCCTGCGGGATTCCCGGTGACGGCCGGGAGGGCAAGCCGAAGATGGCCTCCAAGGCGATGATGGTCGCCGCTCCGGCTCCTTCCCTTTGGAGTTCGGCCAGCGCGTGCCGCATGACCTCGACTCCCGGTGCCGCGGCGATGGACACGACAAGAACATGCCGCGGCGCGTCCCGTCCCGAATACCACCGGCGTGCCGCGTTCAGGGCGACTTGGACCGTGCCGCCGGTGGCCACGATGTCGCCGAAGGCGAGGAACCCCTGAGCGGTCTCCCACCGCTCATAACAGACGGCGGTCGCGCCGCCGGTGCCACGGTCGGTCCCTATGAAGCTCACGGCCGGAGGCTTTTCGGGGGTTCCGAGGACCTCGGTCAGCGCGAAGGTCAGGCCACCGCGCAGGATGACAAGAACGTCCGCGGGCGAGTCGGTCATCGCGGTGCCCAGCCGCGCATCCGCGGTCGCCGCTATGGCGACGGCCTCGGACACGGCGGTGGCGAGCAGTTCGCGATACGGTGCGCCGACGAGGACGGGGTTCGTCAGGAGCCTCCTGGAGGCGTCCGTGGAGACGACCAGTGTCCGCACCGGTCCCTGATCATGGCCATAGCCATAGCAAGTCGCCTTTTCGTTGACCGTCAACTGCTCTAGAACGCTCATGTGAGCTCCATGTCGGTCATCCGGAACATCAGGACTTCGCGGCCGGCCGACGGCGTTCGATCCCCCGCAGCCGGGCCAGCTCCGCTTCGACGAGATAGGAGGACTCCACTCCGTCGATGGTTTTGGCAGCGGCGGGGACGGCAGCGTCATTGCTCACCGAGCCGATCAGGATCGGCCGCCGCACGCCGGGTCGAGCCGCCGTAACCGCCGAAGCCGCGGCCTCTGGGTCGGCGCAGACCCTGGCGTGCAGCCCGAACGCGCTGAAAAGCATCTCCCAATCGAGCGGGCACCCACGGCTCGGCATGCCACCGGAGGATTCGTAGATCCGGTTGTCGATGATCGCGATCCGGAGGTTGTCGAGTTCCGGCATCCGGCGGCCGAGTACCGGCAACACGGAGAGGTTCATCAGGAGGCCGCCGTCCGTCTCGAACGCGTAGACGTCGATCTCCCGGGCGGCCATCGCGATCCCGAGAGCGAGCGGGCAGACGTCGCCCATGCTGTCGACGAACAGGGTGCGCGCCGGACGGATCCGGAAGAGCAGTTCTCCCGTCCGGCCTGGTGCGACGACGGCTACGGACCTGCCGCCGGCCCGATCGAGGATGGCTTCGATGAATTCTCGGCTGTTCATCTGCTCACCGAGAGGGCGGAGCGTTCGGCGACCAGGGCGACCGAGCTCTGACCTGTCCGTAGCGTCGAGTAGGCACGTCGCAAGGCGTCCTCGAAATCGACGGCCGCGGTGACGTGCTCGGTCTTGATGCGCAGCATCTCCAGATGCGGCGCCATCGTCTCCGAGTGCGCGAGACCCCACCAGTTGGCCTCTCCGAAGGCCCCGCGGTGCGAGAGAAGCATCGCCACATGAAGCCGATGCGAGAGGACGAAACGCGAGAGCGTCTCGCAGGCCCGCCGCAGCCCCGAGTTCTCCATGAGCACGAGGGTGCACGTTCCGGCCAGATTCGCGCCGGCGGCGATTCCGATCGCGGTGGCCTCGTCACAGCACTGGACGTAGGGAATCTCGCCGCGCTCGGCCGTCATCGCGCACAGCGGGGAGAGCAGTGAGTCGGGCAGCGCGACCGCGAGTTCCACCCCAGCGGAGAGCATTCCTTGATAGAGGTCCTCCGCGCTCATGGGGCCGTCCGCCCGGCAAGGACTCCCAAGCCGTGGCTGGTGGTCGTCACGGCCGTGACCGCGGTGGGGCCCCGGTGCGACATGCACAAATGCTGTGCGGACAGCCGCGCCCAGGCGCCCTCGGCGTCCGCGCCCCGGAACAGGGTGTCGACGATGAGTTCGGTCAGGGTCTCTTGGAGCTGGAACCGGCGGGCCAGGCAGTCCACCATGCGCGGGATCTTGCCGATCCCGATGATCACGGACCGGGGGTGGTAGGCGACGGTGGCGGTGCCGAAGAAGGGCAGGAAGTGGTGGGCGCACATGGAGACGAATGGGATGTCACCGACCTGGACGAGTCCGTGGGACTCACCCTCCGCCAGCTGTTTCACAGGCTTGAGCAGGGTCAGCGGGTCGGTCGAGCCGCCGCTGAGAAGGTCCCGGTAGGCACGGGAGATCCGTTCCGGGTCCTCTTTGATGCCGTCGGCCAGTATTGCGTGGTCATCGGATTCCCTGCCGAACACCTCGCCGAACCAGGAAAGCAGCATATAGTCCATCATTCGCCCTGCCCGCCGGTCTCGACCAGTTCCACGATGATGTTGCGGTAGGGGGCTCCTCCGGTGTTGGCCAGTGAATGCGGAGGTCCCGCCGGGTGGTGGTAGGACTCTCCTGCCCGGTCGGTGCGGGGGTCCGCTGAGCCACCGGCATAGCGGGTCTCGGTGCTCCCGCCCGAGATCACCACGTAGACGTAGTCGCAGAGATGCTGATGGACGGGGGTCTCCTCGCCGGGGGCGAGTTCCAGGGTCCACACGCGCACCCGGGAATCTTCGTAAACGAGGTGGCTGCCGACGGCGGCCGAGATGTGAGACATACGGCTTCACCTTGCTCGCTGGGTTTTCCCCACTCCCCGTTGAGTATCACGGGACACACGTGCCCTGAACAGCCGAATAGCCGCATGAGGCCACAGAGGCAGGTGACCGATTACGGCAATGAGGTTCCCTTGACAAACGAGAGTCGACCCTGTTTATCCACGGAGTGAAGTCCTGGCGTAACGCTGAGCCGCAGCGACGAGTGGTGAATGATCATCTACGCTTGAGCGGGCGGTTGATCGATTCATATTCCTCGAGTTCCCGCAGAACTTGATCGATATCCTTCCGCTTCCTGACGGCCGGGTGATAAAAACAAAGATTCGCCTCGGTGTGTTCTCCCACAATATAAATGAGAGGGCGGCCGAAGAGCAGGTTGGAGCAGAGCGCCACACCGAACTCCGTTGAGCTGCCGCCGCCGGCGACGGGACTGGTCAAAAGCATGAAGACGTCACTTTCCCGGACTGCGTCCACGTCCTGAACCGCGTACTTCGACACTAAACTCCCATTGTCGGCGTACGGCTTCGCTGCGTCGTGGACCGTCCAATCCTCCGTTATCATATGTCCCCGTCTCTCCAGGGCTTCGTAGACCTTCCGGACTCGTTCCCGTTCTTCGAAGCGGGCCGCGACATATATTTTCACAGTACGTCCACCGGAACTTTCCTGAGCGGCAGGCCGTCGGCGTAGATCAGCCAATGTTTTGAGCCAGCTCCACCAGCCCCGTGAAGGCCGCGTTGCCGGCCACGCCGAGGACGACGGCCCGGAGATATTCGAGCGATGCTTGAGCGCGCCCGGCGGGCACTTCGGCACCGTTCAGATGTGCCTCGACGGTGGCCAGTTCCTGCGCCACCCTGGCGCCTTCGCCGCTCTCCCGCGCAACCTCGTCGAGGTTGTCGCGCAACTGCTCGGTGAAATCCCGGACGCGCTGGGCTTCAATTCCCACCTGCCCGATGTTGGAGTCGCGTCCGCTGAGGACGAAGCTCGACCCGCTGACATTTCCGTGGAACACGATGGCCGGCGGCTGGGTTTCGTCCGGTGCGCTGTGCTCAGATGTGCTCATCTGGAGTACTCCGATTCTCTGGGCCCGCTGTTCTGCTTTTTCCAGGCGGTTGAGGGCGGCCGCTAGGTCGATGTCCGGGTCGCCGCGGCATGTGTTCTGCGGCAGGCCATAGAAGGATCGGCGCAGTATGCCCATGGTCGCCGAGCGGCGCGCCGGTAATGAGGCGGCCACGGGTGCCGCCGCGCAATGCCGTAGGAGCATGCCGGTCCGGCCGACGAACTCGGCGTGCAGTGGAGCGTGCTTCGCTTCGAAGAAGCGATACCACCAACGGCTCGTCTCCACGTTGTACGGGACGTTCATGTTGAGCATCTTTGCCAGTGTGTTGAGCACCGGCGCATCGGATCCCGGAAATCCCTCGGTAAAGCTCCCCTCGAACAGTGATAAGCCGTGGATACCGGTGAGAATCACGCCTGTTCCAGCCGCGACGTAGTCGCGCAGGTAGTTGGCCGACATGACCTTGGTGAGATGCTTTTGCGCCAGATATCCTGCTGGGCCTGCATCCCGTAGGTCGTCGAACAGCGGCGCGGTCATTGCCCGATTCCCCCGGTTGCGCAGTATGCGCTCAATTTTTCGTTGGATCCGGGGAGACTCCAGAACCTCGGCACGGGGTATCAATCTGCCGGGCGATCCATGCAGATGGTTCAGCGTCCCGCGCTGTAGCGCCGCACTGGTGTCGGACAGCTTTACCTGGACGTCGGGCGTGTAGGCGGGTCGCGCAGTAGCGGAGAAGTACATCGGATAACGCGTCCAGGCGTGCGCGTAGAGTTCATGCCTGGACTGTATGAACTCCTCCGTGGACTCGAAGCCGGAGTAGGCGACAAGCCATCCGGTCTCAGCGGCGATCCGAATCAGTTCCGCGAGGGGCCCTTGGCGGGCGAGCGGGCTTTCCCAGAGAGCGGATAATGAGCAGTAGAAAGGGCCGCCCCGGAACACCGCGGCCACAGCGAAGACGTGCGCGAGGTCATCGGGGCGGGGAAACCGCGCGACAGAGTTGATGAGCTGACTGTCCAAGAAGTGGAGATAGACAGGTTCGAAACCGGTAGAAACCCCACCGGCACTGTCGACGTCCATCGCCACTCCCGAGCACATTGGGTCAGCGATACCGAGCCACGTTCAAGATCCACGCCCTCGTGGCAGCGCCCATGAGCATAACGCATGACGCCGCCGCGGACGGACCTTCCTCACAACCCATTTCGGCCGCACAGAAGATCAATAATTCGGCATGGGCACGCGCTGACGTGCTTCATGACTGATTGCCGTATTCACTACTGACCCTTGAGTTTCGCCAAGCCTCTCTAACGGCCCGCTTGTCACCCTGTCCATGCACCTCTTGGGGTCTGGGTGGTGCCCAGCGCGCGGAACGGCCGGGCGTCCCGCTGACAACCGTCGTGCTCCTTCACGGCAGAGGCCACGCCTCCCCCGTCCCGCCAGACGCGATCGGCTTGCATCCGGCCCGCCATTGCGGGGAAGCAGGCCCGCGACATGCGGATTCGGTCGGCAGGTGGATGACAGGAGCGCGACGAGGAGTACGAGCGCGCGGTGTGGCCCCGCGTCGGCTGCTCTTGGATCGCCGGCCGACGCCGGTCGTGTTCGTGGCCGTCTGCTTCGCGGGGCTCCTGCGCAACCGTGCCCGGTGCCGGGCCCTCGCCGAGGTCGGTGGCGACGTGGGACGGGGTCGTCCGGTGTGCGTAGGTTCTTAACTTCGGCGGACTCCGGCCAGTGACAGAATTTCGGTTGCGGTGGGGCGCATGTGGGCGGTGAGGTTCAGGGGTGCGGATACAACGGGTGGCGATCAAGAACTATCGGTGTCTGCGGGATGTGGACATCCGCTTCGATGACATCACGACCTTCATCGGGCCGAACGGGGTCGGCAAGTCGGCCGTCCTGCGGGCGCTGGACTGGTTCTTCAACGGGACCGCCCAGACGCTGACCGACGAGGACGTGTGGGCGGGCGCCGAGCACAGGCAGATCAGTGTCGAGGTCGAGTTCTGCGACCTCACCGACCTGGACCGGACGGCGCTCGGCAAGTACGCGGCCGGAGGCGCGAAGACCGTCAAGCTGTGGCGGCGCTGGGAGGATGGCACGGCCAAGCTGTCGGGTCACGCGCTCGCCTACCTGCCGTTCGAGGAGGTGCGGCGGCCGGAGCGGGCCGGCGAGCGCACTGCACGGTACAGGGCACTGCGGGAGGAGCGTCCTGATCTGTTCCTGCTGTCCGTCCGGAGTGCGCAGGCCGCCGAGGACGCGATGACCGCATGGGAGCGGGATCACGAGGACGAACTGGTCGCGACGGAGCTGACGGCGGACGGCCACTTCTTCGGCTTCGCGGGGCAGGCGAAGATGACCGGGCTGTTCGACTACGTGTTCGTCAGCGCGGACCTCCGGGCGGGCGAGGAGGGCCGGGACGCCAGGGGTTCGGTCATCGGCCGGATCATGGACCAGGCCGTCAACCGCACCCAGGCCGAGAAGGATCTGCTCGACCTGCAGACGGTGTTCAACGACGACCGCGGCAAGATCCACGCCGAGCACTTCGAGACGCAGCTCGAGGCGTTGTCGGACGAGCTGACCCGCGAGGTCGAGCAGCTGACCCGGGGGCGCCGGCTGCGCATCCGTTCCCACATCCCGGAGATGCGGGTGCCACAGGCCCAGTTCCAGGTCTCGGTCGAGGACGGCACGGCCAGCACCCGCGTCGACCAGCAGGGGCACGGTTTCCAGCGGGCCGTGCTGATCACCGCGCTGCGGGTACTGGCGGAGCGTAGGGCCGCGGAGGACAGCCGGACGGTGTTCCTGGCGATCGAGGAGCCGGAGCTTTTCCAGCATCCCGTCCAGGCCCGGACGTTCGCTTCGGTGCTGCGGACCCTCGCCGACCAGCGCGAACGAGGAATCCAGATCTCGTACGCGACGCACAGCCCGTACTTCCTGGAGTCGGACGGGTTCGATCAGATCCGCCGGATGACCCGCACCGTCGAGGACGGCGCCCCATCCGTCGATGTCCACTCGACCACGCAGGCCGCCGTCAGGGACCGGCTTGGGTCGGGCATTAAGGACGCGGACCTGATGCGGCAGATCGCCCGTGCCTACCTGACGGAGATGCCGGAGGCCATGTTCGCCCGTGCCGTGATCCTGGTGGAGGGTGTCACGGACAAGGGCGTCCTTGAAGGGTGCGGTCTCCGCGAGGATCCGCTCAACACGAACGGGATCATGGTGGTGCAGGTCGGAGGGAAGCAGAATCTCCGCCTGCCGTACGCGATCCTGACCGCCCTGGGCATCCCGGCTTTCGTGGTCTTCGACGGAGACAGGCACAATGCCGAGCAGCAGCCCGACGATACCGACGCCAGGCTTGCGAACCGGATCGCCCAGGAGACCGGCAACAACCGCAAGCTGCTGGCGCTACTCGGCGCGGATCCGGAGGACTGGCCTGAGACGCGGGTTGCGGACAGGCACGCGGTGTTCCGCGGCAGGCTGGAGGATTTCCTCAAGGCTGAGTGGCAGGACTGGGAGACCAAGAAGAAGCAGCTCATCGCGGACGGCCACGGGACGGACGGGAAGAGCGAGCACACGTACTGCCAGGCCACGCTTCAGACCGAGACCCTTCCGCCGGCGCAGCTGAAGGAGATCATTGCCCGCGTGCAGTTGCTTGCCAGGGAGAGCTGAGGGCCATCGGGCGCGGTTCGTACGTCCTGGCCGGCGAGGCCATGACGGGAGCCGGGTTCGCCGGGATCGGACGCGGACACGGCGCGGACCGTCGGTCACGGATGCCTGACGAGGGACGGTCACACGCTCGACACGTCATCGCCCGGCGGCCCGCACCTGCCTGAGAAGCGCAGGTATCCGCCGCCTCCTTCCACGCTGGAGGCGAACGGGTACTCGTCGCGTCCCAGGCCGAGCCGCAGGACTGATCGAGTTGACCATGGGATGGGTCTGACGGCCGGAAGCATGCTGCCTTCCGGCCACCGCCCTTTACCCTTCACGGGGCGCCCGTCTTTGAGGTCGTCGCCCGAATCCCCGTGCTGGGGCCCTCGGTTGTCGATGACACGTGGTTTCGCGTCGGCTGGACTCTGCCCGTAAGTCTGGTCAGCCTCCCCGTGTCATCCCGAACACAGGAAGAACCCTCTGTAGGCGCCTATAGCGCCGTTGAGCGCATCTGGATCGCGTTCGTCCGCAACGGCCGAAGATGATCGGCGAATAGCGCACCACAAGCTGCGGGTGCGTCGCGGAACCAACCTACCTTGCGAATTCACTGGAAATCGACGTCTGCACGCGCCGAACGTCACACACCCTCGCCCTCTTCCCGCGGATGCCCCCTCCCCTATGCCCCTGGGCCCACCGACTCGAACAGGCAAGCCACGAACGTTCGCATCGTGAACGTGCAAATCCGGAGCGTTCGCGATTACATGGGCGGTGGCGCCTCCGGAGGTCGACCCCGCACGCCCCTCGGATGCATGTCCGACATGTAGCGAAAAGGGCGATAAGTCCGCTGTCAGATCTGTGGCGGATGACGGAGTCCGTTCCCCCGGCGGAGAGGATCAGAGCGTGGGCATCGACCGGCCCGGCGGGACCGACACCCGCGCGGAGAATGTCGAGAAACCACCGGCCGAGGACCGTCCGCCGGCGCCGCCGCCCGACCGGCCCGGGTCGCCCGGCCAGCCGTCCCGCCTGGAAAGCCTCCGCGCCGCCCGCGAAGCCCAGGAGGCCCGCCGCGCCGAGACTGCACCCCAGCAGACCGACTCGCAGGAGACCGGCACCGAGCAGCGCGACGAACGCGAGAAGGACAAGGGAGAGTCTTCCTCCGCCGAACCCGCCGATGAGAGGCAGGACGCCCAAGCCGAGCCAAAGACCCCGGAGAGGACGCCGGACGGCGGCGAGACCGAGCGCGACGCCGAGGCCGGGAGCGGCGAGCGCGAGCGGGATACCGGCCGCCCCCAACCTGGGACCGGACAGGCACGACCGGACGAACGCGGCGAGCAGCCTTACACAACGGACACCGGCGAGCTTGCTCCGGAGACGGGCACGGAACCGCGCGGAGAACTCCAGGACGACAAGGCCGAGCCCTCCTCCGACAGGCCCGCCGACGAGAGGCCGGACGCACCGGCCGAACCGCACACCGCCGAAGAGCGGCCGATGACCGGCGAAACCGAGCCGGAGTCTGACGAGACTGGACAGGCCGACAGACCCGGCGAACAGCCTCCCCGCCAGGAAACAGGCGAGGCCGGCCCGGAATCACCGGGCGAACGCGACCGACCCGACGACCGCGAAGCGCAGGCCGAGGCTCCTCAAGGCAGGGACCATCAGCCACTCCCCCAGCAGGAGGGGCAAACGCCCGACGACGACGGGAATGAGGCCGGCGGGGAAGCCAGCAACGAACAGAAACCCCAGGCCGAGGACGAGTCGGCCGGTCACGACCACACACCGCAGGACGAGCCCGCTCCCGCCGAACAACAGGACGGCCGCACCGACACACCGCAGCCCGCCGAAGAACCGGTCCGCGCCACCGACCATCCGGAGCCGAGGGACGAACCGGGAGTCCGGGTCGCCTGGCCACCGGCGGCGGAGGAAGGCGTCACACGGTGGGCATCCCCGGTCATCCAGTTCAACGAGCAGATGCCCGGCAACCAGCTCGAGCGCCGTGATAGGAATGCCGAAGGCCGGTCGGGAACCCCGGCCACCACAGACGACGAACCAAACAAATACCGCGATCTCCCCGAACCTATCCGGGATAGGACATCCGGCCGCGGCGAACCTATCTCACCCGAGGACGACCCTGTCGACCGCAACCCCGATCCCGAAGAGGGACGCCGGGGCCGGTGGGAGAACTACGACCGAGTCAATACGGCAATCGGCGCTACAAAAAAGATCCTCAAAGGCGTGAAGGACCTTCAATCAAAACCCCCACCGACAGGGCAGACAGAGTCCAAGACTGATGCAAGCGGACCTAAACCGGCAGCTCATACCGGGTATTCGACGGATCCCGTGAGCAACGGAATCGTAGCGATGGCGGCAATATTCAGCGGAGGGGTACACATGTACCGATCGTTCAAATCTTCTCGACGGAGTGAACATGCCGATAACTGATCACCAGCTAGCCACCTTGCGCGCTCAGCTCGCAGGCCAGATGGATGAACACGAACGCCTCCTGGATCAACTGGAGACGGAAGAAAGCCAAGCTGGCTACATCGCCCTGGTGACCGCGGCATTCTTCGAGGCTGTCGACCGAAAATTCATCATCAACGATAAGGTCGCCGATGACGCAGAAGTCATCGAATTCATCGCCTACCAGCGATCAGCACATCCCGTCGCAGCCGAGCAAATGGATCCCACCGTCGCCGAACAGGTCGTTCTGCATGCCCTAGACAAGGGGCCGATAAGCGAAGATATCGATGGCGAGACGCTGCTTGGCACAAAAATTCTCTTGCTCGCAGCGCTGATGGCGGAGGCCGATCTCGGCGAATCCGAGCTCGATATCTTTCTTGCGAAGGCGCGGGCCGAAGCTGATGAGCACGTAGGCTGACACAGCCAACTACCCGGTGGGTGTCGAATGACGGCGAGTCCTCTCAGTCACGTTACAGACATGCACGTGGCGGCATTGCGCACAATCCTGGCCGAAGGCCCTGAAGAATGGATTGAGCAATACGGCGAAAAAATTGGGAGCGAGGTCAATACCGGATACTCCCTCCTAGTCTACTACGCCCTCGGCGAGGCCTTGCGACGGAAGTTCTCGCCGACCTACACCACACCGCAGGTGATCCGCTTTGTCGCTGATCTTCGCCTCGACCTTGAGGAGTATGCGCATGAGCTGGACCCCCGCGTAGCTGAGGGCCTCATTCGCTATTCTCTTGGCGACGAAGCTTTTAGCGGCCGTCCGCCATTTGGCGTGGACGAGGTAACCATGGCGCGCGCCCAGATCCTCCTGCTTCTTATTCTTGTCCTGGAAGAAGATTTTGACGAGGCGGAGCTGGAGAAGTTCATCCAAAACTCTGCGGCTCTCGCCAGGGAGCGGGGCGTAGTACGGCAAGATGATTCCCGCAACGCCTGAGCATGGGCAGCCACTCGCGCGGATGGCCACGCAAGGCTAATTTGTTTCGAATCCTGAGCTGACCAGTGGCTGACCTGCAATCTGGCGAATGGTCTGTAACGACACACCACAGAAGGCTCCGATCGCCAAGCGTGAGCGTATCGGCGGACGCCTCGGCGGCCTTGGTGGCCTATACTCGCGGTTTCGGCTGGATGTTCCTGGTACTGGTATATTGGATGCGGTTCGCTGACAACCGGTCCCCCTTCGGCCATTCACGGCACCTGGACCTCAAGACCCTGTACGCCACCAAGGCCCATGCCCTGCTCACCCGCTCGACCAAACGGCAGATGCCCGCCGAACTGCTGTCCGACCGGCCGCACACCCACAACGCGCTGGACGATGCCATCGAGCAGGCCGAACTCTTCCACAACCTGGTCCGCTGGACCGAGCACTCGCACTAACTGGCGCAGGAATCTAAACGAGGCTACGAAAGCCGCCACGTCCGAAACAGGCAGATTACCTCGGCCTAATGGATAGTAGGCGCGCAAGCCGCTGTCCAAGTTTTGCAGGTGGCAGTTCCGGCGCTTCGACCTCGAACTGCTGGAGAAGCTCCAGAATCTGCTCCGCGGCACGCTCTGCCTCCAAGCCTTTAACCAGGAGCAAATGCTTGCACCAAAGAAGCCATAGCCACACAGCGCATGGCACCGAAATCCCAGAGAGAATGCCAAGCAGGAGCCGGGGTTCGTCTATCAAGATCGAACTCGTCACAGCAAATACTATCACTAGAGCAACTTCGACGACGATTACTGCCCGGGTGATTCGCTTCAGAGAAGTCCAACAGCTACGGAAGTTCCGCCCCTTGGATGCGTCCTCGCCTAGCCGGCGACCGTGAGATCTAAGCTCCCTGGCACGTGTTTGCCAGCGCCCATACTCATGGCCGCTCAACACCGTCACGGTGGGCAGCTCCGCCAGATAGCTGATGTCTTGATAGTAGACCTGCGCACTTACCCTGCTAGGTCGAGCATCATTTCGCAGTGCTTTGTAGTACCACGAACCCCCGAGACCTCCAAATATCCAGACCGCGAGAAAGGCCGTCAGAAGTGACCAATGACCGCCCTCCGGGGCCCTTGAAACACCTAGACCAATCAGCCCCCCAGCCAGCCCGCCGACGAAAGGGTACCAGATTGCCCCGAGGATGGCGTCCGCTTTGATCGCACTGAAATTATAGGTCGACCAATCAATGGCAATAAAGACGCCCGCAAGGACGATGGGCGCCAGAAACAGGGCGAGCTCGATCAAGGCGATAACAATCCATGGCTCCGTACTCACCTGGGAAAGGCTAGCAATAGCCACTGACATGATTGTGGCGTCGGACACAGACTGCGCCCTGAAACCGGTGCTTGTTAGCTCGACAAGCTGCGCTGACAGCTTTGGCCAGATGGCGATGGTTGCTGAGTGCCGACATAGCGTCCACATAGGTTACATGTCACACAGAAGACGCTAATCATCAGTTCACTCGATCCCGTGGGCCGCACTGCTCAGCCATTCGATCCCAAGAGATGACGGAGACGTGATGACCGGGGACGGGCCGGGGGTCGATGAACTGGTGCGCTGGTACAGACCCGCGTGGGAGGGGACCTGCCTTTATTGCCTGCTGGTACCTATCTCGCGACGCCGCAGCCAGGAAGGCAGGACCGGTCGCGTGGAGATGTGGATGGGTGGGCGCCATGGTGGGGCGTGCGAGGACGACACCGGGTCGGCCGGAACCGTGCCGTCCGTCTTTGACAAGCCCAGGTGTGGTGACGGTGTGGGTGCTGACGACGCCGGCAGCGGCCAGTGCGGCAAACGTGAACGTTCGACTATGGGGCTGAGTGACGTATGCGGGTTGCGCCCTCGGGATGATGGAGTTCGGAACCAGGCCGCTGTGGGACGCCCCAAGGGATGATGTAGGCCGGACAAGTCACAGTGGGGCGCGCCCAGAGAACTGGCCTCGGAGAGCAATAGTCAATACCTGTGGATCAGGTTCTAGGCGGCTTCTGGTCGGTCGTCGGGGCGTTCGACGAGCTTGCCGTTGGTGAAGGTTGCTCCTGCGCGGACGAGGGCGACGAGGTGGGGGGCGTTGACCGCGCGCCAGCGTGTCTGGGCGGACTCGATGAGCTTGAACGCCATGGCCAGGCCGGCCGCCCGTGAGCCGGGTCCTTTGGTGACCTTGGTGGGGTGGCGGACCGTGGCGAAGGTGCTCTCGATCGGGTTGGTGGTCCGCAGGTGGATCCAGTGCTCGGCCGGGAAGTCGTAGAACGCCAGCAGCTCGTCCAGGTCGTCGACCACCTTGGCGACGGCCTTGCTGAACTTGGCACCGTAGGCGGCTTCGAACGCCTTCACCGCTGCGACGGCGTGGTCCTTGTCCTCGGCGTTCCAGATCTCAGCCAGGGCCTTCTTCGCCCCTGGATGCGCCGATTTCGGGAGTGCCGCCAGGACGTTGGCGATCTTGTGGAACCAGCAGCGCTGCTGCTTGGCCTGGGGGAACACCTCGCGCAGCGCGCCCCAGAAGCCCAGTGCACCGTCCCCGACCGCCAGGATTGGGGCGCGCATGCCGCGGCGCCGGCAATCGCGCAGCAGGTCGGCCCAGGACTCGGTCGACTCCCGGTACCCGTCGGCCAGGGCGATAAGCTCCTTGCGGCCGTCGGCCCGCACTCCGATCATGACCAGCAGGCAGAGCCGGTGCTCCTCAAGCCTGATGTTGACGTGGACGCCGTCGGCCCACAGGTAGACGTAGTCGACCTCGGACAGGTCGCGGTCGGCGAAGGCCCGCTGGTCGGCCTTCCACTGCTCGGTGAGCCTGGTGATGACCGGCCCCGACAGCCCGGCCGACGAGCCGAGGAACTGGCCCAGTGCCGGGACGAAGTCCCCGCTGGACAGGCCGTGCAGGTACAGCAGCGGCAGCACCTCGCTCACCCGCGGGGTCTTACGCGCCCAGGGCGGCAGGATCGCCGAGGAGAACCGCTGCCGCTCACCCGTGACCGGGTCGGTGCGCCTGTCGTTGACGCGCGGGACCTTCACCTCGATCGCACCCGCCGAGGTGAGGACCTCGCGCGGCTGGTGCGAGCCGTTGCGCACGACCAGACGACGACCCTGCTGGTCGCGCTCGTCGATGAAACGGGCGACGTAGGCATCGACCTCGGCCTGCAGCGCCTCGGCCAGCATCCGTCGGGCGCCCTCCCGGACGATCTCGTCGATCAGCGATGCGGGCGGGGCTGCGTTTCCCGCGTGGTGGTCGCCGTCGCCAGAGGCGGAGACTACGGTGAGCATGGGTGTGCCTTCCCGACCGACGTTGGCGCGTCGGTCCTGCGTGAGACCTCAACAGATCACCGGGAAGGTACACCCCTTCCCGGCCGATCCACAGGTCTCAAGCATTGCTCGGCCTCGGATGTGCGGACGCGTACCGATTCATAGGGCAGAGACGCTCGAACGCTGTTTTCGTGACTCATGTTGACGTGTTCGATATAAAAGTCTATCGGTGTTCGGCGTGACCGCCTGATCATTCTCATGCCAGAGGTCACGATCATGGTGTACATACAGTAGTTACGCGGTCACGTTCCTACTCCCCGGGGGTCGCCATGGTCAGCCCGTACGTACGACGCCAGCGCCTCGCCACCGTACTCCGCACGCTCCGCGAAGAGCGCGGGTTGATGGCTGACGAACTCGCCAAGCGCATCCACTACTCACGCACGAAGATCAGCCGCCTGGAGAACGCCTACGGCCGACCGGACGTCGGGGACGTCGTCAAGATCCTCGATGTACTCGAAATCCCAGACGAGCAATACTTGTCGATCGTTCGCCTCGCGTCCGCTGCCTCCGCGAAGGGCTGGTGGGACCGCTACGGCGACACCATGGGGGCACGCCAGCGCCTCTACGTGGACATCGAGTCCGGTGCCACGACGATCCGCGAGTACAACCAGAGCGCCATGCCGGGCGTCCTCCAAACACCCGACTTCATCGGTGCCCTGATCAACCTGACCAAGGCGGAGGGGCCCCTCGACTTCAACCCCAAGAAGATGACAGACGCGCGCCTTCAACGTATGGAATCGCTCTTCCGACCGGGCGGCCCCACCTATGAGGTCGTCGTGGACGAGGTAGTGATTCGGCGACTCACCGTCCCGCCTGAAATCATGAAGGCGCAGCTCAGGCACGTCATCAAGACGCTGGACAACGAACCACAACTGACACTTCGAGTGCTCCCGCTCAGGGCGCAGCTGGTCGGCACTTTGCTTCCGCGAGCAACCTTCACCCTCTACACGTTCCCCGCCGCGGAGGACCCGCCGATGGCAGTGGTGGATACCATCACTGCTGACCTCGTCTACACCGAGCCGCGTGAGGTGGAGCGGTATACACGAAGGTACGACTACCTCAGTCAGGCAGCACTGTCACCGGACGACAGCAAGCGGCTGCTGATCGAGGCGGCACAAGAGCCGAGCGACTAGACAGGACTCCCCATGACGAGCCGATTCACCAACTGGCGCAAGTCACGCCACAGCGAACCCAACGGCACATGCGTAGAGGTTGCTCCCAGTCTTGAGGGCACTGTAGGAATCCGTGACTCCAAAGCTAACGGCGCTGGTCCGATCTTGGAACTGACGCGCCACGAGTGGGCGGCTCTGCTCTACTCCATCCGGTCGAGTTGATCAGACATTCTTAGGCGCTCGGGGCCGACCAACCCGCAGAACTAATCACCGCTGGCTGCGCAGCCCGCTACGGACCTCACACCGCGTCCGTAGCGGGACGCACTTCCGCCACAGCAGGACGTCAGTTCCCGCAAGCTGATCCGCGCGGCCAGCGGGCACGGCGCGCAGAACCCATCAGACCTACCTCCAGAACACGCACATCGCCCGTTTCCCTGGACCGAAGAAGCCGGGACAGCCAGGTCGGGACGACGTCAGGGGTCCTTCTTCCTCCGGCCGCCACGCTTGGGCTTCTCGGGACGCCAGTTCTTAAGATCGTCGTCCGAGATTCCGTACTCGCGCTGCTTGCTCTCCAAGTACGTGGTGTACGCATCGGCAGGGCTCTGGCCGAACGCCGGATCAATCTCACCGTGCCACTGCCGCACCCACGGCAGCACCTCAGCGAGGCCAGCGAGCAGTGGCGTCAACCGAGCCGCGTCCCACCCGTCCTGGGTGGCCCGCTCCTCGATCAACATCATGAGCGCCTGCGCCTGCTCCCGATGATCCCAGCCAGCCCACCCCAGCAGCATGGACGAGTCCCCGTCCGGCCCACTCCCCGGATACGAGATAAACCGCTCCTTGGGCACGTCCAACTTCCCACGACTCTTCCAATACGACTCAAGGAAGTCGGCAGACTTGTATGGAGCAGGAATAGCAATTTCAAGTCGCTTGTTGGATCGATCTTCTTCGCGCTGCTGCTCCCACACCGTTTCCCACTGTCCCCGTTTACGGAGAGCTGATTCGTTATATCGCAAGGCGGCCAAGTGAGGAACATGTTCCTCTCGCGTAACCTCGTCTACAATAACCGTCAAATCTGCATCTTCGCCTGCATAGAGCCGAGCGATCGAAACGAAGTCTTTATCCTGCCCGAGTCGGTCAGCAAGCTGGTTTACCGTCATCGTACGCGGTTGCTCAAGACCATACTCGTCATTCGCGAACCAGAGCGCACGAGCCTCGCAACGATCCAGCAGCCAAGCCCGAAGTGCAACCCTTTCTTGTTCGCCCAAAGGAACTGTAATCCAACGCCGCTTACACTCAGGTCGCTCAATTAGAGCGATGTCGCGACGGCTTTCGATAACTTCGATGCGCTTCTCAACAACGCGTCGATACTCGTCCGGCCAGTGTTCCGGGATATCGGTTATGGGCACTGATCCGTGCCGCCTGAACCACTCCGCCTCAGCGTCGCCATCCCGCATGTTACGCGCAAGTACTATCTCGAAGGCACGCTCACCCAACCGAATTTCTGGCACGGCATCTATGGGCGCTGTCAAGTTCTCTCCAAGAAGCCCATATAGACAATAGACCTCCCAGTCCAATTCTTCCTGCTCTGCGATTATCTGACCACGTATGGAACGCCAACGATCACGCGCAGCGTCGAGAATCTCCCTGTCAAGGACTCCACCTGCAACAACACTCTTAGGTGCCTCGTACTCAAGAGCCAGAGCAAGGCGATCAATCCTGCGTGCACGCCTACTCGGCATTTGTGGAGGCAAAGGATACTCTTGAACATTCGTTGAAGTGAACTCATAACTGTAAGACCATGGGTGGTCCGAGCTGCCACCACCTGAATTAGCTGCTCCACCCTTCTGTTGACTTACCTGTTTGAGCCAAAAGCATGCGGTGGAGCTATTGAGAACGCCAAGGAGTCGAAGATGTTCACTCTCTGAAGCGTCTTTGTGAAGCTTAATCACGGGGGCGGTCTGTTTGTAGACCTTGTCGCCGCGATCCAGAGAAAAGTGGTTATGTGTTGCCACAAATGCAAACGTTATCGAGTAAGGGGTGAGATACCGCTTCTCGACCCAGCGATACCACGTCCACCATGATTCGTCAGCTTGCCCCTTGGTGACTCCACCGAAACCTGTGGTCGACTTCAACGAACTCCGATAACACCAGAGATGCTTGCCCCAAGGAGAGTTTGGGAAATATTCAATGGCCGCTTGATCTTCTCCATATGGAACAAAAGCCGCTTCTTGGATATGCAGCCCCCAATCACGAACAACCTCCCCGACCACAAGGTGTCGGGCCATCGGGAACTCGATACCGTTCCGCCTCATCCAAGCATCCCCTAGGATAAAAACCTCGTCCTGCCCCGGGAAGCTGGCAAAACCGATCTTTCCATCGATCAGAGATTTCAGTCTCTGGGTGGAAGCGGACTCTATTTGGCTAAGCAGTTGAGCTTTACCGCCGCCTCCAAGCCTCCACGGGTGCTGCGCGAGTGTTGCACGAGAGACGCTTTCTAGCGAGACCCATTCTTCTCCGCCAGAGTCTGCACCTGAAAGCTTGCTAAGTATCGCTGTCCACACAAGTCCCCTCGCGGGATAAGCCGGTTGCGCAGGCTCGCCCCGTACGCCCATCACCACCGGTACAGGAACATCTTGCATGGGCCACTGTCGACGGGCGAATAGAATTACGGTAGGAGTTCCGTGGCCAGGAATGTAGGCCCCTGAGGTATCGATTACATGAGTGATGTCAACGGTTGGCAAATATTCCGATACAAGCCTTTTGCCGAATTGACGCTTCATGAATGAGTTAGCTGTGATCTGACCTATTAGGCCACTTCTTGCGTTGCCGCGACTACCAAGTCGCGCCAACTGAAAGAACCGCTCGACAAACGGAACCGAGAGTGCATAAGTTCCTACGCAACTCCTATAAGCGTTCCGGTAGTTCTCGTTTTCCTGCCTATCACTAACTGCAATGTACGGCGGATTACCAACCACAACGTGATAGCTGCCGGCACCTAGAAGATCAATGCCACTTAGCCCGTCCGCGCCCCCCTCGCTGCTGATAAATGCGTAGATGTCTTCCGTTGCATACGTGTGCGGCTCGGCTTCCGAGAGCAGGTCTTCCTGAACCCCCGGGGCACCACGACCGTGGAGAAGTGAGTCACCTGTGGCCACGACGATAGGAAAATCGGGTGCCTGTGCAAGTGTAGAAACTCCGCCAGCCTTCATCGTGGCGGCGAGGAGGCGGAAGCGGGCGATATTGGTGGCGAAGGGGTTCTTGTCCACACCGTGGACCGACAGGAGGGTCCGGCGGATGAGTTCCCAGATTCCCGTGCCGGACTCTGCGTTGCGCCACCTATTGAGGATGCGGTGGAAGGCGCCCAGTAGGAAGTGGCCGGAACCGCAGGTGGGGTCGATCAGGCGCAGACCGTCCAAGCCGAACTCGTCAACGGCCGGTTCGAGGGTGTAGTCGAGGATAAATTCCTCAACGAATTCTGGTGTCTGGAGCAGCGCGTAAGTCTTCTTGGCGTCCTCGGAGAGGTCCTGGTAGAGGTCGCCGAGGAAGCGGGTGTCCCACTCCGGGTCGGTGAAGTCGTGGACGGTCTCGCCGTCCTCGTCCCGCTGACGCCAGAACGCCAGCAACGCCTTGGCCGCATGGTGGGGGATTTCGATCTGCCACATGGGGTTGTGGGCTCGATCAAAAAGTCCGGCGGCGACTGGGGAGCGGGACATCGCCTTGAAGCCTGCCAGGATCCAGTCGCGGTCGGTGTCGTGCGGGTTCTGCCGGATGTAGTCGGCCTGACGTTCCTGGGCAAGGTCGAGCTTGTCGCCGGGGCCGGCGAGGAAGGGCATCTCGATCAGGCCGTTGTCCTCGCAGAAGCGCAGGAACACGGTCCCGAGGACCCAGGCAACCGCGGCCTGCGTCACTCGGTCATCCAGCCAGGACTCATACGTCGCCGCGATCCGGTTCGCCGTGCGGGCCTTCTGCCACTCCCCGTATAGGCGGGCGTGAGTCTCCGCATCGTCGGCCGCACGCTCCCGCAAGTCCCCCTCAAGGGTTCCGACCTGCTTCTTGAGGTCGGCGAGCAGCGCCTTGCGGTCGATCATGAAGCTCTCCCAGTGGACGTTTCGTCGGGCTGCCCGAAGTGGCGGGGCAGCAACAGGTGTTCGTTGTCCGTGTTGGTCGGGACGACCGTGTCATCGAGCAGGGGCAGTGACTTCGGGTCCGCCATCGGGCACAGCAGCCAGAGCCCGTTCGGGGTCTCGTGCGGGTCGCGGGCCGCGTCGGCGAGGCGGGCGAGGAGTTCCGGGCCGCCCTTGTAGCGGGCGAGTGGCGTCGCGTCATGCAACAGCGCCACGTGGCCGGTGGCTCGGACGGATTTCTCCACCTCGGCGAACGCCTGGTCGATGAGCTGGTGGAAGACGGGTGATGCACTCGCCGGGTCGGCGTCCAGCATCGTCGTCCAGGTGGGCTTGCCTCGGGCCGCGACGATCTCGCGGAGGGCGCGCGTGAACTCGGTGGTCACGTTGATGGGGGTGACGTCCGCGAAGGTGGCGAGGACGCCGAGCATGGATTCCGCGTGACGAATCCGCGTCTTGAGGGCGAGGAAGCCGCCGTTGTCGACACTTGCCAGAAGCCGCTGGGTGATCTGGTCGGTGGAGATGCGGCTGGTGGCGGTGGCCGTTCCGGGGCTGTGGCCGCCGCTGTAGGAGCGGGCGGCGACATCGAACCGCTTGTCGACGAGGTGCTTGCCGTCCTTGCTCCATTCGGCCTCGTATCCGGCCTTGCGGAGTGCCTTATAAAGGGGCGTCGGCTCGTCCGGCAGTTTCGTCATGCGGGGGAAGCGGGCCAGGACGCGGCGGCGGAGGTCGTCCGGTGTGATGCCCGAGCCGCCGAGGTATCCGGCGATCTGCGCCAGTTCGAGCGCGCGCACCGGGTCGAGGTCGATCGGGTACAGCTCCAGGCGGGCGGTGACGGCCGCGTTCGCCGATGCGGCGGCGGACAGGGCGACGAGGGCCGTGTCCGGCAACAACGCCATCCCGGACGGGACGATCACCTCGCGCAGCGCCCCCCGGACGGTGACCGCGCTGGGCAGCGGGTTCAGCGCCGCCAGGTCGTCGGCGCGTTTCCCGAGGTCCTCGGCGTAATCGAACAGGTCGGCGGCTTCGGGGGCGTCGGAGTCCTCGGGGGCGCGCAGGGCAATCAGCACCGTCTTGCCGCCAGGGCCGGTGCGGCGCTTGGCGAGGCGGGGCTCGTCCAGGCGTTCTTCGGTCTCGATGGCGACGCGGAGGGCGGCGCCGGCGACGGCGCGGCGGGCGTCGGGGGCGGTGAGGCCGCTCCCCCGCCGGGTCAGCAGTTCGGTGGCGAGCTGGTCCGCTTCGAGGATGCGTCCCTTTTCGTTGAGGATCGTGATGACGTCATCGCGGAGTGGCTTGATGGCGCTGTCGGCCGTCCAGCGGCGGCGGGCGTCGGTGAGGGCCTGCGACACGTCGGTGGGCTTGATGCCCTTGTGGTCGGCGATCTTGCGCTGGGACGCCCAGGGTTGCAGCGGCGACCTGGTGCCGTCCGGGCCGGGGAGGGCGAGGGTCAGGGCGACGATGTCGGCGTCCTGCCCCTCGGTCTTCGGGACGAGGCGCCCGGCGATCTCGTCCAGGCTGAGACGCTTGAGCCTCTCCTTGACGTCGGCGCCGGCGACGGAGACGTCCTCGGCGGCCTGCCGCTGCTCCTTCGCGACGGCGGCGACCGATTCCTCAGAGTTGTACTTCTTTCGCCAGAAGCTCGCCAGGCGGAGCAGTTCGTTGCGGGGGCCTGAGCCGATCCCGGTCTTCGCCAGCCGGTGGACGCGGGCGGCCGGGACCACCATCAGCTCCCCGGCCGTGGACACGCCCAGCCCGTCGATGGCGGCGGACAGCGCGCGGGGCGAAAGACCGGCCTCCACGAGCTGGGTCGTCTGGACGGCCGCCTTGACCAGGGACTCGCGGGCCTGCCTGACGTCGTCGGTGTCCTCGTCGGTGCTGCTGGGCGTGGTCGGCGGCGCGGTCTGGTCGAGGTCGAGGAACATGCCGCGCCAGGCGTCCCGCATCTGCTTCAGCGACGCGAACCGCTCGTCGGCGTCGCGGTGCAGGGCCCGCTGGAAGAACGCGGCTAGGGCGTCGCGGAGGCCCGCGTCGAAACGGTCCTCGGAGAGCTGCGGGGTGGATTCGGCCTTGTCGATAAATTCAGCCTCGGCCATGCCGTCGCCCCAGGACGGGCGTTCGGCGGCCGCCATCTCGTGCAGGGTGACGGCGATGGAGTAGCGCTCGGCGTGGTCGTCGTAGCGGGGACGGCGGTCGGTTCCGACGAACGGGTCCTTATAGTCGGGCGTCCCGGCCTTGACGGCGGTGTCGGGGGTGCCGGCCATGGAGAAGTCCAGCATGACCAGACGGCTGGTGTTGTTGGCCAGGCGGCGGACGGCGAGGTTCTCCGGCTTGATGTCGCGGTGCCGGACGCCTTCCTCCTCCAGGTAGTCGACCGCGTCGAACAGTTCGCCGCCGAACTTCTCCAGTTCGTCCGGGGAGAGGCGCCCCTGGCGTTTGATGTGCTCGGCGAGGGTGACCTGCCCGGCCTGTTCGAGGACGACGACCGTGCGGTCCGCGACGTCGAACGGGCCCTCGATCAGCCCGACGATGCGGGTGCTGCGCAGGCGCCCGAGCAACGCGGCCTCGTCGTGCAGACGGTCGGCGGCGGCCTCGGTGAGCGCCACCTTCAGCACACCGGTCTGCTTGCCGTCGGACGTTTCGCGTTCGGCGAGGAAAACGCGGGACGTGGAGCCCTGTCCGAGGTTGCGCTGCACCGTCCACCCGTTGACGACGGTGCCGCGCACGGCGTCGAGCGGGTCCGGGTCGGGTTCGGCGTCGGGGGCGGTGAGTTCCTCCTCGACCAGGTCGAGGTACTCCAGGAACTCCTTCACCGACTCGAACCGGTCGAAGACGTCGCGCTTGGTGGCGCACGCGATGACCTCGTCCATCTGCGGCGTGATGGACTCGTCGATCGCGGACGGGGTGAGGGCGTGCTGCTCGGTCAGCCGCCGGGCGAGGGCGCCGCGGCTGTCGGCGGGCGCCGTCCCCGTCATGATCAGGTAGCCGAGGGCGCCGAGGCCGAAGACGTCCAGGGGGACGCTCTCGGCGTCGGCGCGTCCGAACTCCGGTGCCAGGTACGCCTCGGCGGACCGCTCGATGTGCCCGGCGGCCGTGGCGACGCCCCCGGCGAGGGTGGACGTGCGGCCGGGGGCCGCATCCCCCGAGCCGCCGCCGGGGCGGGCCGCCGCCTGCCAGTCGACGATCTTCAGGGTGGGGTCGTAGCCGGCGCCGTGGAACGCGACGTAGACGCTGCGGGCGGCGAGGGCCCGGTGGTAGAGGTGGCGGCGATGCGCATGAGACAGCGCCTCGGCCAGCTGCCGGATCATGGCGAGGCGGGTCTCGACGTCCAGTCCGTCGCCGTACTGGGCCATGTAGTGGTCGAGCCGCAGCCACTCGGGGCGGTGCGGGAACACGATCGCGGGGCCCGCGTCATGGTCGTCGCTGAACTGCTCCGCCTTGACGATGCCCGGATGGTCGATGCCCTGGAGCACCAGGTACTCGCGGCGGGCGGCGCGGCGGGTCGACTCCTGCGCCTCGCGGGACGCGCCCAGCTCCGACAGGTACAGCCGCACGCGCCGGTGGTCGCCCTCCATCGCGGTGTTCTCGGCGAGGTAGTCCTCCCAGGTGGGGCCCGCGTCCATGGCCTTCGCCTCTAGACGCCACGTCCCGACCGTGCGGTGCTTGCGGTAGCCCTGGATGCCGATGGCGTCCATCAGCTCGGGCAGCTTCCGGGAGAACGTGACCTCACCGCGGGACGGCCCGGCCGGACGCCCGGCGCCGAGCAGGGCGTCCCAGATGGGCGGGAGCCCGTTGTCGCCGGCGCGGGCGTAGACGGCGGGGCTCTGGAACTCGTCCAGCTCCGACTTCAGCGTGGGGTCGGACAGGAAGACCACCGGCTGGATGAACGGGACGCGCACGCCGCGCGTGTTCGTCTTCCGCAGCGCCCATTGGAGCTGTTCCTTCAGCTCAACGGCCTTGCGGTTGGTCAGGTGCAGCGGGTTCTCGATCGTGCTGACCCGGCCGTGGTGGTGGAACATCCAGGTGCTGCCGGAGTTCACCAGCCTGCCCTGATGGCTCTTGATCTCCACCAGGTAGAGCCCGGACGGGGTGACGATGAGGAGGTCGACCTCGCGGACGTGACCTGACTTGGCGGTGAAGGTGAACGTCGTCCAGGCGCGGTAGGGCTCCGTGGACGGCATCCGCTGCTTGATGAAGTCAAGAGCGTCCTGCTCCCAGGGGAACTCGGAACGCGCCCCCCACCAGCGGTTACCACCCGTCGCCATCAGCCCTGCCACCCCCGTCCAGTCGTGCGAGGACAGGATAGGAGCAGGTGGCGACACTCTGCACCCCGGTCAGGATCACAAACCGGGAATCTTGCCACATGCGGCCTGTCACGGTCAGTTCACAGGTCAGGACGGTGTCGACGGAGTTACCCTCGGCGCATAACTCGACACCGTACTGAGGAGTGTCGGCGCGTGCCGTTCAACACCCCACAACCCCTGCTGAGCGAGCTTCTCGACCAGGTTGACAATGGCCGGATGCAGCTGCCCGATTTCCAGCGTTCCTGGAAATGGGACGACGAGCGAATCGTGTCGCTTCTGGCGACCATCACCAGGCATTATCCGATCGGCGTCTTCATGGCGCTGGACACGGGCGGGCCGGCCACCCGGTTCAAGCCGCGTCCGCTTTCCGGCGCACCCGTCACCCGCCGCGAGCCGGAAAAGCTGCTCATGGACGGCCAGCAGCGGCTCACGTCGCTCTATCAGGCCCTCCGGTCCGACGCCCCCGTCGAGACCATGGACGCGCGCAAGAAGAAGCTGAAGCGCTGGTATTACATCGACATCGCGAAGGCCGTCGATGACGACATCGACCGCGAAGAGGCGATCGTGTCCGTCCCGGAAGACCGCATCCTGCGCGAGGACTTCGGACGCGGCGTGAGGCACGATCTCAGCACGGAGGAGAACGAGGCGGCGGCCGGATTGTTCCCGCTGCGGCTGATCCTGGACTCGTCCCGCACCCAGAAATGGATGCGCGGATATGTCGGCCTCGCCGGCAGCCATTGGGACGCCTGGGACAAGTTCACCTCGAAGGTTCTGAACAACGTCACCCAGTACATGATCCCTGTCATCAGCCTCACCAATGACACCCCCAAGGAGGCCGTCTGCACGGTCTTCGAGAAGGTCAACACAGGGGGCGTTCCGCTGACCGTCTTCGAGCTGATGACCGCCTCGTACGCCGTGGACGACTTCCAGCTCCACGAGGACTGGGACCGGATCTGGTCCGAGCTGGAGAGCGACACCATGCTGGTTGCGGCCCCGCACGCCGGGCTGAGCAGCACCGACCTCCTCCAGACGGTCACCCTGGTCTCCACCTACCACAGGCGCAGCGGGCGCCCGGCGTGCAAACGCAAGGACATCCTCGAGCTGCCGCTGAAGGACTATCTGGAGTGGTCGCCACGGGTCGTGGACGCCTTCCACTGGACAGCGCGGTTCCTGCGGCGGCATTGCGTCTTCGGCGTCGGAGACATTCCGTACATGACCCAGCTCGTCGCGTTGGCGGCGATCCGGACCATCCTCGGTGACGAGACCGACTCGGACAAGGCGTACGCGAAGATCTCCCGCTGGTTCTGGTGCGGCGTGTTCGGCGAGCAGTACGGCGGGTCGCCCGAGACGCGGCTGCCGCGCGACCTGGAGCAGGTCGTCGCCTGGGTGCGCGGAGGAGATGAGCCCGCCTCGGTCGGCGAGGCGCTGTTCCAGGAAGCACGCCTGGACACCATGCGCAGCCGCAACAGCGCCGCCTACAAAGGTCTGTACGCGCTCCTCATGCGGCACCGCGCCAAGGACTGGACACATAACCGCGAGCCGATCAACGAAGATCTCTTCTTCGACCACCAGGTCGATATCTACCTGATCTTCCCGAAGAGCTGGTGCGAGCGACACAAGATCCCGAGGGCGCGGTACGAGAGCATCGTCAACAAGACGCTGCTGGCTCACCGGACCGGGCAGCTCATCGGGCAGCGGGCGCCCACCGTCTACCTGCGCGCGCTGGAGACCGATACCGGGCTTCCGTCGAACTGGCTGGACGACATCATCGCCACGCACATGATCGACGCGTCCGCCCTGCGGGACGAGGACTTCGACTGGTTCTACAAGGCACGGACCGTGCAGTTGCGGAAACTGATCGAGGCCGCGATGGGCAAGGCCGCCATCCCCGCCGCCCAGGCGCCGGAGTCCGCCGACGACTACGAGTCCGGCCCGGAGCTCGTGGCATGACTCTTCCGCCCGAGCTGAAGAACGCGGCGGCCGAGCCCGTCGAACTGACGGTGGCGGAGCTTCTCGGGTTGTTCGGCGAACGTAACCGTGACCCCGAGATCGTCGGCCGGATCGAGGCGGAACTCGCCTCCGCCGGACTGCAATGCGTGCCGGCACTGCTGCACGGCAATCTGGGCTCGACGGTGACCGTCCGCGCGGCCGGTGAGGAACACGAGACACCCGGAACCGGCGCTGAGGAGCAAGAGCCCGCGCCGGCGGCGTTGCGCATCCGGGACCTGCCGACCGCGAGGCTGGATGAGGGCGGGCTCGTCTGCCTCTCTCCCGCCGACGACCTGCCGCACGCCCGCATGATCATGATGGAGCGGAACTTCTCCCAGCTACCGGTCATGTCCGGGCCCTACGTGCTCAAGGGCGTGGTCAGCTGGCAGTCGATCGCGTTCGCCCACGCGGCGGGCAAATGCGACACACTCGCCGACGCGACCTCGAAGCCCGCACCAGAGGTGAGCATCGAGGCCGAGCTGCTGGTCACCATCCCCGACATCAACCGGCACAACTGCGTGTTCGTCCGCGACACCGACCAGAAGATCAGCGGTCTGGTGACCGCCGCCGACCTGAGCCTGGAGTTCGGCAGGCTCACCAGCCCCTTCCTGCTGCTCGGGGAGATCGAGCGGCGGCTGCGCCGGTGCGTGGACCGCATGTGCCCGACGGTCGGGGAGCTACGGGACGCCTCCGGGTACGGCAACGCCGGCTCCCCCGACGACCTCACCATCGGGCAGATCATCAAGATCTTCAAGAAACCGGAACGGTGGGCGCGGCTCAACTGGGAGCTACCTCATGACGGATTCGTCGGCAAGCTCAACGAGATCCGCCTGACCCGCAACGAGGTGGCGCATTTCCGGCCCAATCCGCTCACCGTCGCCCAGCGGCAGCAGGTGGAGATCTTCGCCGGGATGATGAAGAGTCTCATGCCGTGAAGCGCGTGTCGGCCCGGGAGTTGCTCGACCTGCGGGAACGGTCGTGGGGCGGCCGGCTTGGCGGGGTCTCGCTCGTCGCCGAGGTGGAGACCAAACACGGGCACGCCGAGCAGGTTGCGAAGGTGCTCGGGCGCGTGTACCGAGGGCGGGTCGACGCCGGGCGCGATCCAGGGCTGGTCTTCGAGAAGTGGCCGGCGTGCACGGCGGTGGCGATCGCGTGGATCGCGGCGGAGCGCTACGAGAAGGGGACGTTCTGGCGCTACCTGTGGGAGGCGGTCGGTCACGACGGGCACGTCGATGACCAGTCCTACTGGGGCCAAGGGTTTCTGGACGCGCTCCGTCAGCTGGAGCTGCCCGCCTTTCCTGAGCTGCCGATGCGTTACGTCGGGCCGATCCTCATGCATTCGGGGATTCCGACATACTGCCTGGACGACTACTTCCGGCTGCTCAGCCACCAGCGGCACGTCACGCCGGGACTGGACGCCGAGTCGTTCCTGAGCTGGGCGACGACTCCGGGACGGGAGCTGCGGCTCCACGAGCTGGACGTACCCGCACGCCGGTTCCTGCAGTACGGCGGCGACTTCGCCCTCGACGTGGTGGACCGGTCCCTCGATCTGCTCGACCGGCTTCAGCGCAGCCCGGACGACGTTGGGCCGGTCGGGTTGCCGGCCCGGTTCGTCAACCGGGCGGTGCGGCTCGTCGAGGACGGGCTTCTGTCGGTCGGTCCGGTGTCGGCCGGACGACGGCGGGAATCGGTGGAGCGTCCCCGGCTGGTGCTCGACCCGTTCGGCAATGGGGTGGAGATCCGGCTCCCGGCGATCGGTGACGTCCCGGACGGTGTGGCCTCGTGGCACATCACGGCCGACGCGGAACGCGCCGTGGTGCGCAGCCGCGCGGAATGGGTCGGGGCCGTCGAGGGTACGCCGGCGACGTCCTATCCCCTGCCGGGACCGGTCCGGACGGTGCTGGTGTCGCTGGCCGGGTCCGAGCTGCAGGCGGAGCTTCAGGTCGTCGATCCACGGGATCCGCTGCTGGTGTTCGCGGAGGACGGGCGGCAGATCCCGGCGAGCGTGCCGCTGCCGCCCGAGCCGGTGTGGGTGCTGCACCCCGAGGACCGTGACCTCACTGTCGACGGCCCGGTCGACGAGCGGGCAGAGGCGGCGATGCCGCTCGGGTGGCCAGGGTGGCGGTTGCGGCTGCTGGCGCTGGACGAGGTCCGTTCGATCGGGCTGGACCGGGCGAGGACGGTGCGGGGGTTCGTCCGGCCCCGCGTCGTCACGGGTCAGCCGGTGCGCGGGGTGACGACGCCTTACGGTTCGCCCGTCCATGCCGATCCGCCCGCGGTTTGGCTGCCCGGGATCGGCGCGGAGACCACGTGGAACGTCGAGGTGCGGTCGAGCGGTGAGGGCGGCGTCATCGCGTCCAGGAGCGTCACGTCCGGTGGTCCCGTGAGCGTCGATGATCTGTGGGACGGGCTCCCCCGGCCGCTGGCGGGAGCCTACGACGTGGTGGTCCGAGGGCCGCTGGGGCGCGGCACACGCCGGTCGGTGGTGGTGGCGGAAGATCTCCGCGTCTCGTTCAAACCGGCGGTGCGGCTGTTCGCCGCCGGCGGGCTATCGGCTGCCGAGGCCGACGTCAGGGCTGCGCCCGGAGCCCGTGTCGTACCGCACGCGCTTCACTTCGGTGCGCGGGAGCGGGCGCGTGTGGTGAGTTACCAGGCGCCGTCCAGCAGCGAGCCGCTCGTCGTCACGCCTCCACATCTGGAGGTGCTGCATCAGCATCCGGACGCCGGGGCGGTGTGGAGCGCGGGGCCGCTGCGGCTGGCGAGCGAGTCGTTCGGCGAGCCCGGTGATCTGCTGGTGCGGCTGCCGGAGGCGTCCTCGCTGCCCGCTCTGGATGTTCTCACCAGCTCGGGATCCACGCAGACGCTGGAGCCGAGCGGCGCGCAGCGCGGCGGCATGGCCAGATACTCGCTCGTCAAGATCCGTGACACGGTCGAACAGTTCAAGCGCGCCGATGTGCTGCTGGGCGAGACGCCTCTGTTGTTCGTGCGGCCCCGGCGGCTGGCCACCGGGGTGTCCGACGAGGGCGGGCATCTGCTGCTGCGGGACGCGGTGGAGATCGAGGGGCTGACGGCGGGCGTGTACCCGGTGACCGCGCCGTGGCGGCGGCCCGTCCTGCTGCCGGTGACGGGGAACCGGATCGAGCTGCCGGAGGAGCTGCGCGACGCGGGACCGGTGCGAGTGCTGCTGCAGGTGGAGGACCCGTGGGCGTTCACCGACTGGCCGCGGTGGCCGTCCGGGCAAGTGTTCACGTGCGACCGGCCGGGCGTGTACGAGGCGGGCGACGAGGAGGAGACCGCGCTCGGGACGTTCCTCATGGGCGACGCCGCCCCGCCTACCCGGGTCGAGCGAATGGAGCGTCTCTGGACGATCGTGGATCTCGACGACGATCTTCAGGGCTCCGGCGCCGCCCCCTATATCGCCGGCCCCTGCGAGCGGCGCCTTCTGGCCGCGCCCCGCGCCGCGCTCGGCGCGCTGCCGGCCGCGATGCTGCCCGCGGAACGTGTCGTCCCGCTGCTCGTCAGGACGGGTCTGGCCACGGTCGCGCTCGAGGTGGACGGTCCCGGGCTGGACCGGCGCGTTGTCCGGGAGCTGTGGTCGGCCGCGCCGGCGGCGGCCGTGCTGCCCGCCGCTTTCGGGGACGTCCACTGGCTGGACGCCGCACGGGACGTCTGCGGGGAGACGCTGGACACCATCCTCAGCGAAGGCCGTGATCCGCATGCCGGGGTCGGCCGGTTCGGGCCCGAGGCGGCGCGGCTGGCGCACATGAGCCCGCAGCAGCTCGAGAGCGCCTGGAGCGCGGCAGGCGTCGTCCCGCAGGCGCTGCTGGACCCCGACACCCGGCTGGCGGCGGCCCGGCGGCTGTTCGACTCGCGAAGGTCCACGATGGCCATGTCGCTTGCGCGGCAGGCGGCCGATCTGCTGGCGCACGTCCGTCAGGTCGTCGAGACGTCGAGGTTCCCCGGGCTCGGCGAGCAGATCGGCCGCCGCACCCCCGACCGGACGGCGGCAAGCTGGCAGCTGCTGCCAGCGGCGTCCGCCGCGCTGGCTCTCGCGGCCCGGCTGGCGGCGCGCGGCGACGAGGGGGCGATCAGCGCCGAGCGGTCCTTGCGCAAGTGGTGGCTGCCGCTGGCCACGCTGGCACCAGAGCTCACGGGCATCGACCTGGTCGTCGCCGAGCTGCTCCTGTCCGCCCGCACGCTGGAGTGGCCTCCTACCCCGCCGGACGAGGACGTCTAGCCTGCCGGGCCGTCAGGCCGGGCGGTCAGGAGGTGACTTCGGTGCGGTCGGCGCCCCAGAGGGTGTGGAAGGAGCCTTCGCGGTCCACCCGGCGGTAGGTGTGGGCGCCGAAGTAGTCGCGCTGGCCCTGGGTGAGCGCGGCCGGGAGGCGGTCGGCGCGCAGGGAGTCGTAGTAGGCCAGCGCGGTGGAGAAGCCGGGTGCGGGGATGCCGAGGCGCGCGGAGGTGGCGACGACGTCGCGCCAGGCGGACTGGGCGTCGCCGACGGCCTCGGCGAAGTGGTCGTCGGTGAGCAGGGTGGGGGTCTCGGGGTCGGCCTCGTAGGCGGCGCGGATGCGGTCCAGGAAGCGGGCGCGGATGATGCAGCCGCCGCGCCAGATGGCGGCCATCGCACCGAGGTCGATGTTCCAGCCGTACTCGGCGCTGCCCGCCTGGATCTCGTGGAAGCCCTGCGCGTACGCGACGATCTTCGAGGCGTACAGGGCCTTCTCGACGGCGTCGGCGAAGCCGGGGCCGGCGTCGCCGGTGCGGGACGGGCCGGGCAGGTCACGGGCGGCGTCGCGGAGGGCGGCGTGGCCGGAGACGGAGCGGGCGAAGACGGCCTCGGCGATGCCGCCGACGGGGACGCCGAGGTCGAGGGCGGTCTGCACGGTCCAGCGGCCGGTGCCCTTCTGCTCGGCCTGGTCGAGGACGACGTCGACGAACGGTTTCCCGGTGGACGTGTCGGTGTGCGCGAGGACCTCGGCGGTGATCTCGATGAGGTAGGACTCCAGGCGACCGCCGTTCCAGGTGCGGAAGACCTCGGCGATCTCGGCGGGGGCGAGGCCGGCGGCGTGCCGGAGCAGGTCGTAGGACTCGGCGATCAGTTGCATGTCGGCGTACTCGATGCCGTTGTGCACCATCTTCACGAAGTGTCCGGCGCCGTCGGGGCCGACGTGGGTGCAGCAGGGCGTCCCGTCCACCTTGGCGGAGATGTCCTCCAGCAGCGGGCCGAGCGCCGCGTAGGACTCGGCGGAGCCGCCCGGCATGATGCTGGGGCCGTGCAGGGCCCCCTCCTCGCCGCCGGAGATGCCGGTGCCGACGAAGTGGAGGCCGCGTTCGCGGAGCGCGGCCTCGCGGCGGCGGGTGTCGGTGAAGTTCGCGTTGCCGCCGTCGACGATCATGTCGCCGGGCTCCAGGAGCGGGGCGAACTCGTCGATGACGGCGTCGGTCGGGCCGCCCGCCTTCACCATGATCACCAGGCGGCGGGGGCGTTCGAGGGAGGCGACGAACTGCTCGGCGGTCTCGGCCGGCAGGAACGTCCCCTCGTCGCCGAACTCCTCGACCAGGGCCTTGGTGCGGGTGTGGGTGCGGTTGTGCACGGCGACGGGATGCCCGTGCCGGGCGAGGTTGCGGGCCAGGTTCCGGCCCATCACCGCAAGGCCCGTGACGCCTATGCGCGCCTTTTGCATTGGCTCTCTCCTCCTCGTGTGCGACCCTGACCAAGGGGTTGTACGCGGATCATGATCCCCTCGTTCGAGCGCGCGTCCCGCAGGGCGGTGCCCGGCCGGGGAACGGGCGCGTTCAGGATCTCTTCAATGGTGTCATTCTCCAGGGGGTATGGATGCTGGGACTGCCGGACGAGTCGGCGGCGTGTCTCTTCGATCTCGACGGGGTGCTGACCCGGACGGCGGCCGTCCACGCCGCCGCCTGGAAGGAGATGTTCGACGGCTACCTGCGGGAGCGGGCGGAGCGGACCGGTGAGCCGTTCACCGAGTTCGACCCCGTGAAGGACTACGGCCGGTACGTCGACGGCAAGAAGCGCGAGGACGGGACGCGCTCGTTCCTGGAGTCGCGCGGCATCGAACTGCCGGAGGGCGTCCCGGACGACCCGCCGGAGACCGAGACCGTCCGGGGCCTCGGGAACCGCAAGAACGCGCTGGTGCTCGCCCTCATCGAGGAGAAGGGCGTCGAGACGTTCGACGGCTCGATCGACTACGTCCGCGCCGCGCGGGCGGCGGGGCTGAAGACGGCGGTGGTGTCGTCCAGCGCGAACACGGTGCAGGTCCTGCGGACGGTCGGCATCACCGATCTGTTCGACGCGCGCGTCGACGGGGTGACGGCGGCGGAGCGGAACCTTCCCGGCAAGCCCGCCCCCGACATGTTCCTCGCGGGGGCGCGTGAGGTCGGCGTCCCCGCCGCGAGGGCGGTGGTGTTCGAGGACGCGCTCGCCGGCGTCCAGGCGGGGCGGGCCGGCGGATTCGCGTACGTGGTGGGCGTCAACCGGGTGGACGGCGCGCACGCCGAGGCGCTGGCGGGGCACGGCGCCGACATCGTCGTCTCGGACCTGTCGGAACTGCTGGAGGCCAAGTGACCGAGCGGGAGGGCCAGACCGCGGTCGACCGGCCCGTGTTCATGGTGGAGCCGTGGTGCCTGCGGGAGCCGGAGCTGCGGCTGGACCGGCTGGCGCAGACCGAGTCGGTGTTCACGTTGTCCAACGGGCATGTCGGCATGCGCGGCAACCTGGACGAGGGCGAGCCGCACGGGCTGCCGGGCACGTACCTGAACTCCTTCTACGAGCAGCGTCCGCTGCCGCACGCCGAGACCGCCTACGGCTACCCGGAGATGGGCCAGACGGTCATCAACGTCACCAACGGCAAGGTGATCCGGCTGCTGGTGGACGACGAGCCGTTCGACGTGCGCTACGGCCGCGTCCACCATCACGAGCGGGTGCTGGACATGCGGGCGGGCACGCTGACCCGGCATGTGGAGTGGACGTCCCCGGCCGACAAGACGGTCAAGATCACCTCGGTCCGGATGGTGTCGCTGACGCAGCGGGCCATCGCGGCGATCTGCTACGAGGTCGAGCCGGTGGACGAGTCGGTCCGGGTGGTCGCGCAGTCGGAGCTGGTGGCCAACGAGGCGCTGCCCGGCGGCGGCAAGGACCCGCGCGCGTCGGCGATCCTGGAGAGCCCCCTGGTCGGCGAGGAGCACGTCGCCAACGGCACGAAGGTCCTCCTGCTGCACCGGACGCGGCAGAGCGGGCTGCGGATGGCGGCGGGCATGTCGCACGACATCCAGGGCCCGGAGTCGATGACGATCGACACCGAGAGCTCGAAGGACGTGGGCCGGCTGACGGTCGCGACGAGGCTGGAGCCCGGGCAGCGGCTGCGCATCATCAAGTTCATCGCGTACGGGTGGTCGAGCCAGCGGTCCCGGCCGGCGTTGCACGACCAGGTGGTCGGGGCGCTGGCGGGCGCGCGGCGGACCGGCTGGGACGGCCTGCTGTCCGAGCAGCGCGACTACCTGGACGAGTTCTGGGAGGGCGCGGACGTCGAGGTCGACGGCGACGCCGAGATCCAGCAGGCCGTGCGGTTCGGGATGTTCCACGTCTTGCAGGCGGGCGCGCGGGCGGAACGTCGCATGATCCCGGCCAAGGGCCTGACGGGGCCCGGCTACGACGGCCACACGTTCTGGGATACCGAGACGTTCGTCATGCCCGTGCTGACGTACACCTCACCGGGCGCCGCGGCGGACGCGCTCGCCTGGCGGCACATGACGCTGCCGCTGGCGTGCGAGCGTGCCGCCCAGCTCGGCCTGAACGGCGCCGCGTTCCCCTGGCGGACGATCCGCGGCCACGAATGCTCGGGGTACTGGCCCGCCGGGACGGCCGCGTTCCACATCAACGCCGACATCTCCGACGCGGTCGTCCGGTACGTGGACGCCACCGAGGACGTGCAGTTCGAGCGGGAGATCGGCCTGGACATCCTGGTGCAGACCGCGCGGCTGTGGCGCAGCCTCGGCCACCACGACGTCGGCGGCGTGTTCCGCATCGACGGGATCACCGGCCCCGACGAGTACAGCGCGGTCGTGGACAACAACGTCTACACCAACCTCATGGCGCGCCGTAACTTGGAGGAGGCCGCGGAGATGGCGATGCGCCACCCGGACGTGGCCGACCGGCTCGGGGTGGACGCCGAGGAGGCCGCGTCGTGGCGGGACGCGGCGGCGGCCATGCTGATCCCCTACGACGAGCGGCTGGGCGTCCACCCGCAGAGTGAGAGCTTCACCAACCACGCCCGCTGGGACTTCGCGGCCACCAAGCCCGACCACTATCCCCTGCTGCTGAACTATCCGTACTTCGACCTGTACCGCAAGCAGGTCGTCAAGCAGGCGGACCTGGTGCTCGCGATGCACCTGTGCGGGGACGCGTTCACCGAGGAGGAGAAGGCCCGCAACTTCGCCTACTACGAGGGGCTGACCGTCCGGGACTCCTCACTGTCGGCGCAGACGCAGGCGGTGGTGGCGGCCGAGGTCGGCCAGCTGGAGCTGGCGCACGACTATCTCGGCGAGACCGCGCTGATGGACCTGCACGACCTGAACCGCAACACCCGCGACGGGCTGCACATCGCCTCGATGGCGGGGGCGTGGAGCGGGCTCGTCGCCGGGTTCGGCGGGATGCGGGCGGGCGGCGGGCGGCTGCGGTTCGCGCCGCGGCTGCCGGGCGGCATCAGCCGGCTGGCGTTCCGGATGCGGTACCGGGGCAGCCGGATCAAGGTCACCGTGACCTCGGAGGCGGCCTGCTACGAGCTGATGGACGGCCCCGGCCTCAAGCTGTGGCATCACGGGGAGCCGTTCTCTCTCGGCGCCGAGGCGGTCGAGCTGCCGATCGAGCAGATACCGGCGCGTCCGGCTCCGACGCAGCCCGCGGGACGGGAGCCGGCCCCGCGCCGCATCGACCCGCACGGCCGCTAGCCCGCCGGGCGCCGGCCCGCCGCCGCTAGTCCGCGGGGGCGCAGGGTGCGGCGCAGTCCTCGTCCGGCCCGGTCCGCGGGCCGGACGGGGTGCGGCCGGCGCCGCGGCCGACGAGGAGCCTGCGCGGTCCCGGCCCTTCGTCGCCGAGCCGGTCGTAGGGGTTGGCGAGGCCGCACTTGCTGATCGACAGGCAGCCGCAGCCGATGCACTCGGTGAGGTCGTCGCGGAGCCGTTCGAGCTGGCGGATGCGGTCGTCGAGGTCGCTGCGCCACGTCTCCGACAGCCGCGCCCAGTCCGCGACCGTGGGGGTGCGTTCCTCGGGGAGCGTGGCGAGGGCGTCGCGGATGTCGCTGAGCGGGATGCCGACCCGCTGCGAGACCTTGATGAACGAGACCCGGCGTAGCGTGTCGCGGCTGAAGCGCCGCTGGTTGCCCGCCGTCCGGCGGCTGCTGATCAGCCCCTTGGACTCGTAGAAGTGCAGCGCCGAGACGGCCACGCCGCTCCGCTCGGAGAGCTGCCCGACGGTCAGTTCGTGTACCCGGTGCTCAAGCCGCGTCATGCCGGAATCCTATGCGACCTCAACTCGGGTTGAGGTTCCGGTCCGGCTAGTGCTGGGGGGCCGCGCCCGCCGGGCGCTCCCGTCCGGCCGCCTGGCCGAGGCGGCGCAGCCGGAACGCGGCGCCGATCATCGCGGCGCCGAACAGGATCGAGAAGAAGCCGATCAGCCAGACGACCGCGAGCGCGCCGGAGACCGGCCACACGAACAGCAGGATCCCGAACAGCAGCGAGATCGCGCCGGTGAGGACGTACGCCCATTCGCCCCGCAGTTCCTTACGCAGCGCGATCGCGGCGACGATCTCCATCAGCCCGGTGGCGACCGCCCACGCGGCGATCAGCATCAGCAGGACGAACGCGGTGATGCCGGGCCACGCCATCGCCGCGACGCCGAGCGCGATGCCCGCGACGCCGGACAGGGCGAGCAGGCCGCGCGGTGCGCCGGTCGTCCCGCGGAACGCCTCCACCAGCGCGATCAGGCCGTCCACCAGCGCGTAGGCGCCGAACAGCACGACCAGCGCCCAGACGGTGATGCCGGGCCACACCCAGGCCGCGACGCCGAAAAGGATCGCGAACGCGCCGCGGACGGCGAGCACCCACCAGTGGCGGGTCATCAGATCGAACATCCGGACCTCCGGGACGAAACCTCCCACCATTGCTAGCCCAGGTTCCCTGCGGGAAAGGTCAAGGCCGGTCGCGGACTCCGCAAAGTCCGCGACCGGCCCCGGGCTCAGGCCCCGTCGGCCCGGTGTCAGTGCTCCAGGCGGCGGACCAGATCGTGGTACTCATCCCACAGCGCCTTCGGCATGTGGTCGCCGAACTTGCCGAAGTGCTCGGGGACGAGGGCGGCCTCCTGCTTCCACACCTCGGTGTCGACCGACAGCAGGGTGTCGAGGTCGGCGTCCGCGATGTTCAGGCCCTCGATGTCGAGCGCCCGCCGTGTCGGCAGGTGCCCGATCGGGGACTTGACCGCGTCGGCCTGCCCGTTCAGGCGCTCGACGATCCACTTCAGCACGCGGCTGTTCTCGCCGAAGCCGGGCCAGATGAACTTGCCGTCGGCGTTCTTGCGGAACCAGTTGACGTAGTAGATCCGGGGGAGCTTCTCGGCGTCGGTGGCCTTGCCGATCTCCAGCCAGTGGCCGAAGTAGTCGCCCATGTTGTAGCCGCAGAACGGCAGCATCGCGAACGGGTCGCGGCGCAGCTCGCCGACGGCGCCCTCGGCCGCGGCGGTCTTCTCGGACGCGACGTTGGCGCCGAGGAACACGCCCTGCTGCCAGTCGAACGACTCGGTGACCAGCGGGACGGCGGACGCGCGGCGGCCGCCGAACAGGATCGCCGAGATCGGGACGCCCTTCGGGTCCTCCCACTCGTCGGCGATGATCGGGCACTGCCCGGCCGGGGTGGTGAAGCGGGCGTTCGGGTGGGCGGCCGGGGTCTGCGAGTCCGGCGTCCAGTCGTTGCCCTTCCAGTCGGTCAGATGCGCGGGCGGCTCGTCGGTGAGGCCCTCCCACCACACGTCGCCGTCGTCGGTGAGCGCGACGTTGGTGAAGATGCTGTTGCCCCACAGCGTCTTCACGGCGTTGGCGTTGGTGCTCTCGCCGGTGCCGGGCGCGACGCCGAAGAACCCGGCCTCCGGGTTGATCGCGTAGAGGCGGCCGTCGTCGCCGAACCGCATCCAGGCGATGTCGTCGCCGATCGTCTCGACCTTCCAGCCCGGGATGGTCGGCTCCAGCATGGCGAGGTTGGTCTTGCCGCACGCCGACGGGAACGCCGCGGTGACGTAGCGGGTCTCACCGGACGGCGGCGTCAGCTTCAGGATGAGCATGTGCTCGGCCATCCAGCCCTCGTCGCGCGCCATCGTGGACGCGATCCGCAGCGCGTAGCACTTCTTGCCCAGCAGCGCGTTGCCGCCGTACCCCGACCCGTAGGACCAGATCTCCCGGGTCTCGGGGAAGTGGGTGATGTACTTGGTGGAGTTGCACGGCCACTTGGCGTCCTTCTGGCCGGGCCCGAGCGGGGCGCCGACGGAGTGGACGGCCTTGACGAACGACCCGCGCTCCTCGATGAGCCGCAGCGCGCCCTCGCCCATCCGCGTCATGATCCGCATGGACACGGCGACATAGGCGGAGTCGGTGATCTCCACGCCGAGCTGGGAGATGTTGCCGCCGAGCGGCCCCATGCAGAACGGCACCACGTACATGGTGCGGCCCTTCATGCAGCCGTCGAACAGACCGTCCAGGGTCTGCTTCATCTCGGCGGGCGCGACCCAGTTGTTGGTGGGGCCGGCGTCCTCCTCCTTCTCGGAGCAGATGAACGTCCGGTCCTCGACGCGCGCCACGTCCGTCGGGTCGGAGGCCGCGTGGAAGCTGTTCGGCCGTTTGGCCGGGTCGAGCCGCGTGAGGGTGCCCTGCTCGACGAGGAGGCCGGTCAGGCGCTCCCACTCGTCGTCCGAGCCATCGCACCATTCGACGCGGTCCGGCTTGGTCAGCTCGGCGATCCCGCGCACCCACTCGATCAGTTCGGTGTGGCCGGTAGGGGCCTGGTCGAGGCCGGAGACCTGGTTGGACACGGGCAACTCCTTCAGCTGTTCGCAGGATGTTTGCATGATGAACAAGACCCGCCGTTTTTGCCATTTGGTCTGGACCAATCTCGCCCGCTATTGGCCCTTCCCTGCCCCTTTTGTGGCTGATATCACTTACGTACGGGCGTCGAGGGCGGCGCGCCACCATGCCCGGGTCCGGATACGGTCAAGCTGGGTAAACGTGTGTCTCGGTGGCCTTCACGGCCGCCCATATCATGCTGCCCTCGGCCAAATGCAGCTCCGCGACGGCCGCGGGAGTCACCTCCGCGACGGCGTCGAAAGGCGGCCCGGACAGCCGGACGCGGACGCGGTCCCCCTGCCGTTCGATCGCGGCGACGCGGGTGCGCCAGAGGTTGCGGGGGCTGCCGTCGGGACGGGTCCTGTACAGCGCCACCGAGGATGGCGCGAAGGCCAGGAAGACCTCACCTTCGAGCGAGTCCACAGTGTCGAGCGTCCCGCCGCCCTCGCCGGCCGGCCCGTCGCCGATCAGCACCGAACCGGCCGCCGCACGGCCCCGGTACAGGTTCAGCCCGACCAGGCGCGCCACGTAGTCGGTGCGGGGCCGGCGGGCGACGTCGGCGGGCGTCCCCTCCTGGACGAGACGTCCGCCCTCGATCACGACGATGCGGTCGGCCAGCACCATCGCGTCCAGCGGGTCGTGCGTGACGAGCACCGCCGCGCCCGCGTAGCCGGCGAGATGGCGGCGGAGCGCGGACCGGACCTCCAGCCGCGTGTGGGCGTCGAGGGCGGCGAGCGGCTCGTCCAGCAGGAGCAGGCCCGGCTCGACGGCCAGCGCGCGGGCGAGCGCGACACGCTGCGCCTGCCCGCCCGACAGCGCCTGGGGCCGGACGGCCGCGAACTCCGCGAGCCCGACCCGGTCCAGCCACTCCGCGGCGCGGCGGCGGGCGGCGCGGCGGCCCGCGCCCTGGCAGCGGGGCCCGAACGCGACGTTCTCCAGCGCGGTGAGGTGCGGGAACAGCAGGTAGTCCTGGAACACCATGCCGATGCCGCGGCGGTCGGGCGGCAGCGGGCGCAGGTCGGCCCCGTCCAGCCGGACATGGCCGCCGGCCGTCGGGACGAGCCCGGCCAGGACGCGCAGCGCGGTGCTCTTGCCCGCCCCGTTCGGGCCGAGCAGCGCCACGACCTCGCCGGGCTCCGCGGTGAGCGCGAGGTCCAGCTCGAACGCGGCGCGCCGCACGACGAGCCGCGCGTCCAGCCCCCGGGTCGCCTCGCTCATCATGCTCCCTGTAGGGGGACGACCCCCCACACCCCCGGTCGCTTCGCTCATTTGGAGGCGTCCATCCAGCGGCCACGGAGCGCGGCGAGGACGACGACCGAAACGGCCAGCAGGACGAGGCTCAGCACGATCGCGGCCTGCGGGTCGGTCTCCAGCGCCAGGTAGACGGCCAGCGGCATCGTCTGCGTCCGGCCCGGGAAGTTGCCCGCGAACGTGATCGTCGCGCCGAACTCGCCGAGCGCCCGCGCCCAGCACAGCACGGCCCCCGCCGCGACGCCGGGCGCGACGAGCGGCAGCGTCACCCGCCGGAAGACCGTCCAGCGGCCGGCGCCGAGGGTGGCGGCGGCCTCCTCGTAGCGCAGGTCGGCGCCGCGCAGCGCGCCCTCCACGCTGATCACCAGGAACGGCATCGCCACGAACGTCTCGGCCAGCACGACCCCGGCGGTGGTGAACGGGAACGTGATCCCGAACGCCGAGTCCAGCCAGCCGCCGACCAGCCCACGCCGCCCGAGCACCAGCAGCAGCGCGACGCCTCCGACCACCGGCGGCAGCACCAGCGGCACGGTCACCAGGGCCCGCACGAGCCGGACGCCCGGGAACCGGACCCGCGCCAGCGTCCAGGCCAGCGGGACGCCGAACAGCACGCACAGGCCGGTGGCGAGGGTGGCGGTGACCAGCGACAGCCGCAGCGCGTCCAGCACCTGCGGCTGCATGAGGCGGGTGCCGAGCGTGGACCACGGGGCACGGACGAGCAGCCCGACCAGGGGCAGCACCAGGAAGGCGAGCCCCACCAGCGCGGGCAGCAACAGAATTCCCGGCGGCCGCCCCGCCGGCGGGTCGCCCTCCCGCGCCCCCCGGAGCGCCTTCGGCTTCACAGTCAAGGCGCCTCGAACCCGGCCCGGCTCAGCGCCGCCCTGCCCCGCTCCCCCAGCACCAGCCGGATGAACTCCTTGGCGAGCGCGCTGTGCGGAGCCTCGGCGACCTCGACGATCTGGTATTCGTTCACGGCCCGCGCGGCTTCGGGGAACTCGATCCCCCTGACCTTCCCCTCCGCCGCCTCGACGTCGGTGCGGTAGACGAGCCCGGCGTCGGCCTCACCCAGGATGACCTTGGTGAGGACGGCCTTGACGTCCCGCTCCCGCGACACGGGCTCCACCTCGACCCCGGCGGCCCCGAGCGCCTTCTGCGCGGCGGCCCCGCAGGGCACCTGCACGGCGCACAGGACGACCTTGAGCCCGGGCCCGGACAGGTCGCCGACCGTCGCCACCCCGCCGGGATCGTCCCGTGGGACGGCGATGACCAGGCGGTTGCGGGTGAACACCTGCGGCGGGCCGGCCGCGTCGCCCGCGCCGGTCACGGTCGCCATCGTGGCCGGGCTCGCGGACGCGAACACGTCCGCCGGGGCGCCCTGCGTGATCTGCTGCGCGAGCGTCGAGCTGCCGCCGAAGTTGAACCTGACCCGCACGCCGGGACGCGAGCCCTCGAACGTCTCGCCGAGCGCGGTGAACGCCTCGGTCAGCGAGGCCGCCGCGAACACCGTCAGCGTCTCGCCGCCGCCCGTCCCGGACGAGCCGCCGTCCTCGATGCCGCCGCACCCCGCCATGACCGCGAGCAGCAGGGACGCCGCCGCCAATCGCTTGAACACCGACCCTCCCCCCGAGGTCAGCCCGGCTCGGACACTTCGACGACGACGTTGGTGGACTTCACGACGGCCTCGGCCACCACGCCCACCCGCAGCCCGAGATCGTCGGCCGCCTCGCGGCTCATCAGCGACACGACCCGGAACGGCCCGGCCTGGATCTCCACCTGCGCCATCACCCCGTCACGGACGACGTCGGTCACGATCCCCCGCATCCGGTTGCGCGCGGACGAGAACCGCTCCCCGTGGTCGGACGGCCCTCCCCCGCGCGCCTGATCGCGCACGAAGGCGGCGAGCTCGGCGCCGGGCACCAGCCGGTGCCCGTGCTCGTCCCTGGACGCCGGGAGCCGCCCGCCGTCCACCCAGCGGCGGACGGTGTCCGCGCTGACCCCCAGCAGCGCGGCCGCCTCACTGATCCTGAACGTCGTCACGAGCGCCAGCGTATCCCCTCGCAGTTACGAGGTGAAGATGGTGGTCGACGCCGAGAATGCGAGCTGTTCAGCCACTCAGCTCTCGCAGATGCAGGCGGCGCCTCAGGTCCCCACCTCCAGCAGGACCTCGGTGATCATTCCGAGGGAGGCCCAGTCCACGAGCCGCTCCCGCCTGATCCGCCCGAACGCGGTCACCTCGACATGGGTCCGCTCCCCGTCCGCCGCCACCCCGTGCGGCCCGGACCCGCGGAGGCGCGCCAGTTCCGCACTGCTGACCTCCGCCGAGAACAGGTGCGCCCGGTGTGCGGACAGGGTGGCGTTCACCTGCCGCGTCCCGTGCTCGCGCAGCCGTGTCCGGTCGAGCGGCAGCCCGGTCTCCTCGGCGACCTCCGCCAGGGCGTTCTCGAACGCTCCGCCCGTCCCCGAACCGCCCGGCAGCTCATGGACGAACCCGTTCGCGCACGGGCTCCGGAACTCCCTGACGAGCACGACGTCGGTGGCGTCGAGCGTCTCCCCTCGCCGGTAGAGGACGACGGCCGAGACGTCGGGCCGCCCGATGACGATCTCGTTGTCCTTGACCCGGTCCTCGGCCGTCACGTGCATCCGGACGTGCAGGCCCCAGCACACGCCGAACCGGAACACCACGCGGGCGCCGAGCAGCACGTTCCCCGCGTCCCGCTGCCCGGCGTACCAGTCCTGGAACGGCTTCTCGCGCCACAGCAGCAGGGGGACCTCCCGCTCCCCGCCGGTCCGGGGCGCTCCCGCGCCGATCCGCCCGAGCGCCGCCGCGACCGTCCCGGCGAGATCGTCCGCGGTGGGCACGCCGGACGCGGCTGCGTAGTGCAGCAGATAGCGGTTCTTCGGCGCCCCGGGCGGCGCGCCGAACACCACGCGGCCGCTGTCGTGCCACATCCCCCACTCCACGTTCGTGGTGAACGCGGGCATGGTGGCCGGCTCGCGCGGGACCCAGAAGATCACCTCGTCGGCCAGGTGCAGGCAGCGCTCCTCCCAGTCGATCTGGGCGTCGTAGTCGGTGTAGCGGTCGTGCCGGTGCTCGGGGACGAACACGACGAGCCGCCCGTCCCCGCGCCACCGGCGGCGCAGTTCGCCCACCGCGGCGGGACGCCATGAGGCGACGTCCGCGGAGCGCGGTGTGGGACCGGCCAGGAAGACCGCGGCCTCCCAGTGATCCGGCGGGTCCTCCCGCGCGTACACGATGGTGATCTCCGCGGTGATCTCCGCGCCCATGGGTCGCCCTTTCCCGTTCGTGTGGAGTTGTTTGGTCCGGGTATTGGGTGATTTAAACCGGAATCACACGCCCGGTCAGGAGGAATGATCATGACTGGGACCATGCGCGCACCACGTACCCGGGGCCTGTTCAGCGGGACGCTGCTGGTGCTGCTGGGCCTGTGGGGCGGTCTGCTGCCCTTCGCCGGCCCGTACTTCGGCTTCGGGTTCGCGCCCGACGAGACCTGGGTCTACGACACCGACCGGCTCCAGCTCAGCATCGCGCCCGCGGCGGCCGTCGTGCTCGGCGGGCTGATCGTGCTCGCCGTCGCCAACCGCGCGTTCGCGATGTTCGGCGCCTGGCTCGCCGCGCTCGGCGGCGCCTGGTTCGCCGTCGGGCACTCCGTCGCCGCGCTGTGGGACGTCTCCGGCGTCGGCGCCCCCCTCGGCACGGGCGAGGAGCAGCGGATCGCCGAGCAGCTCGCCGGATTCACCGCGCTCGGCGTCGTCGTCGCGTTCCTCGCCGGCCTCGCCCTCGGCCGCTTCGCCGTGGTCGGCGCCCGCGAGGCGGCATGGGAGACGGCAGGGCCGCCCGAGTCCGGGCATACCGGTGCGAACACCACCCAGCCGCTCGTGTACGGGCGCTACGCGCGCGAGAACCCGCCCGGGCAGGCGCCGCCGCCACCGGGGCCGGGCGACCAGCAGGTCGCGGGTGAGCCCCGCTACGACCGCTAGCGCCCGCTCCGCTTCGCCGGCGCGCGGCGCGTCGCCCTCGGGCAGCCCTTTCACAGCGACGCGCCGCGGGCGACGGGAGACGCCGTCAGCGGTCGGGTGTGCGCATGTTGCGGACGGACTTGGTGGTCTCATAGCTGTGCCGCTCGTCGTCCAGCCGCACGTCGTCGCGGTCGGTGAACATGGCGACGAAGGCCACCAGGAGGCCGACACCGCCGATCCACGGCTCCCGCCATGCGAAGCTGAGCGCCACGCAGACGGCAGCACAGGAGATGAGCAGCAAGAGCTTCACGTCGCACCCCTCGACCCGCGCCCTGATGTCCGGGAGACCCCGGTCACTCCGGACTCGACCATGCACTCCACACGCGATCAGCGAGTAATGGAAGACTTACTCGCCGCCCGCAGAAAGCATCCTGACATGCCGCGGCCCGCCCGGGAAAGATCCCCGGCGGGCCGCATGCCGAATATTTCCGCTACTTGCGGCCCTTGCCGCGCTTCTCCCGGATCTTCATGGCGATGTCGAGGGGCGTCCCGTCGAAGCCGAACTCCTCGCGCAGCCGCCGCTCGATGAACCGCCGGTACCCCTCCTCCAGGAACCCGGACGTGAACAGCACGAACCGCGGCGGCCGCACCCCCGCCTGCGTCGCGAACAGCACGCGCGGCTGCTTGCCGCCCCGCACCGGGTGCGGATGCGAGTTCACCAGATCGGCGAAGAACTGGTTCAGCTTGGACGTGGGGACGCGGGTGCCCCAGCCGTCCAGGGCCGTCTCGATCCCCGGCACGAGCCTGTCCATGTGCCGGCCCGTCTTGGCGGAGATGTTCGCCCGCGGCGCCCACCGCGCGTGGTGGAGCTGCCGGTCGATCTCCCGCTCCAGGTAGTGGCGGCGCTCCTCGTCCAGCAGGTCCCACTTGTTGTAGGCGATGACCAGCGCCCGGCCCGAGTCGACCACCATCGAGATGATCCGCAGGTCCTGCTCGGCGAGCGGCTGGTCGGCGTCGACAAGGACCACCGCGACCTCGGCGCGCTCCAGCGCCGACTGGGTGCGCAGCGTCGCGTAGAAGTCGGCGCCCTGGTTCTCGCGGTGCCGCCGCCTGATCCCCGCCGTGTCGATGAACCGCCACGTCTTCCCGCCGAGCTCGATCAGCTCGTCGACCGGGTCGCGGGTCGTCCCGGCCACCGCGTCCACGACGGCCCGCTGCTCCCCCGCCAACTGGTTCAGCAGGCTCGACTTGCCGACGTTCGGACGGCCCAGCAGCGCGACCCTGCGCGGCCCGCCCGGCTCGCCGAACGTCTCCGGCGGAGCCTCCGCCGGCAGCGCCTCCAGCACTGCGTCGAGCAGGTCGCCGCTGCCGCGCCCGTGCAGGGCGCTGACCGGGTGCGGCTCGCCGATGCCCAGCGACCACAGCACCGCCGCGTCCGCCTCGGTGCCCATGTTGTCGACCTTGTTGGCGACCAGCACCACCGGCTTGCCGGACCGGCGCAGGATCTCCACCACGGCCTCGTCCACGTCGGTCGCGCCCACCGTCGCGTCGACCACGAACATCACGACGTCGGCCAGCTCGACCGCCAGCCGCGCCTGCTCGGCGATCGACGCGGCCAGCCCGGACGAGTCCGGCAGCCACCCGCCGGTGTCGACGACGGTGAACCTGCGGCCGCTCCACGTCGCGTCGTAGGCGACGCGGTCGCGGGTCACGCCCGGCACGTCCTCCACGACCGCCTCGCGGCGGCCGAGGATACGGTTGACCAGCGTGGACTTGCCGACGTTCGGCCGCCCCACCACCGCCACGACCGGCGCCGGGCCCGCGTCCTCGGGGACGTCCTCGACGACGTCCACGGTCTCGATCTCGTAATCGCTCACTATGACATCCCCGCGGGGGCCGTCAGGCCGCCCGCTCACTCATGCTCTTTGGCGAGGCGGACGATCGCCTCGATGACCTCGGCGAGGCTCAGCTCCGTCGAGTCGATCTCGTGCGCGTCGCCCGCCCTGGTCAGCGGCGACGCCTTGCGGGTGGAGTCGAGCCGGTCCCGGCGGGCCTGCTCGGCCTGCGTGACCGTCACCGACGCGCCCGGGTCGGCAGCGAGGTCCTTCGCGCGGCGCCGGGCCCGCGTCTCCTCGCTGGCCGTCAGGTACACCTTGACCGGGGCGTCCGGGGCGACGACCGTGCCGATGTCGCGTCCCTCCACCACGATGCCCCCGGCCCCGATGATCTCGCGCTGCAGCTCCACGAGACGGGCGCGGACCGCCGGGACGGAGCTGACCGCGCTGACCGCGTTCGTCACCTCGCGGGTGCGGATCGGCCCGGACACGTCCCGCCCGTCCACCGTGATCGCCGGCGCGTCCGGGTCGGTGCCGGACGCGATGGCCGGCTCCGGCGCGCGGGCCGCGACGGCGCCGCCGTCCTCGACCGGCACGCCGTTGTTCAGCATCCACCACGTCATGGCGCGGTACATCGCGCCGGTGTCCAGGTAGCGGAGCCCGAGTGCGCGGGCGACGCCCTTGGACGCGCTGGACTTGCCGGACCCGGAGGGGCCGTCCATGGCGATGACGAGCGGCACGATCGCTCCCTCTCTGTTCCGTTGAGACGCCCTCGGGCGCGGGCCGCGGGCGGATGGGGCGGCGCTCACCGCCGCGCCGGCGCGCAGGCGTCCCCGGACGGGCCCCGGCGAACCAGGCTACCGGCCCCGGCCCACTCCCCGCGCCGCCGCCCGCACGGCCGCACGGCCGCGCCGCGGGCCGCCGGCTAGCCGGGCACCGACCAGCCGCGGGCGCGCAGCTCGCCGGCCAGCCGTTCGGCCGCCTCCGGCACCACCGCCAGCTCCAGCACGCCCAGCGGGCGGCCCGGCGAATGCTCGATCGTCACGTCCTCGATGTTGACCCCCGCGATCCCCGCCGCCTGGAAGATCATCGCGAGTTCGCCCGGACGGTCCGGGATGACCACCTGGACGGTCGCGTACGCGGGCTGGTCGCCGCCGTGCTTGCCGGGGATGCGGGACCGGCCCGCGTTCCCGCGCAGCAGCAGGTCCGCCACATGGGCGGCGGCCTCCTCGCTGCCGTCGCGCAGCAGCGACGCGGCCACGGCGAGATCGGTCGCGACGGCCTCCAGCACGTCCGCGACCGGCGCGGAGTTCGCCGACAGGATCCCGATCCACAGCCGCGGGTCGCTGGCCGCGATCCGGGTGACGTCCCGGACGCCCTGCCCCGACAACCCGAGCGCCACGTCGTCCGCGCCCGTGAGGCGCGCGGCGACCGCCGCCGACACCACGTGCGGGCCGTGCGAGACCAGGGCGACGGCCCGGTCGTGCTCGGCGGCGTCCACCGCCACCGGCATCGCGCCGCACGCCTTCGCGAGACCCGTGACGACCTCCACCGTCTCCGGCGTCGCCTCCGCGGGCGCGCACAGCGCCCACGGGCGGCCGAGGAACAGGTCCGCCCGGGCGGCGCCCGGCCCCGACCGCTCACTGCCCGCCAGAGGATGACCCCCCACGAACGTCGTCAGATCGCAGCCGAGCTCGGCGGCCTGCGCCAGCGGCAGCGCCTTCACGCTCGCCACATCGGTGTAGGCGGTCGCGAGGCCGCGTTTCTGCGCGTCCAGCAGCGTCACCGCCACCGCCGCCGGCGGCACCGCGAGCACCGCCAGATCGGCGGGCTCCGCGTGCGCCCCGTCCGCCAGCGCCTCGCCGGCGCCCAGCTCGACCGCCAGCGCCAGCGCCGCCGCGTCCCGGTCGGTCAGCAGCACCTCCGCGCCGCGCTCCCGCATCGCCAGGGCGATCGACGTCCCGATCAGCCCCGTCCCGACCACGATGATGCGCCGCGCCACCACGTCCTCACTCACGCCGGTCACCCTACTGCGCCCTCCCTGCCGAGCCCCTGCGCATGCCTCGCTCCGCCCGGCCCTACTGGGCGATGTCGAGGCGGAGGGCCGTGGCGCCGCGCAGGTAGACGTGCTGGACGTCCGAGCGGGGACGTCCGGTATCGATGTGCGCCATCAGCCGGATCACCCGCGGCAGCGAGCCGGGGACGGCGATCTCCGACGCGCACAGCAGCGGCACCTCGTGGAAGCCGAGCTTGCGGGCGGCCAGCGCCGGGAACTCCGCCGTCAGGTCCGGCGTGGTCGTGAAGATCACACTGATGACGTCGTCGGTGCTCAGCTCGTTGCGGGACATCACCTCGGCGACCAGTTCCGTCGTCGCCTCCAGGATCTGGTCCCGGTCGTCGGCCTCGACCTGCGTCGCCCCGCGGACCGCGCGTACCGTCACAGCCGTTTCCCTCCTCGTGTCCGCCGGCCTACAGCCCGACGGCCTTGTACAGCTCGCCGACCTCCCGCACCGACAGCGCCCGCATCGTGCCCGGCGCCAGCGACCCCAGCCTGATCGGCCCGAACTCTATTCGGGCGAGCTGCTGGACGGGGAATCCGACCTCCTTCAGCAGCCGCCGGACGATGTGCTTGCGCCCCTCGTGCAGGGTGATCTCGACCAGCACGCGCCTGCCGACCTGGTCGAAGACCTTGAACTTGTCGGCCTTGGCGGGGCCGTCGTCCAGCGTCACACCGGCCCTCAGCCGCTTGCCGAGGTCCCGCGGGATCGGCCCGTGGATCTCGGCGAGGTAGGTCTTGTAGACCCCGTAGCTCGGGTGGGTGAGGCGGTGCGACAGCTCGCCGTCGTTGGTGAGCAGGATGAGGCCCTCGGTGTCGGTGTCCAGCCGGCCGACGTGGAACAGCCGCTCCGGCACCTCGACGTAGTCGGCGAGGGACTTGCGGCCCCGCTCGTCGGACATCGTGCTCACCACGCCGCGCGGCTTGTTGATCGCGTAGTAGCGCATCTCGGAGCGGGTCTCGACCCGCATGCCGTCCACATGGATGACGGCGTGCTCGGGGTCGACGCGTTCACCGAACCGGAACACCTTCTCCCCGTCGACGGTGACGCGGCCCTCGCCGATCAGTGCCTCGCAGTGGCGGCGGCTGCCGATCCCGGCCTCGGCCAGGACCTTCTGCAGCCGCACGCCCTCTTTCTCGCTCACGTGTCCTCAACTATGTCGTCTGGAAGGTCGTCGGGCAGGAAGGGGGCGAGCTCGGGCAGCTCGTCGAGGTCGCGGAGCCCGAGCCGCTCCAGGAAGTACCCGGTGGTGCGGTACAGGTGCGCCTGCGACTCGGGATCCTGCCCGGCGTCCTCGATCAGGCCGCGCAGCGTCAGGGTGCGCATCACCCCGTCGCTGTTGACGCCGCGGATCGCCGAGACGCGGGCACGGCTCACCGGCTGCCGGTAGGCGACGACGGCGAGCGTCTCCAGCGCGGCCTGCGTGAGCCGCGCCTGCTGCCCGTCGGTGACGAACCGCTCCACGACCGGGGCGCAGACGTCCCGGGTGTAGAAGCGCCAGCCGCCGGCCACCTCCCTGAGGTCGAACCCGCGGCCCTGCCCGGTGTATTCCGCGGCCAGCTCCCGCAGCGTCTCCGCGACCTCGCCGCGGGGGTGTTCCAGCAGCTGCGCGAGCGTCATCTCGGTGACGGGCTCGTCCACCACCAGCAGGATCGCCTCGATCGAGGCGCGCAGCCCCGGAAGCTCCGGCGCGTCCGCGCCGGGTTCCTCAGTCATCGTCTCCCTCGTCCCTCTGGTCCTTCTCGCCGTTCCGGCCGGCGTCGTCCTTCTTGGCGACGCCCTCGTAGTCGTCGCCGACCTCGACGTCGCCCTCGTCGGCGCCGACCCACGTCACGTGCAGGTCCCCGAGGGGCTCCAGCTGCTCGAACGTGACGTTCTGGTCCCGGTAGAGCTCCAGCAGCGCCAGGAACCGCGCGACGACCTCGTAGGTGCCCTCGGCGTCGGCGGCGAGGACGCGGAACGTCGTCCGGCGGAGCCGGCGGAGCCGTTCCACGACGATCGCCGCCTGCTCGGTGACGCTGGCCTTCGGCTGGTAGATGTGCTCGACGGAGACCGACGGCGGCTCCTTGGGCGTGAAGGCCCTGGCGGCGACGCGGGCGAACTCCTGGGGCCCGAGGCCGAGCAGCACCTCCGGCAGCAGGTTCGCGAACCGCGGCTCCATCGGCACGATTCGCGGGAACCGGCGGCTCGCATCGGCGATCCGCCCCGCGAACACCCGCGCGACCTCCTTGTAGGCGCGGTACTGCAGAAGCCGCGCGAACAGCAGGTCGCGGGCCTCCAGCAGGGCCAGGTCGTCCTCGTCGTCGACCTCGCCGGACGGCAGCAGCCGCGCGGCCTTGAGGTCCAGCAGGGTCGCGGCGACGAGCAGGAAGTGGCTGGCCTGGTCGAGGTCCCAGTCCTTGCCGTGGGAGTGGATGTGCGCGATGAAGTCGTCGGTGACCTTGTGCAGCGACACCTCGGTGATGTCGAGCTTGTGCTTGGAGATCAGCCCGAGCAGCAGGTCGAACGGCCCCTCGAAGTTGTCCAGGTGGACGCGGAAACCCTGCTCCTCCCCGGTCTCCTGCCCGGCCCCCCGCTGCGGCTCCGGCGACGTCTCGTCCACGTCGCTCACGGTAGCGGAGGTCGCCTCCCGCGCTGTGCTCACCGGCCATATCGTCCCACGCGCGGCGCGCGCTCGCACCACGGGCGGTCACGAGCGGTGACGGCACGGGCGCCGGCGCCCCTACCGCCCGGTCATCCGCGCGACGAGGTCCTCCGCCTCCGCCTCGGTGTACTGCCCGGAGATCATCACCATGCCGCCTGTGATGGGGCCGCCGGACACCGAGGGCGCCGAGACGACCTTCCCGCCGACGATCATCGCGATCCGCCGGCCCGGGGCGCCCGCCGGCTGCTCGGCGGCCTTGCCGGTCAGCCGCCCGAACGCGGCCCCGTCGGAGGGGGTGAGCTCCAGCTGGACCGACCAGCTGGTCTGCCCGGTCTCCGGCCCGGGGGGCACCGCCTCGATGCGCTCGACCCGGTCGACGATCATGCGTTCCGGGCCGAGCCGCAGGCAGGCGCCCTCGGTGTCCGGCACGGTCCCGGCCCCGCAGGGCGGCTGGGAGGTCTCCGCGACCTGCTGGAACGTCATCGGCTCGCGCAGGTCCGCTGGGCCTTCCCCGACGCGGGTGACATCGCGGATGACCAGGAACACCGCGGTGCCCGCCAGCAGCACCCCGAGCGTCAGGAGGGCGACGACGATCACCACCCGTTTCCCGGCCGCGCGATCCGTCGGTGGACCGGCGGGCGGCGGCGGGAACGCCCCGAAGGGCGGCTCGTACGGCGGGCCGGGAGGGGGCGGGGGACCGGGGGGCTGGGTCACGGGGGTGTCCGGTTCGTCAGGGGCCGCCGCCGGAGAGGCGGCGTACCAGGGTGCTGTGCTCACCGTGCGCGTCGAAATCGGCGATCATCGCGGCGACGGCCTCGCGGACGAGGCGGCCGCGGTCGACGGGCAGGCCGTGCTCGCCGCGCAACGTCAGGCGGAGCTGCTCCAGCGCGAACAGCTCATCGGAGGAGATATAGACCGTGATCTTGGAGTCGTGGCGCTGCCGCCCGGTGGGAAGCCGGGGCGGCTGCGGCCCGGGCGGCCGCACGGCCGGGGACGAACGGAAGATCTCCTCGACACCGGGCAGCCTTACCCGACGTGCGCCCACCTTCCGAGCACCTCCCGCGCCAGACCCCGGTATGCGTTCGCTCCCATCGAGTTCGGGTCGAAGAAGGTGATCGGCTCCCCGGCGACGGTCGCGTCGGGAAACCGTACCGTGCGGTTGATGACCGTGTGGAACACCTGGTCGCCGAAGGCCTCGACGATGCGTCCGAGGACCTCGCGGGTGTGCAGGGTGCGCGAGTCGTACATGGTGCCGAGGACCCCGTCGATGACGAGGTCCGGGTTGATCCGGCCCTGCACCTTCTCGATGGTCTCCATCAGCAGCGCGACGCCGCGCATCGCGAAGTACTCGCACTCCAGCGGTATCAGCACGCCCTCGCTGGCGGCCAGCGCGTTGACGGTGAGCAGGCCGAGCGACGGCTGGCAGTCGATGAGGATGTAGTCGTAGTGCGGGACGGCCGACTTCAGCGCCCCCTGCAGGATGTACTCGCGGCCGACCTCGTGGACGAGCTGGACCTCCGCGCCGGACAGGTCGATGTTGCTCGGCAGCAGGTCCATCCCGTCGACACCGGTCTCGATGACGATGTCCTCCCACTCGGTGTCGCGTTCGAGCAGCAGGTTGTGGATCGTCACGTCGAGCTGGCGCGGGTCGCCCTTGCCCAGGCCGACCGACAGGGCGCCCTGCGGATCGAAGTCGACGAGCAGGATGCGGCGGCCGTACTCGGCGAGCGCCGCGCCCAGGTTGATGGTCGTGGTGGTCTTGCCGACGCCGCCCTTCTGGTTGCAGACGGCCACGATCCGCGCCGGCCCGTGCTCGGCCAGAGGTTCCGGTTCCGGGAACACCGGCACGGGTCGCTGAGTGGGCCCGAGGGCCCTGCTCGGATCGGTCTCTATGGCGGCGGAGGAGAGGACTCCATCCGCACCGTTAGTGCTGGTCACCAGATCCCTCCCCGGCGGCCCGGAAATGCCATCCAGAACGGGGACTCTAGGCCCGCCGAACCCGCGTCTCAAGCCGACGCGCGCCGAACGTCGCGATTTGTCGACACTCAGGTCCGCCCGTTTTGTCCCCGCGGGTGCCTGTTTCGCGGCCCGCCGGGACGGCTCCGTCAGCTCCGCGCACGCGGATGCGAGGTGGCGTAGACCTCGCGCAGCAGCTGGACGGTCACCAGCGTGTAGACCTGGGTCGTGGTCACTGAGGCGTGCCCGAGAAGCTCCTGGACGACGCGGACGTCGGCCCCGCCGTCCAGCAAATGAGTCGCGAACGAGTGCCGCAGCGTGTGCGGGGACACCTCCGACAGGTGCGCCCGGTCCGCGGCGGCGCGCAGCACCATCCACGCGCCCTGCCGCGACAGCCGCCCGCCGCGCGCGTTCAGGAACAGCGCCGGGCCGCCCCGCCCCGCCCCGGCGAGCTCGGGACGCGCCCGCACCAGGTAGGCGTCCACGGCCTCACGCGCGTAGTCGCCGATGGGCACCACCCGGGCCTTGCCGCCCTTGCCGGCCACACGGGCGAACCCGTCCCGCAGGTCGAAATCGTCGACGTCCAGGCCGACGGCCTCGGAGATGCGCGCCCCCGACCCGTACAGCAACTCCAGCAGCGCCCGGTCGCGCAGGCCCCGCGCCGTGCCGGGGTCGCCGCCGGACGGGCCGGCGGCCGCGGCGAGGAGCCGCTCGACCTCCTCCAGCGAGATCGCCTTGGGCAGCCTCCGCGGCGGCGTCGGCGGCTTGACGTCGTGCGCGGGGTCGCCGGCGGCCATGCCCTCGCGCAGCGCGAAACGGTGCAGCCCCCGGACGGCGGCGAGCGCCCGGGCCGCCGACCCCGCCGACAGCGGCGGATGGTCCTCGTCGCCCTCCCGCAGGCTCACCAGGTACGCGCGGACGTCGTCCTCGGTGATCTCGCCGACGGCCGCACGGCCCCGCCCGTCCTGGACCCGCACATAGCGGCGCAGGTCACGGCGGTAGGAGCTGAGGGTGTTGGCGGCCAGGCCCCGCTCGACGGCGAGGTGCCCCAGATAGGTGCGCACGGCCGAACCGAGCGCGGAACCGCCGGCGTCGTCCACGGCGGGCCGCGCGGTGCTCCGGGGAGTGGGGCTCGGGGACAGTGCGGCACCTCATTCCGGCGGTGGCTGCGGGGACCCGCCCATCATGCCCCCTCGCGCCGCGGACGGTGGCCTCATCCGGGTCAGGTCTCCGGCGCGTCGACCGGACGCAGCCCCGCGAACCCGGACGCGCGGGCCGCATGCACGGCCAGCACCCCCATACAGGCGATCATGTTGTGCAGGTCGCCTGCCAGCGCCTTGCGGACCGCGTCCTCCAGCGGCACCCACACGACCGGCATGTCCGCCTCCTCGTGGACCCGCTCGAAGTCGATCAGGTCGGCGGGCACCTCGGTGACGCCGCGGGCCAGGAAGATGCGGACGCGCTCGTCGGTCATCCCGGGCGACGGGTACACGTCCAGCAGCGTGTCCCAGCGCTCCGCGCGGTACCCGGACTCCTCCAGCAACTCCCGCTCGGCGAGCTTGTGCAGGGGCTCGCCGCCGACGTCCCGCAGCCCGGCGGGCGCCTCCCACAGCAGCCGTCCCACGGGATGGCGGTACTGGCGCAGCAGCAGCACCCGGTCGCGGTCGTCGAGGGCGATGACGCCGACGGAGCCGATGTGCTCGATCACGTCGCGGCCGACGACCTCGGTGCCGTCGCCGCGCGGCATCTCGACCCGGTCGCTGCGGACGCCGAACACGTGTCCGCGGTAGACCGTGGACTCCGCCACGACCCGCCACCGCTCGGGACTGTCGCGGACGTCGTCCGGACCGAGGTCCCCCGCGGGGCTCATGAGACGGTCACGTTCCCCGCCTCGTCCTCGCCCCTGCCCTCGCGATCGTCCGCGTAGTCGAGGGACGCGGCGATCAGGCCGGTGAACAGCGGGTGCGGACGCGTCGGCCGGGACCGGAACTCCGGATGCGCCTGCGTGCCGACGAAGAACGGGTGCCGGTCGCGCGGCAGCTCCACGTATTCGACGAGGCGGCCGTCGGGCGACAGGCCGGAGAACCACAGTCCCGCCTCCGCCAGCCGGTCCCGGTAGGCGTTGCTGACCTCGTAGCGGTGCCGGTGCCGCTCGGACACCTTGGCCTCCCCGTACAGTCCCCGGACCACCGACCCCTCGGCGAGGTCGGCCGGGTAGAGGCCGAGCCGCATCGTCCCGCCCATGTCGCGCTCGCCGGCGACGACGTCGAGCTGGTCGCTCATCGTGGCGATGACGGGGTCGGCGGTGGTGGCGTCGAACTCGGCGCTGCCGGCGTCGGCGAGCCCGCCGAGCGTCCGCGCCGCCTCGATCACCATGCACTGCAGGCCGAGGCAGATGCCGAGCAGCGGGACGCGGTTCACGCGGGCGTGCCGGACCGCGCCGATCTTGCCCTCGATGCCGCGGACCCCGAACCCGCCGGGCACGAGCACGCCGTCGACGCCGTCCAGCTCCCGCTTGGCGCCCTCCGGGGTCTCGCAGTCGTCGCTCTTGACCCAGCGGATGTGGACCTTCGCGTCGTTGCCGAAGCCGCCGTGCCGCAGCGCCTCGGTGACCGACAGGTAGGCGTCGGGCAGGTCGATGTACTTGCCGACCAGCGCGATCGTCACCTCGCGGGCCGGCTTGTGGACGCGCCGCAGCAGCTCGTCCCAGGCGCCCCAGTCGACGTCGCGGAACGGCAGATCCAGGCGGCGCACCACGTAGGCGTCCAGGCCCTCGGAGTGCAGCACCTTCGGGATGTCGTAGATGCTGGCGGCGTCGACGGCCGACACGACGGCCTCGCGGTCCACGTCGCACATGAGGCTGATCTTGTGCTTGAGCCCGTCGGTGATCGGCCGGTCGGAGCGGCACACGATCGCGTCGGGCTGGATGCCGATGGAGCGCAGCGCCGCGACCGAATGCTGCGTCGGCTTGGTCTTCAGCTCCCCGGACGGCCCGATGTAGGGCAGCAGCGACACGTGCAGGAAGAAGCAGTTCTCCCGGCCGATCTCATGCCGGATCTGCCGCACCGACTCCAGGAACGGCAGCGACTCGATGTCGCCGACCGTCCCGCCCACCTCGGTGATGACGATGTCGACCTCGTTGTCGGCCGCCATCCCGATGATCCGGTCCTTGATCTCGTTCGTGATGTGCGGGATGACCTGGACGGTGTCGCCGAGGTACTCCCCGCGCCGCTCCTTCGCGATCACGTTGGAGTAGACCTGGCCGGTGGTGACGTTCGCCGACCCGTGCAGCTCGGTGTCCAGGAACCGCTCGTAGTGCCCGATGTCCAGGTCGGTCTCGGCGCCGTCGTCGGTGACGAACACCTCGCCGTGCTGGAACGGGTTCATCGTCCCGGGGTCGACGTTGAGGTAGGGGTCGAGCTTCTGCATGGTGACCCGGAGCCCGCGGAGGGTGAGAAGCCTCCCGAGGCTGGACGCCGTCAGTCCCTTGCCGAGGCTGGAGGCGACACCGCCGGTGACGAAAAGATGTTTGGTAGGCCGTGCTCTACCGGTAACTGCCGAAGGCAAGAAGAGCTCCCGTGGTCGCTGCGAGGCGGACGTGCTCACTGTCCACGGGCTCTCAGAATAACAGTCGACGCACCATGTTCGCCCAGCGGACCACCCCAGCCCCACCCACCGTCACAAACGCCCCAACACCCCCACCAGGCACAGGGCCGCCCGCACCCGCCTGAACCCCGCCGCACTCACCAGCCGGATCAGCACGCACCAACACCGGCCACCGCCCCGCACCCACACCGCGCACCGGGCACCCGGCACCCGGCACCGGGCCGCACCCATACCGCGCACCGGGCACCCCACACCGGACACCGGACACCGGGCCGCACCTACATCGGGCACCGGGCCGCACCTACACCAGCCACTGCCTCAGCCCGCAACGACCCGAACCGTCGCGATCGCGACCGAAGGCAGGTTTCGAGCGAAGCAAGAAACCTGATCGCGCAGCGAGCCGCCAGGCGAGTTCGGAGCGATGCAGCGATCGCACCGCAGTTCCCGCCGAAGGGAGGGCCCTCCAGGGCCCGACCGCCAAGGGAACTGCAATTAAAGCCTGGGAGTGGCCGCGGTGGGCATGATGGTGCGCAGCTGGCGGGTCAGCTCGTCGATCAGGGAGCGGGCCTGGTCGGCTGCGGTGCGGGCGGCGTCGCGTTCCTGGGACAGTTCGGCGATCTGCGCGCGCTGTTCGGTGACGGCCTGCGCGAGCTGGTCGACCCACTGGTCGCGCTCGGCGAGCTTCTCGGCGACGGCGTCGCGCTCGGCGGCCATCTGCCGCATGCCCGCCACGGCCTTGTCGCGCTCGCGCCCGGCCTGGTCGGCCCGGCCGCGTGCCAGGGTCAGCTCGGACTCGGCGCGCGCCTGGGCCTGGACGGCGGCCTCGCGGCCCCGCTCGGCCGACTCCCTGGCCTTGGCGCTGCCGTCGCGTTCACGCTCGGCCTTCTTGGCGGCCTCCAGCGACTGTGAGGCCGTGTCGAGGGCCTGCTGGCGCTCGGCCTCGGCGGCCTCGGCCCGTGCCGCGGTCTCCTGGGCGCGCCGCTCGGCCTCTTGCGCCCGGCGCTCGGAGTCCTGGGCGCGGCGCTCGTTCTCCTGGGCGCGGCGTTCGGCGACCTCGGCGCGGCGGCGGGACTCGTCGGCCTCGTTGCCGGCCGCGACGATGGCGTGCTGCAGGTTCTGCGCGGTCATCTCGGCGTCGGTGACCTTGGCGCGCAGCGCCGACAGTTCGGCGTGCGCGGCCTCCAGGCCCCGCGACAGTTCCGAGGCCTGCTCGGCGACGCGGTCGCGTTCGGCCTCGGCGGAGCGGCGGCCGGCGACGGCGTCCTCGACGGCGCGCAGCGCGTCGTCGCGGGCTTCGCTCATGGCGTCGCGCTGCTGGATCGCCTGCCGGACGGTGGCCTCGGCCTCCGCGACCCGGCGTTCGGCCGCCTCGACCTGGGCCTGCACCTGCTCCATCTGCGCGCGGGTCTGCTCGGCCTGCGCGCGCGCCTGGTCGGCCTGGATACGCGCCTGCTCGGCCTGGTTGCGCGCCTGGTCGGCCTGGGCGCGTCCCTGCTGGGCCTGGTTCCAGGCGGCGGCGGCGTCCCGCTGCGCGTTCTCCTTCTCGGTCTGCAACGCGGCGATCTGGGCGACGGCCTCGTTCTGGACCTCGGCGACGCGGCGGTCGGCGTCGGCGAACTGCCGCTCGGCCTCGACCGCGCGGCGGTCGGCCTGCTCGGCCTGGCCGCGGGCGCGCTGCACCTCGCCCCACGCGGCGGCCGCGTCCCGCTGCGCGTTCTCCTTCTCCGCCTGGACGGCCGCGACCTGCGAGGAGACCTCGTTCTGGGCGTCGCCGAGACGTCGTTCGGCCTCCACGGCGCGGCGCTCGGCCTGCTCGGCCTGGCCGCGGGCCCGCTGCACCTCGCCCCACGCGGCGGCCGCGTCGCGCTGCGCGGCCTCGCGCTCGGCCGCGATGGCCGCGACCTGCGAGGCGATCTCGCTCTGCACCTCGTTGACCTTGCGTTCCCCGGCGGCGAGGGCGTCGCCGATGAGGTCGGCCATCTGGCGGAGCCGCTCCACCATGTCCCAGGGCTGGGCCTCGGGCTGCTCCAGCTCGGGACGCACCAGCTCACCGGTGCGGCCGTGCCGGCCCTGCTGACCCGTCTGGGGCGGCTGGGGCGGCTGGCCGGCCTGGTGGGGCTGACCGGCTTGGGGCGGCTGCTGCGCGGCCGGGCCGGGCAGCGCGGGCTTCGACATCTGGATCGGCTGCTGGGCGGCCGGGACCGGCGCCTCGGGCGCGCGGTTCGGGTCGCGCCCCATGGCGGTCCAGGGGGACCCCGCGTCCGGGACTCCGCGGGAACCGCCCGATCCGTTCAGCTCACTCACTGCTCTCCTCGCCTCACGGCTCGGTGCCACGTGAACGCCATGGCTCTGCTCGTCATGGCTCTGCTCGTCGTGATCGCGGCGCTGCCCGCCTGGCGGCTCGTCATTTCGCTCACGTGTCTCCTCGCCTGGCGGCGCCCGGCCGCGTTCGCGGGGGTCGGTGTGCACATTCCGCTCGCTCCGCCACCGGCCCTGAGCCTCGTCGCTTCGCTCACTGAAGGCACTCTAGTCCCGACCAGCGGAACCTTTGCCCAGTTTGGGGTTTACTTTCTTGATCCTCACGAGGTATCCGCGCACGCAGGACGCCTGGTCGCGCCCGGTTCACGGCCTGCACAGGCCAGTGTGCCGGGTGCCGCGGGTCACATCCGGTGGAACGGCCGAACGGGTGGGACAATCGCACCCCATGGAGCTTCGCACCCTTTATCCGCCCGTCGAGCCCTACGAGTCCGGACTGCTCGACGTCGGCGACGGCAACCGCGTCTACTGGGAGGTCTGCGGCAATCCGGAGGGCAAGCCGGCGGTGATGCTGCACGGCGGGCCGGGCGCCGGGTGCAGCCCGGCGCACCGAAGGCAGTTCGACCCGGAGGCGTACCGGATCGTCCTGTTCGACCAGCGCAACTGCGGGCGGAGCCTGCCGCACGCGATGGATCCGGAGGTGTCGCTGGAGGCGAACACCACCTGGAATCTGGTCGCCGACATGGAGCGGCTGCGCGAGCACCTGGGCATCGAACGCTGGCTGGTGTTCGGCGGGAGCTGGGGCAGCGCGCTGTCGCTGGCGTACGCGCAGACCCATCCGGAGCGGGTGACCGAGCTGGTGCTGCGCGGCATCTTCACGCTGCGGCCGTTCGAGCTGTACTGGTTCTACCAGGAGGGCGCGTCGCTGCTGTTCCCCGATCTGTGGGAGAAGTACGTCGAGCCGATCCCCGAGGACGAGCGGGAGGACCTCATCTCCGCGTTCCGCGAGCGGCTCGCCTCCCCGGACCGCGACGTGCGCGTCGCGGCGGCGAAGGCGTGGGCGACCTGGGAGGGTTCGACGATCACCCTGCTGCCGGACGCAGAACTGGCCGGCGGGTTCGGCGAGCCGGACTACGCGGTGGCGTTCGCCCGCATCGAGAACCACTACTTCGTCAACGAGGGGTTCTTCGAGGACGAGCAGCTGATCCGTGACGTGGACCGGATCCGCCACATCCCGGCCGTGATCGTTCAGGGCCGCTACGACGTGTGCACGCCGGTCGCGACGGCGTGGGATCTGCACCGCGCGTGGCCCGAGGCGGAATTCCACATCGTGGACGACGCCGGCCACGCCTACAGCGAGCCGGGCATCCTGCACCATCTGATCGAGGCGACGGACCGCTTCGCCGGGAAACGACACCCGGCGTAACACACCGTTCGCAGATGGCCAGATAAATCGGACATGTCGCAATGCCAGGGTCGGCGGGTCCGGAATCCCGGCCGGGGACGGTGTTCGTATCGTGCCCCGGCCGGCGAATACGCGTCCGAAACCCCCGATTTCTTACCTCTGAGCTATCAGAGCCTTACCGTCCGGTAACTGAACCTGCCCCTTGAAGGTCAGTAGGTGCGACCTCCCAGCACCCGCCTCAACGCCTTGCCCCACACCCGCCCCAGGGTGCCCGCGACCGCACGACCTCGCCCGATGCGGGGTGACGTTCGCCGCACCCAAGGCGTTCACATTGAATTTGAGTGACTTACCTCACACAACCGATACACAAAACCCCTCGCGAGGCCACGACAAAACATTAAGGTGGCGTTCAGGAAGCGTCCTGGCGCAGCCGCCCGCTCGGGCGGCAGTACCTCCTGCGTAGCACGGGGAAATGCGGACGACCGCCCGCGCGGGCCCGCTCGGAATTGCACTGAATTCGACAAAGCCTATTACCCTACCCAGTGCGGCAAGGCGCTAAACATCTCGCAGATAACATTCCTCTGCGATCACGGTGCGAGATTCGCTAAGTTGCCTGGACATGGCAGCGCAACCCCTGGAATCACCGACCCGACGCCCGGACGTGAACGAGACGAACGCGGACGTGCAACTCCAGGAGCCGAGCCTCGCCGACGGCCCGGAGCTTTGGCGGATGGCCCGGGACTCACGCGTCCTGGACGTCAACTCGCCGTACAGCTACACGCTCTGGTGCCGCGATTTCCCGGACACTTCAGTGGTGGCGCGCGACGCCGGCGCCCCCTGCGGTTTCATCACCGGCTACGTCCGCCCGTCCCGGCCCGACACGTTCTTCGTGTGGCAGGTCGCCGTCGACCACGACCACCGCGGCCAGGGCCTGGCCCGCCGCATGCTCGACAACCTCGCCGACCGGCTCGTCCCCCGCGGCCACCGGTTCATGGAGGCCACGGTCACGCCGGACAACACCGCCTCCACCGCTATGTTCGAGTCGTTCGCCCGGGACCGCGGGTGCGAGCTCGCCCGCAGCCCGCTGTTCGGCGCGGAGCACTTCCCCGAGGGGGGACACGAGCCCGAGGTGCTCTTCCGGATCGGCCCGATCACCGACGCGAACTGATCCACTCCACTCCCCCGTCCGCTCCCCCACACCAACCTGCCTGGAGGCAGACATGGACGTTTTCGCCCGCCTGGAATCGGAAGTCCGCGGCTACTGCCGAGGCTGGCCCACGGTGTTCACCACCGCGCGCGGCAGCCACATGACCGATGAGAACGGGAAAAGCTACCTGGATTTCTTCGCCGGCGCCGGAACCCTCAACTACGGGCACAACAACCCGCAGCTGAAACGCCGGCTGATGGACTATCTCGCGAGCGACGCGATCGTGCACAGCCTGGACATGTACAGCTCGGCCAAACGGGAGTTCCTGGAACGGTTCAACGAGTACGTGCTCCAGCCGCGGGCGCTCGACTACAAAATCCAGTTCCCCGGCCCTGCGGGCAACAACTCGGTCGAGGCCGCCCTGAAACTCGCCCGCAAGTACACCGGCCGCGAGACGGTCGTCAGCTTCACCAACGCGTTTCACGGCATGACGCTCGGCGCGCTCGCCGTCACGGGGAATTCGATGAAGCGCACCGGGGCCGGCGTGCCGCTCGGGCACGGCGTCGCGATGCCCTACGACAACTACCTGGACGGCAGGACGCCCGACTTCCTGCTGTTCGAGACGATGCTGGAGGACAGCGGCAGCGGCCTCGACAAGCCCGCCGCCGTCATCGTGGAGACCGTCCAGGGCGAGGGCGGCATCAACGTCGCCACCGCCGAGTGGCTGCGCGGCCTGCAGGACCTGTGCCGCCGGCAGGACATCCTGCTCATCGTCGACGACGTGCAGATGGGCTGCGGCCGCACCGGGTCCTTCTTCAGCTTCGAGGAGGCCGGGATCACCCCGGACATCGTCTGCCTGTCCAAGTCGCTCAGCGGCTACGGGCTGCCGTTCGCGATCACGCTCATGAAGCGGGAGCTGGACGTGTGGGAGCCGGGCGAGCACAACGGCACCTTCCGCGGCTTCAACCCCGCGTTCGTCACCGCCGTCGCCGCGCTGGAGGACTACTGGACCGGCGACGACATGGAGAAGCAGACCCTCGCCAAGGGCCAGCAGGTCCAGACGGCGCTGGAGTCGATCGCGCTCGCGCACGCCGGCGCCGTCGACTCCGTCCGCGGCCGCGGCCTGGCATGGGGCCTGGTGATGCACGACGCCGAGATGGCGCCGAAGGTGTGCGCCGAGGCGTTCGAGCGCGGGCTGCTGATGGAGACCTCCGGCCCGGAGGGCGAGGTGGTCAAGCTGCTGCCGCCCCTCACCACGACCGAGGCCGAACTGGGCCAGGGCCTGGAGATCATCGCGGACTCGCTGGAGGCCGTCCGCCAGAAGGTCGCCGTCTGAGCCGGACGACCTGAGCGAACCCCCGCCCGAACCGCCGGGCCCCGCGCGGGCCCGGCGCCGGGCACAGCCGGAAAGAGGAGATTCATGATCGTTCGTTCCCTTGACGAGATCATCGGCACCGAGCGCGACGTGCAGGCACCGACGTGGTGCAGCCGCCGGTTCGTGCTCGCCAAGGAGGGCGTCGGCTTCTCGATGCACGAGACGATCCTGTACGCGGGAACCGAGACCAGGATGTGGTACGCGAACCACGTCGAGGCCGTCTACTGCATCGAGGGCCAGGGAGAGCTGACCAACGACGAGACGGGCGAGAAGCACAAGATCGAGCCGGGCGTGATGTACCTGCTGGACGAGCACGAGCACCACACCCTGCGGGCTCACACGGACGTGCGGACCGTCTGCGTGTTCAACCCGCCGGTCACCGGCCGGGAGGTCCATGACGAGAACGGTGTGTACCCGCTGCTGACAGAGGAGGACGCATGAGCATCATCGAGTCCCATCCGACCATCGGCGACGCCTACCCCACCCGGAAGGGCGTCGAGGCGGCGCTGCTGTACCGGCAGGACCCTGTCGTGCACGGCGCCGCGGAGGACGGGCCGATCGACGGTGCGACGCTCGACTCGTTCGAGGCCGACGGATTCCTGTCCGTCGACCAGCTCATCTCCCCGGAGGAGGTCGAGGACTACCGCGCCGAGCTGCGCCGGCTGTCCTCGGACCCGCGGATCCTGGCCGACGAGCGCACGGTCACCGAGCGCGGTTCGGACGAGGTCCGCTCCATCTTCGAGATCCACAAGATCAGTGAGGTCTTCGACCGGCTCGTGCGCGACCCCCGCGTCGTCGGCCGGGCCCGGCAGCTCCTTGGCTCCGAGGTCTACGTCCACCAGAGCCGGGTGAACTACAAGCCGGGGTTCAGCGGCAAGGACTTCTACTGGCACTCGGACTTCGAGACCTGGCACGCCGAGGACGGCATGCCGCGGATGCGCGCGGTGAGCATATCCATCGCGCTCACCGAGAATTTCGTGCACAATGGCGGGCTAATGATTATGCCTGGCTCGCACAAGACCTTCGTGGCCTGTGTCGGGGAGACCCCGGACGACCACTACAAGGAGTCCCTGCGCGGACAGGAGATCGGGACGCCCGATCCCAACAGCTTGTCGATCCTTGCCGAAAAACACGGGATTGAGCTGTTCACAGGGCCGGCGGGCTCTGCGACCATGTTCGACTGCAACTGCATGCACGGCTCGAACGGCAACATCACCCCGTTCCCGCGCTCCAACGTGTTCATCGTCTTCAACAGCGTCGAGAACACCTGCGTCGAGCCCTTCTCGGCGCCCGCCCCGCGTCCGGAGTTCATCGGTGCCCGCGACTTCACCCCCGTGGGCGGCTGAATGAACACAACAATTCGATAACCCCGACCCATCCTGCTCCCGCGCCCGCGGGGGGCCGTAGCGGCTCCCCGCGGGCGCGGGAGCACACCCATCCAGGAGTTCGATGATGACTTCCTCGAGACGTGACTTCCTGCGCACCGCCGTGCTGCTGTCCGCCGCGGTACCGCTGGCCGCGGCGGGCTGCTCCACGACGGATCCGGAAGAGGAGCTCGCCGGCGGCGGGACGCTGGCGAAGGCCAAGAGTGCAGGCTCGATCACCGTCGGCTTCGCCAACGAGGCGCCCTACGGCTACACCGACAAGTCCGGCAAGCTGACCGGTGAGGCGCCCGAGCTGGCGCGCGTCATCTTCAAGAAGCTCGGGATCGACGAGGTCAAGGGCGTCCAGGTCGACTTCGCCGGCCTGATCGCCGGGCTCAACGCCAGGCGGTTCGACACGATCGCCGCCGGCATGTTCATCACGCCGGAGCGCTGCGCCTCCGCGGCGTTCGCCAACCCCGAGTACGTCGCCAAGAGCGCCTTCATGGTCAAGGAGGGCAACCCCGAGGGCCTGAAGACCGCCGAGGACCCGGGCAAGAAGGGCGTGAGGGTCGGCGTGCTCACCGGCGCCGTCGAGGCCGGCTACGCCGAGAGCACCGGGGTCAAGAAGGACGACATCAAGACCTTCGCCGACCAGGCCAGCGCCTTCGAGGGCCTCAAGGCCGGCCGCATCGACTGCATCTGGCTGACCCGCATCTCCCTGGCCGACCTGCTGTCCAAGCACGAGGGCGAGGGCTACGAGGTGACCGAGGCGTTCACGCCGGTCATCGACGGCAAGGAGCAGCTCGGCGCCGGCGCGTTCGCGTTCCGCAAGGCCGACGCGGACCTGCTGAAGGCGTGGAACGACGAGCTCGCGAAGCTGAAGCAGGCGAACCAGCTTCTGCCGGTCCTGCAGCCGTTCGGGTTCACCGAGGCGGAGATGCCCGGGCCGGACGACACCGCGGCGAAGTTCTGCAAGGGCTGATCCCGGGTGACGGACGTCCTCGAGAGCTACCCCCAGTGGCTCGATGGCGCGTGGCTCACCTTCCGGCTCACCGTGTTCGGCGGCGCGCTCGCGCTGGTGCTCGCTTTGATCTTCGGTCTCGCGGGCGCCTCGCGGCACGCCGGGGTACGCGTCCTGAACAGGGTGTACGTGGAGTTCTTCCGCGGTAACGCGACCCTGGTGCTGCTGTTCTGGTTCTTCTACGCGCTGCCCCTGATCGGGCTGCGGTTCACCACGATCGTGGCGGCCGTGCTGGCACTCGGCCTGAACGTCGGCGCCTACGGCGCCGAGGTGGTCCGCGGCTCGATCAAGGCGGTGCCGAAGGCCCAGTACGAGGCGACGGTGGCGCTGAACTTCACGCCGTTCCAGCGGATGCGGCGGGTCCTGCTGCCGCAGGCCTTCGCGCTGATGCTGCCGCCCTTCGGCAACCTGATCATCGAGCTGATGAAGGGGACGGCCATCGTGTCCCTGGTCGGCCTGGTCGACCTGACCCGCGTCTCGAAGAACATCCAGGGCAGCAGCGGGGAGACCATCGCGGCCTTCTCGGTGGCCTTGATCCTCTACTTCGTGATCGCGCAGGTGCTGCAGCTGTTCGTCCGCTACGCCGAGCGGCGCGTGGACCGGATGCTGGGCCGCAAGCTTCCCACTGAGCCGTCGCTCAGCACGATCGCGGCCGGTGCTCCCGGAGCGGGGGTGGCGAGCTGATGACCTGGAACTGGGAATACACGGGCGAGATCCTTCCCGAGTTGCTGGACGGGCTGCGCTACACCGTCATCGCGACGCTGGTCGGCTACGTGCTCGCCCTGCTCCTGGGCCTGGTGTGGACGCTGCTGCGCCGCACGCCGTACACGGCCGTCAACCAGACGGTCCGGTGGGTCACGGAGTTCATCAGGTCGACGCCGCTGATCCCGCAGCTGTACTTCGTCTTCTTCGTCCTGCCCGCCTGGGGCATCACGATCGGACCGCTGACGGCGGGCATCATCACGCTCGGCGTCCACTACTCGACCTACACGGCGGAGGTGTACCGGGCAGGCATCGCCGACGTCCCGAAGGGGCAGTGGGAGGCGTGCACGGCCATCAACCTGCCGAAGTCGCGGGTGTGGCTGGACGTGATCCTGCCGCAGGCGATCCGCCGGGTGATCCCGACGCTGGGCAACTACCTGATCGCGATGTTCAAGGACTCGCCGATGCTGTTCGCGATCAACGTCGCGGAACTGCTCTTCGCCGCCAACAAGGTGGGGTCGGTGAACGGGCAGTTCCTGGAGCCGATGACGATGGTCGGCCTGTTGTTCGTCGTGGTCAGCGTCATATCCTCGATACTGGTCCGCCGCTTGGAGAGGCGTTATGCCACCAACTGACACCACACCGGAAGCCCCGACGCCCCAGGACCCGGAGGGCGATCCGACCCCGAAGGGCGTCGCGGCCGATGAGAGCGCCTCCACGGAGAAGGACGTCCCGACGGAGAAGGGCGTCTCCACGCAGAAGGGCGACGTGCAGAAGGGCGGGCCCGCCGCGGAGCTTCCGCGCGGCGGCGCGCCGGGCATCCGCTTCGAGAAGGTGGTCAAGCGGTTCGGCCACAACGTCGTGCTCCGCGAGCTCGACTTCAACGTGGAGCCCGGCGAGCGGGTGACGCTCATCGGGCCGAGCGGGTCGGGCAAGACCACCATCCTGCGGCTCCTGATGACGCTGGAGACCCTCAACGAGGGCGTCATCTGGATCGGCGACGACACGCTGTGGCACATGGAGCGCGGCGGCAAGCGCGTCCCGGCCAACCAGAAGCACCTGCACGAGATGCGCAAGCAGGTCGGCATGGTGTTCCAGCAGTTCAACCTGTTCCCCAACATGAACGTGCTGCGCAACCTCACCGAGGGGCCGGTGCGCGTGCTGGGGGTGTCCAAGGACGAGGCGTTCGAACGCGCCAGGGACCTGCTGGAGCTGGTCGGCCTCGCCGACAAGATCAACGCTCATCCGTCCCAGTTGTCGGGCGGCCAGCAGCAGCGGGTGGCGATCGCGCGGGCGCTCGCCATGCAGCCCCGTGTGCTGCTGCTGGACGAGGTCACCTCGGCCCTGGACCCCGAGCTCGTCGTCGGCGTCCAGGACCTGCTGCGCGACATCGCCCGGCAGAGCGATCTGACCATGCTGTGCGTCACCCACGAGATGGCCTTCGCCAAGGACATTTCCGACCGGGTCCTGATGTTCGACCAGGGCCAGATCGTCGAGGAGGGTCCCCCGGACCAGATCTTCGGCGAGCCGGCCGAGCAGCGCACCCGGGACTTCCTGCAGGCGGTCCTGGCTTCGTGACCGAACGGCCCTGAACCGGCCTCCCGCAGGCGGCCCGTCGCCCGCGTCCCCGTCGCCCCGGGGGCGCGGGCGGCTTTTCGCCGGTCTCGCGATCAACCCGCCATCGAGAGCACCGAACGCCATTCGGTACCGTGGCCGGGTGAATCGTGGAGGGGCGAGGGTGCAGTGATGGGCACATCGATCGTGGGGCTCGGGATGACCGAGCTCGGCAAGGTCTACGGGCGCAGCCCGCGGCGGCTCGCCGCCGACGCCGTCCGGCTCGCCGTGGCCGACGCGGGGCTGACGCTCGGCGACCTGGACGGGCTGCTGGTCAGCCACGGCCTGGGCGGCTCTCCGGGCATCGAGCTGGCGGGCACGCTCGGGCTCCGCGACCTGCGGCTGCTCTCGCTCATGAACGCGTTCGGCGCGACCGCCGGCGCGATGCTGGCGCACGCGGCGATGTCGGTGCTGAGCGGCTCGGCGACGACCGTCGCCTGCGTGTTCGCCGACGCGCCGCTGAAGCCGCAGAAGCCGGCCGGTTCGGCGTACGACCGCGACGCCCGCGAATGGTACGGGTTCAGCGGGATGACGGCGGCGCTCGGGCTTCGCAGCGTCAACTCGTTCTACGCCCTCGCCGCCCAGCGGCACATGACCCGCTACGGCACCACCAGCGAGCAGCTCGGCGCGATCGCCGTCTCGACCCGCGAGTGGGCCTCCCGCAACCCGCTCGCCCAGATGCGCGAGCCGATCACGCTCGCCGACCACCAGGAGTCGCGGTGGGTGTCGGAGCCGCTGCACCTGCTGGACTGCTGCCTGGTCTCCAACGGCGCGATCGCCGTCATCGTCACGAGCGCCGACCGGGCCCGCGACCTCGCCCGTCCGCCCGTCCACCTGTGGGGCTGGGGGCAGGGACACCCCGGGCACCGCAAGGAGCGCGGCAGCGAGTTCGGCCTGACGACCGGCGCGGTCTCCTCCGGGGCGACGGCGATGAAGATGGCGGGGATCACGCCGTCCGACGTCGACGTGTGCGAGCTGTACGACTGCTACACCTACACGGTCCTGGTGTCGCTGGAGGACTACGGGTTCTGCGCGAAGGGCGAGGGCGGCGCGTTCGCCGCGTCGGGCGCGCTCGGCCCCGGCGGGTCGCTGCCGACCAACACCGGCGGCGGCCAGCTCTCGGCGTACTACATGTGGGGCATGACGCCGCTGTCGGAGGCCGTGATCCAGGCGAGAGGGGACGGCGGCGGGCGGCAGGCCCCGTCCAACGACGTGATCCTCGTCAGCGGGAACGGCGGCATCCTCGACCACCACTCCACGCTCATCGTCAGCCCGCACGAGAAGGGGGACCGGGCATGAACATCGGAGTCCTGCGGCGGGACGGCCGCACCGACCCGTTCTTCGACGGCGCCGCCGCCGGGCGGCTCGTCATCAGGCGCTGCGAGGCGTGCGACCGCTGGTTCGCGCCGGATGAGGCCGGCTGCCACGGCTGCGGGAACGAGGACCTCGGCTGGGCCGAGGCGAGCGGCGAGGCGACCCTGGTGACCTGGACCGTCACCCATTCCCGGGACGCCGGGCAGCCCCCTGCCCACCTGGCGCTGGTCGAGCTGGCCGAGGGCCCCTGGCTGCACACCCGCCTGGACGGCGTCGACCCGGCGTCCCTGCGCGAGGGCCTCCCCGTCCGGGCGGCGTTCGTGCACCCGGACGAGGGCGAGTCCTACGTCCTGTTCCACCCCTAGACCGAACGCCATTCGGTCCGTTAGCGTCTGGGGTCATGAACACCGAGGTCTCCGCACGGTTCGGCATCGAGTTCCCGCTGTTCGCCTTCAGCCACTGCCGCGACGTCGTCGCCGCCGTGACCAACGCGGGCGGCTTCGGCGTCCTCGGGGCGGTCGCCTACACCCCCGACCGCCTCGAAGAGGAACTGCGCTGGATCGACGACCACGTGAACGGCCGCCCCTACGGCGTGGACGTCCTGGTCCCCGGCAAGATCGACAAGTCCGCGGAGAGCGGCGGCGGCCTCGACGCCATGCTCGCCGCGATCCCCGACGAGCACTGGAACTTCCTCACCGGCCTGTTCGCCAAGTACGACGTCCCGCTGCCGGACTTCGAGCAGGCCAAGCGGTCCAACGCGCGCGGCGGCACCCAGGTCACCAAGGAGGGCGCGACCGAGCTGATCGACGTGTCGCTCGCCCACCCCATCGGCCTCATCGCCAGCGCCCTCGGCACCCCTCCCCCGCTCATGGTGGAGAAGGCGAAGGCCGCCGGGATCCCCGTCGCCGCGCTCGTCGGGACGTCCGAGCACGCCCGCCGCCAGGTCGCCGCCGGCGTCGACCTGATCGTCGCGCAGGGCGGCGAGGCCGGCGGCCACACCGGCGAGATCTCCACGATGGTCCTCGTCCCCGAGGTCGTCGACACCGTCGCCCCGGTGCCCGTCCTCGCCGCCGGCGGCATCGCCACGGGACGCCAGATGGCCGCCGCCCTGGCCCTCGGCGCGTCCGGCGTCTGGTGCGGCTCGGTCTGGCTCACCACCGAGGAGGCGGAGACCTCCGGCCCGGTGAAGGAGAAGATGCTCGCGGCCACGTCCCGCGACACGGTCCGCTCCCGCTCCCGCACCGGCAAGCCCGCCCGCCAGCTCCGCTCCGCCTGGACGGAGGAGTGGGAGGGCCCCGCGAGCCCCGGCCCCCTCGGCATGCCCCTCCAGATGATCGTCGCCGAGGGCGCCATGCGGCAGATCACCAAGATCGCCGAGTCCGGCAACCCGGGCGCACGGCAGCTCGCCAACTACTTCGTCGGCCAGTGCGTCGGCCTCATGAACACCGTCAAGCCCGCCCGCCAGGTCGTCTACGACATGGTCGGGGACTTCGCCGACGCCGTGGAGCGCCTCAACACCATCACGGGCGAATACTGAACGCCGCGGGGCTCGGCGCGCGCCGCCGTCCGCGCCGACCGCGGCCCTCACCCGCGACTCCGCGGCAGCGGTCAGAGGCTGTCGGCGGTCACCGCCTTCAGTTCGGCGAGCGACCGGCGGACGAGCGGGGCGAACTCCCGGGCGTCGGGGTCGTCGATCCAGCGTTGGAAGGCGGTCTTGAAGAGCGCGACGCCGGTCTCGGCGGCCAGGGTCGCGGGCCAGTCGGGGACGCCGTGGTCGCGGAGGGCGCCGGCGAGCGCCGATGACAGCCTGGCGAGCTTGATCAGCTCACGTTCCTGGAGTTCGACGTTGTCGGCGATGACGCCCTGGCGTTGCCGTACGAATGCGCGGCGCTCCTCGAACACGGGGCCGGCGGCTTCGAGTGCCGCGGCGATCGCGTCGAGCGGGGCGGCCTGAGAGCGGGGCGCGTCGCGGACCTCCCGCGCGAGCAGCTCCTGAAGTTCGCCCGCTCCCCCGAACAGCACCTCGCGTTTGTCGGCGAAATGCCGGAAGAACGTGCGTTCCGTCAGGCCCGCGCGTGCGGCGATGCCGGCCGCGGTGGCCTGGTTGAACCCGACTTCGCCGAACAGTTCGAGAGCCGCCCGCTCAAGTCGTCCACGCGCATCCGGCTGCCATCGGCCCACCTCCCGAGTGTAGCGCGATGACAGTCACTGTCATCGTGCGCTACTGTGATGACAGTGACTGACATCGAAGGGGAGGGAAACCCATGCGCGTTTTCGTCACAGGTGGCACCGGGAACATCGGCTCCGGCGTCGTCCGCGAGTTGCTCGACCATGGGCACGAGGTGGTCGGCCTTGCCCGCTCGGACGCTTCCGCGGCCGCGCTCGAGGCGGCCGGCGTCGCCGTTCACCGCGGTGAACTCGCCGATCTGGACGGTCTCCGCGCGGCGGCCGCGGCGGCGGACGGCGTCGTCCACATGGCCTTCGTGCACGACTTCACCGACTTCACCGCGTCGGCCGAAACCGACCTGCGTGCGGTGCGGGCGATGGGCGCCGCACTCGAAGGCTCCGGGCGTCCGCTGATCATCGCGTCCGGCACGAGCTTCGCGCCGGGCCGCACCGTGACGGAGGCCGATGAGGGCGACCCTCGGACGGCGGGTCCCCGGGGGGTGACCGAGCAGGAGCTGATCGCCATGGCCGGGCGGAACGTCCGGTCGGCGGCCGTCCGTTTTCCGCCGACGGTGCACGGCGCCGGTGACGTGCACGGCTTCATCCCCCGCCTCATCGGCGTCGCGCGTGACCGCGGCGTCGCCGCGTTCGCCGGCGACGGGACGAACCGGTGGCCCGCCGTCCACCGGCTGGACGCCGCGCACCTGGTCCGGCTCGCCCTCGAAGGGGCGCCCGCCGGGTCGCGGCTGCACGGGGTCGACGACGAGGGGGTGCCGCTCCGTCACGTCGCCGAGGTGATCGGCCGGCACCTGGGCCTCCCCGTCAAGGGCATCGCCGCCGAGGACGCGGCCGGGCACTTCGGCTGGCTCGGCGCCCTGGTCTCAGCCGATGTTCCCGCCACGAGCACGGCCACCCGCGCCCTGCTCGGGTGGAGGCCCCGGCACGCCGGTCTGCTGGCCGACCTCGACGAAGGGCACTACTTCCAGGCGGCCGCCACACGCTGACGCCGCCGGCTCCGCCGGGGCCCGCGCGATATCGTTGCGCTGACGTGTACGCCCCGTACCAGCGCGGACAGGCAACGGCGGGAGTGTCCGATGAGGATCGACGACCCGGTGGAGGAGGGTCGCGAAGCCTATGGGCGGCAGGCGTGGGCGACGGCGCACGCCGCGCTTTCCACCGCCGACGAGCGAGGCTCACTGGACGCCGAAGACCTCACCATGATGGGGACGGCGGCATACCTGTCCGGCCGGATGGACGCCGCGGCCGACGCGTGGCAGCGGGCGCACGTCGCGTTCCTCGGATGCGGCCGTCCCGCCCGCGCGGTCCGGTGCGCTTTCTGGCTCGCTCTCGTCCTCATGCAGCACGGGGATCACGCGCGCGGAGGCGGGTGGCTCGCTCGGGCTCAGGGCGTCCTGGACGAGGCGGGGCTGGACTGCGCCGAACGGGGGTACCTGCGGATTCCGCCCGCGCTGGGGGCCCTGGAGGGCGGTGACCCCGCGGCCGCGTATGCCGAGTTCGACCGGATCGTGGAGATCGCGGACCGGTTCGGCGACACCGACCTGCGTGCGCTCGGGGGTCTGGGCCGCGGTCAGGCGCTGATCGCCGGAGGGCAGGCGAGGCGGGGGGCCCGGGTCCTGGACGAGGTGATGGTCGCGGTGACCGCCGGAGAGGTGTCGGCGATCGCCGCGGGCATCGTCTACTGCGGCGTCATCGTCGCCTGCCGGGGTGTCTTCGACCTGCGGCGGGCACGAGAGTGGACCGCGGCCTTGAGCCGCTGGTGCGACGCCCAGGAGGACCTCACGGCGTTCCGCGGGCAGTGCCTGGTGCATCGCTCGGAGATCATGCAGATGTGCGGCGAGTGGACCGGCGCGATGGACGAGGCGCGGCGGGCCTGCGAGCGGCTGTCGGACCCGCCCGGCGACCCGGTCCTGGGGATGGCGCTCTACCAGCAGGCCGAACTGCTCCGGTTGCGGGGCGAGTTCGCCCGGGCCGAGGAGACCTATCGCCGCGCCAGCCGCTCGGGCCATCCGGTGCAACCGGGACTGGCGTTGCTGCGGCTGGCCCAGGGGCGGGTCGGCGACGCGGTCGCGGCGATGCGCCGGGTGGTCGAGGAGACCGAGGGTGTGGTGGAGCGGGCCCGGATGCTGGCCGCGTACACCGAGATCGCGCTGGCCGCCGGTGAGGTCGAGACGGCCCGGACGGCGACCGGGGAACTGGGGAACATCGCCGCGGTCTTCGACTCGTCCTACCTGCGCGCGCTGGTCGAGTACGCGCGCGGCACGGTGCTGCTGGCCGACGGCGACGCGGCCCGCGCATGCTCCGCGCTGCGCCGGGCCTGGACGTCCTGGCGGGAGCTGGACGCACCGTACGAGGCGGCCCGGGCGCGGCTGGGGATGGCCAGGGCGTGCCGCCGGCTGAACGATCACGACACCGCCGACCTGGAGCTGGACGCCGCCCGGCGGGTCTTCGAGGACCTGGGCGCCGCACCCGCCCTGGCGGAGGCGTGGGAACTGGCGGGCGCGCCGCGGAGCGCGGCCGGGGGACTGACGCCGCGGGAGCTGGAGGTGCTGCGGCTGGTGGCCACCGGGGCGACCAACCGGCAGATCGCCGAGACGCTGCTGATCAGCGACAAGACGGTGGCACGGCACGTCGCCAACATCTTCACCAAGCTCGGCCTGTCGTCACGTGCGGCCGCCACGGCCTTCGCCTACGAGCACGACCTGCTGTAGCCGACTACACGAAATCACCCATGTCGGCCCCTGCACGGCTTGGTCGATCCGCCCGAAGCGACGCCGGTCCGCCCGCGCCTACGTTCGCCTCAGGCGATGCCGATGAGCAGGGAGGCAGGGCATGACCACCGAGACACCGGGCCAGGAGCAGATCCGGGGCGCGTGGGACACGATCGCGCCCGGATACGACGAGTTCCTCACCCCGGGGAACATGCGGCACGGGGAGGCGGTGCTCCGCCCGCTGGGCATCCGCCCCGGCGCACGGTTCCTGGACGTGGCCGCCGGCAGCGGCGCGCTGAGCATCCCGGCCGCGCGTCTGGGGGCGGACGTGGTGGCGACCGACATCGCGCCGACGATGATCGAGCGGCTCACCGCCCGCGCCGCGAAGGAGGGCCTGGCGAACATCGAGGGCAGGGTCATGGACGGCCGGTCTTTGGAGTTCGCGGACGGCGCCTTCGACGTGTCCGCGTCCCAGCACGGGGTGTCGCTGTTTCCGGACCTGAGCGGCGGGCTCGCCGAGATGGTGCGCGTCACCAGACCCGGTGGCAAGATGCTCGTCGTCGCGTTCGGCGCGCTCCACAAGGCCGAGTTCCTCGGATTCTTCATGGGCGCCGTCCAGGCGGTCGCGCCCGCGGCCATGCCGCCGATGGAACCGCCGCCGCCCTTCCGCCTGGCCGACCCGGACCTCTTCCGGGAGCGCCTCGCCGCGGCGGGGCTGACGGGCGTGACGGTGGACACGATCACCTGGGACATGCCCGCCGAGTCCGCGACGCACCTGTGGAACATGGTCACGGCCAGCAATCCGATCGGGGCGCGGCTCGCCGCGGGCCTGACCGCGCGGCAACGCGGCGACGTGCACCGGGTGCTGGACGGGCTCCTGCGCGAACGCTCCGGCGGTGAGCCCGGCGCGGTGCTCCACGCGGAGATCAACGTCGGGACCGGCACGAAATGAGAAGGACCATGTGATGAACGGTCATGCGGAGTTCAGGAACGCGCAGCAACGCACGCTGAGCCGCTACGGGGTCGCGGCGGAATCCCGCCACATCGACGTGCCCGCCATCGGCGGCAGCGCCCACGTCCTGGTCGCGGGAGAAGGGCCGCCGCTGGTCATGGTCATCGGCGGGACGATCCCGGCGGCGTTCTGCGAACGCCTCCCCGCCTACGGCGGCAGCCTGCTCGCCCTGATGAACGTGGTGATGCGCGCCGGACGGCCGAGACGCGCGCCGCGCGGCGGCGCTCATGCCGGACGCCGAACTGCGCGTCGTCCCGGGTGGTCACGCGCCCTGGCTCAACCGCGCCGCCGAGATCGGCGAGCTCGCGCGGCGCTTCCTCGGTGGTCGCCACGACCGCGAACGACCGTGATCGTCCGCCAGGTCGTCCACGACCGCATCCACACCGTCGTCCGATTCCCGTCCGGCCCGGTCCCGCACGCCGGGACCCTGCCGGCGTGCCTCATTCGCCGGAGCGGTCGGGGAAGCGCATGACGGGATTGGTGCGGCCGGCGAGCAGCAGCACGGCCGCGATGCCGACGGCGGCGTAGACGGCCAGGACGATCAGGGGGCGGGTCAGGTCGTGGCCGTCGAAGTAGACGGCGTTGCGGACGGCCTCGGTCCCCGCCCAGTTGGGCAGCCAGGGGCCGACCGCGCGCCAGAACGGCGCCAGGAACTCCAGGGGCCACGGGCCGCCCGCCGAGGGGTTGCCCAGCACCACGAACGCGAGGATCGCCAGGGCCGTCCCGAAAATGCCGATCAGGCTCTCGGCCGCCGCGGTCGCCGCCGCCACCGCGAACACGCACAGGGCGCCGATCCCGGTGAGCAGCCATGGGCTGCCGGACAGGTAGCCGTAGCCGTGCTCCACGATCAGCGTTCCGGCGGCGCCGATGGCGGCGGCGTACACCGCGAAGGCCGCCAGGCGCACCACGGCGTCGCGGAACGTCGCGGCCGCCATGCCCCGGTACAGACCGACGATCGCGGCGACCAGGTAGGCGCTGACGATCCATCCGATCACGAGATAGAACGGGACGAGACCTTCCGGGTCGCCGGGGTCGGCGGGCGCCACGTCCGTCACCGACAGCGTCCTGCCCTCGGCGGCGGCCGTCCGGGCGAAGGTGTCGCGGAGCAGGCCGCTCGCGGTGGGCCCGAACGCGGAGGTGATCAGCAGCCTGCCCTCTTGGGGCAGGTACGCGCCGTAGACGTCCCGGTCGCGGATCGCGCGGCGCGCGGCGTCCGGCGTCGGGTAGGCGTGCACGTCGAAGGTGTCGCCCTGCCGGCGCAGTGTCGCCTCGATCGGCGCGGTGGCCTCGGCCGGCCCGACGACGCCGAGCGGTACGCGGTGCGGGTGCGGCGCGTGCAGGCCGCCCACGTAGGAGGCGACGAAGGCGGCGCTCAGGAAGAAGACGGCCACCATGAACATCGCGATGACCGGGTACGAGACGCCCCGCGAGGGCTCAGCCTGATACGCCACCACAACCGGTTACCCGGCTGTCGCCATCCGTAACTAAGGGTCGTGTGGTCGCGAGTCCCGATTTGCAGTGAGCGCGGTGAGGCGATTTAATAAATGCACATTCATTTATCAATGAGGGGATCATGCGATGGCGGGGCGGCCGCGGGGTGTGGACGACGCGGTGATCCTGCGGGCGGCGGTCGAGGTGATCGGGCGGATCGGCCCGGCGAGGCTCACGCTCGCGGCGGTGGCGGACGAGGTCGGGCTCGTGCCCGGCACGCTCGTCCAGCGGTTCGGGTCGAAGCGGGGTCTGCTGCTGGCGCTCGCGAAGCAGTCGGCACGGGACGCGGACGCGTTGCACGAGCGGGCGCGGGAAGGTCACGCGTCGGCGCTTGCGGCGCTCAGGGCGTTCGCGGGGGCGACGGTGTCCGAGATGACCACACCGGAGAGGTACGCCAACCATCTGGCCTTCCTCTGCATGGACCTCACCGACCCGGAGCTTCACGAGCAGGCCCTGGCCGTCCACCGGGCGAACGGGCGGGTGATCGAGACGCTGCTCGGCGCGGCGGTGTCCGAGGGCGGGCTCGTGTCCGGGACGGATGTCGGGGCGCTGGCCGAATCCATCCAGGCCGTCATCGCGGGAACTGGGCTGACCTGGGCCCTCGATCGGCGGGGAACGCTGCCCGAACGGCTCCGGCGCGAGGTCGACGCCGCCCTGGCGCCGCACGTCCCCTAGGGAGGGATCATGGAAGATCGTCCGCTGACGGACCATGTCGCGCTGGTCGCGGGTGGCACGCGAGGAGGTGGGCGGGGCATCGCCGTCCAGCTCGGGGCCGCCGGGGCGACCGTGTACGTCACGGGGCGCAGCAGTGGTTCGGGACGCTCCGACCTCGACCGGCCGGAGACCATCGAGGAGACCGCCGAGCAGGTCACGGCGGCCGGTGGGGCCGGCATCCCGGTCCGTGCCGATCACAGCCGTCCGGACGAGGTCAGCGCACTGGTCGAGCGGATCGCGGCGGAACAGGGCGGGCGGCTCGACGTGCTCGTCAACTCCGTGTGGGGCGGCGACCCGCTGACCGACTGGTCGCATCCGCTGTGGGAGCAGGACCTCGACGCCGGGCTGCGGCTGCTGCGGCGGGCGGTGGAGACGCACGTGATCACCAGCCGGTACGCGCTGCCGCTGCTGGTCGCCCGCGGGCGGGGGCTCGTGGTGGAGGTGACCGACGGCAACACCGCCCGCTACCGCGGTTCGTTCTTCTATGATCTCGCGAAGTCGGCGGTGATCCGCCTGGCCGTCGCACAGGCCGCCGAGCTGAAGCCGCACGGGGTCGCGGCCGTGGCCATCACCCCCGGCTTCCTGCGTTCGGAGGCCGTCCTGGAGCACTTCGGCGTCACCGAGGCGAACTGGCGGGACGCCATCGCCCAGGACCCGCATTTCGCCCATTCCGAGACGCCGGCCTATCTGGGACGGGCCGTGGCCGCGCTCGCGGCCGACCCCGGCGTCATGGCGAAGACCGGGCGGGCGCTGGCGACCTGGGGCCTGTACGAGGAGTACGGCTTCACCGACGTGGACGGCGCGCAACCCGACTTCGCCGCCCACTGGGCCGACGCCCTCGTGGACGAGTACGGGCCCCTGGGCGATCCGCTCTAGCCCGGCCGGCCGTCACCGCCGGGGGCCCGCTACGACCCGCCCGCCCGGGGCGGTCCGTCGATGACGAGACGGCCCCGGTGGGCGGTCACGCGCGTCCCGAAGGCGGCGCAGGCCCTGGTGAAACGCTCGGCGATCCACCGGTGGTCGGCGTCCTCGGCGAGGCCGGTGTGACAGAAACCGAGCCGCAGCGGCACGGCCTCGATGCGGGACGGCCCCGTACGGTCGAACGTGACCAGGAACAGGAGGCCGAGGTCGTTGCGCAGCATCTCGTCAACGACGTAGTCGTCGATGAAGTCGCCCATGTCGAAGACGACCGGCCAGGCCACGCCGTGGAAGACGTGCGCCGAGCTTCCGGCGACGAGCGCCGCGCCGGCGTCCACCAGTTCCTTCGCCGCCCGCCGGACATAGCGCAACGGCTCCTGGATCATGTTCGGCCCCCAGTGCGGCAGGACGAGCACCACGTCGCCGCCCTGCCGGAGCCGCCGGATCTGATCCGCCAGATACTCCGGGACGCCCTTCTCCAACTCGACATGGGCGACGCCCGGACGGCCGGGAGCGGCGGCGAAGTCGGACGGGTGATCGGTGATCCCCACGACCGCGACGCGGACGCCGCCTGCCTCCAGCGCAACGCTCTCTCGCGCCTCCTCAAGACCCGCACCCGCGCCGACGACCCGGATCCCCGCCCCTCCCAGGTGCTGGAACGTGTCCTCCAGCGCGTCCGGGCCGTAGTCGAGCGCGTGGTTGTTGGCGAGCGTCACGCAGTCCACGCCGAGATCGGCGAGCGCACCGGCCGCGTCCGGGGGTGCGCGGAAATGGAAGGGCTTGCCCGGCGCGTCCCACGGCCGGCCGCGGGCGGAAACGCAACACTCCAGATTCAGCAGGGCGAGGTCGGCCTCCGCGAAGGCTTCGCGCACGCCGGCGGAGAACAGGCCGTGCGGTCCGGAGGCGGCGATCTCCTCCGCCACTCCCCGGCCCAGCATGGTGTCACCGGCGAGCGCCACGGTGACGGTCATCGGCTCCTCCCATCAACGGCGTCGTCCACAGCCCTACCCGCCGGGGCGGAGCCGGTCACGGGGTGCGGGTGAACCAGGTGACCTGCGCGCCGTTGCTGAACGCCCGCCGCTCGGTCGGGGTGAACGGTGTGGGACGGAACGCACCGGTGAAGGCGGCGGTCCCCGCGCCGGCCACGACGGGGTAGTTCTTGACGATCAGTTCGTCGATCTCGGGCAGGAGGGCGGCGGCGAGCCTGCCGCCTCCGCAGAGCCAGATGTCCTTGTCGCCTTCCTCCGCCTTGAGCTCGCGGACGATGCCGAGCGGCTCCCTGACCAGTTCCACGCCGGGGTCGGCGATCTCGTCCAGCGTGGTGGACGCGACGTACTGCCGCATGTGCGCATACGGGCTGGTCACATCGATGTCGAGCGCGGGCTGATACGTCCCGAGCCCCATCATCAGTGTGTCGAACCGCTGGTTCGGAGCGTCCTCCGCCAGGCCGACGTGCGGGCGGACGTGGGTGGGGAGGGTCTCCGGGTACCGCTCGCAGATCCACGCCATCATGTCGTCGGCGAGCGGGTAGAAGTCGACTTTGCCGCCTGGACCGGCGATGTAGCCGTCGATGCTGACGCCGACGTAGTAGACGAGCTTTCGCATATGAGAACTCCGTTCATAGTACTCTAGTTGAAGTGGTTTGAACGTAGTACTACAGATGGAGTGGTGTCAACATGCGGCGGAACGTCGAGCGGAGGGCGGCGCTGGTCGACGCCGCGATCGAGGTGCTGGCCAGAGAAGGGGCGCGCGGGCTGACGTTCCGGGCGGTGGACGCCGAGGCGGGCGTGCCGGCGGGCACCGCGTCCAACTACTTCGCCAAGCGGGACGACCTGTTCACGCAGGCGGGCGGGCGGATCTACGAGCGCCTGCAACCGGACGCGGCCACCCTGGCGCGGACGTTCGAGGGGCCGCGCGACCTGGCCAAGGTCACCGAGGTGCTGCGCGGCACCGTCGGCCGGGTCGCCGAGTTCCGCACCGGCTACCTGGCCCTCCTGGAACTGCGCCTGGAGGCGACGCGGCGGCCCGAACTGCGGTCGGTCCTGACCGAGCGGGTGCGCGCGGACGTGGAGGCCAACGTCGCCCACCACCTGGACTCCGGCCTCCCGGGCGACGCCACCACGGTCCGCCTGCTCTACCTGGCGCTCAACTGGCTGATCGTGGAGCACCTCACCCTGCCGGGCGTGTTCTCCGACGACGAGGTACAGGAACTCGTGGCGGTCGCGGTGGAACGCGCCGCCCCGCGTTAGGACAGCGGCCGCCCCGGGCCCTTCTTGATCTGCTCGATGAACAGGCCGGCCAGCGCGTGATGCCCGGCGGCGGTCGGGTGATAGCTGCGCGGTTCGGCCTCGAGCGCCGAAAGGTTCAGCGCCAGGCCGTTCATGTACGGGTCCCCGCTGCCCACCTCGTGGCCGGCGAACGCGCTGTAGGCGTCGACGAACTCGACGCTGCCCCGGCCGTCCCGGGCGGCGATCTTCGCGTCGGCCTCCACGGCGGACTGCCGGATCAGCCGGCCCAGGTCGTGGGCACGCGCATTCAGCCACCGCTGGTCGGACACGGTGATGTTGTCCCCGTCCACACCGCTGACCTCGGAGAACGCCTTCGGGTACCCCATCACGATCACCCGTGCGCGCGGCGCCTTCGCGGTGATCTCGTCGAGCAGACCGGGCAGGCTCCTGCGCAACTCGGCCATCCGCGCGGCGATGTCCTCGCCCTGCCGGGTGCAGCTCTTGCTCCACGGCAGCTTGACGACGCATCCCGCGAGCACCTTGGAGAAGCCGACGTCGTTGCCGCCGATGCTCAGCGTGACCAGGCTGGTGTCAGGGCCGATGCGGCCGATCTGCGGCGGTTCCCCGCCCCGCCCGTCCAGCACATCGGCCGTCGTCGCGCCGGAGCACGCCCAGAACGCGCTGCCCTTCGCGAACCGGAAGGCCTTCGAGACCTCGTGGTAGTACGCCTTCGACGTCCGGTGGCACCGGTCGAGAGGGTTGTGGTCGGCCACGCTCGCCTCCGCGCCGACGCCCGAGGAGTACGAATCCCCTAACGCCACATAAGAGCCCCAGGTGGCCGCTTCGACCGGCGTGAGCGCGCTCTCGGTCGCCACCGGATCGGCGCGCACTTCGGGCCGGGGCTCATGGCACCCGCTGCCGAAGACCTTGCATCGGGCCGCCGGCAGCGCCACCAGCGGGACGACGCCGAGTGCCAGCAGCACCACCAGGACGGTGACGGCGAGGCCCCGCTGGCCGAACCGGTTCCGGACCCACGCCACCGGGCTGTTCATCGTCCTCCTTCACGTCCATGGGGCAGACGTCCGCGAAGCGTCCCGGGTTCCCGCCTTTACATTGTAGATCAGCAACCGGCTTACGTCCCGGCGGCCGGCGCCCACATGACCAGGCGCGGCCCCAGCTTGTGCAGCCCCGCCTCGATCTCGGCGTTCCAGTACGACCTGATCCCCGGCCCCCACCGCTCCTCGGGCAGCTCCGCGAAGCCGTGCCTGGCGTACCAGGGGCCGTTCCACGCGACGTCCCGGAACGTCAGCAGGCTGACCCCGGGCGACCCCGCCTCGGCGGCCCGCGCCATCACCGCGTCCAGCAGCCGGGCGCCGATCCCCGTGCCCGTCAGGTCGCCGCGCACCGAGATCTGCTCCAGGTGCGCGGCGCCGTCGACCTCCTCGACCGCCGCGAACCCCACCGGCGGATCACCGGCCACGACGATCTCCGCGTCCTTGCCGGTCATCTGCTCGATCACGGTCGGACCGGGAGGGAACACGATCCCGATCTCCGCGAACATCGCTTCGCCCGAGATCTCGATCGACGGCAGCGCCGCCAGGTCCTCCGGCCGCGCAAGGCGAACTTCCGTACCCACCCGATGCTCCGTCCCGCAGTCGTGCGCGCTCTCCGGCCTCGCGCCGGCGAACGTCCCGCCCGGGCGCGCCGACAGCCGATTTTACGGGACCGCGTCCGACGGAGGGCACCGCCGGGCGGCGCGGCCGTCTGCCGCATGACTGAACTTTCACCGTGGCGGCCGACCGCGCCGACGTGCTCGCCGCCCTTCCCCCTGAACTCCTGAACCGCGGCGTGACGCCGCCGCGCACGTCATCGTCCTGGACGAGGGCGCGATCGTCGCCCGCGGCACCCACGAGAGCCTCATGGGGACCAGCGAGTACTACCGTTTCCTCGCCACGTCCCTCGACCTCGACGGGGAGCCCGATCGCGCCTGAGGAGAACCGCGCCCGCCTCCCCGTCCGCCCGGCCTCAGCCCACGTTGCCGAGGACGTCCCGCGCCTTCAGCCTGAACTCCTGAACCGCGGCGTAAAGCCGCCGCTCACGCTCTGCGGCGGCCGCCTCGTCCGCGGTCTTGCGGGCGGAATCGCCCACACGGGCCTTCTCCACCATTCGCCGCGTGACCTCGGACAGCTCTTCGGACGCGCGATGGATGCGCTCGGCCACCTCGACCATCGGCGGCGGCCCCTCGATGATGACGATCTCCATGGCGCGGTGGACCTCACGCGCCAGGTCGACGAACCGCCGGACCTTTGCGTCCACGTCCGCCACATCGGGCCGCTCCGGACGCAGCGCGTCGAGCACGGCGTCCATGGCGATGTCGCGGTCGTGGAGGGCGCCCAGGTAGCCGGTGTAGGCGTCTCGGCGATGCTGCCGGCGCCATTGGGTGAACTGCGTCCGAACCTGGAATCTGCCGTTCACGACGGCGGCGCCGAGCGTGGTGAAGGATCCGAGTGCGGCGCCGAGTAGGGCCGCGAGGCCTGCGTCCATCGGCAGAGTATCTCTCACCCTCGCGGGGGAGCTGGATCACGTCTGCGAGGGCGGTCTGCTCCCGAGTGCGGCCCTTCACTTGACTTCGGGAAGGCGGCCGCTTCCCGGAAGCGACGATGACGAAGGGCCCAGCGGCAGGGCCGTGCCTTTCGGTCCGGGGAAAAGGGGATGCGGGCGGGGGCCGGTCGTGGTCATCCTCGGGTATGGGATGGAAGCTGACCGACGATCTTGAAGAGTTCCTCGCGGCGGCGGGCGGGTTCCTGCGGGACGACCCCGTCCGGAACACCGTGGCGCTCACCGTGACCGAGGACATGCGGGTGCAGGGTCCCGGCCTCTACGCAGACGCGCTGTTCGGGTGGACGGCGGGCGGGAGCGTTGAAGGGACCTTCGTGTGGACCCGGGCGTATCCGCCGCTGCTCAGCGCGATGCTGGAGCCGGCGGCGGCGGAGCTAGCGGACGTCCTGGCCGGGCAGGGCACGGCGGTGCCGGGGGCCAACGGTTCGCAGGCCGTCGCGGAGGCGTTCGCGGAGGCGTGGACGCGGCGGACCGGGGCGGTGAGCCGCGTCGCGATGCGGCAGCGGCTCTACCGGCTGGGCGAACTGCAGGCCCCCGATCCGCCCCCGGAGGGCGCCGCGCGGATCGCCCGCGAGGGCGACCGGGAGCTGATGCTGGAGTGGTCCGCGGCGTTCTCCCGGGACGTCGGCGAGCACGACGCGGTGAACACGGCGAGGGTCGACGCCCGGATCGGGCAGGGCGCCATCGCGCTGTGGGAGGCCGGCGGGCGGCCGGTGGCGATGGCGTGGCGGTCCCCCGTCGTCGCCGGGATGTCACGGGTCTCCGCCGTGTACACCCCGGCCGGGCGCCGCCGCCGCGGATACGGGGCGGCGGTCACCGCGGAGGCCAGCCGCGCGGCGCTGGACGCGGGCGCCGCCGACGTCGTGCTGTTCACCGATCTCGCCAACCCGACGAGCAACGGCGTGTACCGGCGGCTCGGCTACCGGCCGGTCGAGGACCGCGTCATGCTCTCGTTCGCCTGACGCCCGGCCGCGCCCCTACTTGACGCCCGCCTCCTTCATGTCGCGGAGTTCGCGTTTGAGTTCCTTGATCTCGTCGCGGAGGCGGGCGGCGAGCTCGAACTGGAGGTCGGCGGCGGCCTGGTGCATCTGCGCGGTCATCTGCTCGATGAGGGCCTCCATCTCCTCGCGGGGGCGTTCGCCGACGAGGTCGGCGGCGTGCCGGCCCACCTCCCTGGTGCGGGACGCGAGGCCGGGGACGGGGGCCTTGCCGCGGCTCTGCTGGCGGCCGGCGCCGCCGAGGAGGGTCTCGGTGTCGGCGTCCTCGCGGACGAGGGAGTCGAGGATGTCGGCGATGCGCTTGCGGAGGGCCTGCGGCTCGATGCCGTGCTCGTCGTTGTAGGCCTGCTGCTTGGCGCGGCGGCGGTTGGTCTCGTCGATCGCGCGTTCCATCGACGGGGTGACGGTGTCGGCGTACATGTGGACCTGGCCGGAGACGTTGCGGGCCGCGCGGCCGATCGTCTGGATGAGGGACGTCTCCGAGCGCAGGAAGCCCTCCTTGTCGGCGTCCAGGATCGCGACGAGGGACACCTCGGGCAGGTCGAGGCCCTCGCGGAGCAGGTTGATGCCGACCAGGACGTCGAACTCGCCGGCGCGCAGCTCGCGGAGCAGCTCGATGCGGCGCAGCGTGTCGACCTCGCTGTGCAGATAGCGGACCTGGATGCCGAGTTCCAGGAGGTAGTCGGTGAGGTCCTCCGACATCTTCTTGGTGAGGGTGGTGACCAGGACGCGTTCGTCGCGTTCGGTGCGCTCGCGGATCTCGTGGATGAGGTCGTCGATCTGGCCCTTGGTCGGCTTCACGACGATCTCGGGGTCGATGAGGCCGGTCGGGCGGATCACCTGCTCGACGACGTCGCCCTTGACGCGGTTCATCTCGTAGGTGCCGGGCGTGGCCGACAGGTAGACGGTCTGGCCGATGCGGTCGAGGAACTCCTCCCACTTGAGGGGACGGTTGTCCATGGCGGACGGCAGCCGGAAGCCGTGCTCGACCAGCATCCGCTTGCGGGACGCGTCGCCCTCGTACATCGCGCCGATCTGCGGGACGGTCTGGTGGGACTCGTCGATGACGAGGAGGAAGTCCTCGGGGAAGTAGTCGAGCAGGGTGTTCGGCGCGGTGCCGGGGCCGCGGCCGTCGATGTGGCGGGAGTAGTTCTCGATGCCGGAGCAGGTGCCGACCTGCCGCATCATCTCGATGTCGTAGGCGGTGCGCATGCGCAGGCGCTGCGCCTCCAGCATCTTGCCCTGCCGCTCCATGACGGCGAGGACGTCCTCCAGCTCGGCCTCGATGTCGCGGATGGCCCGCTCCATCCGCTCGGGCCCGGCGACGTAGTGGGAGGCCGGGAAGACGTACAGCTCGTCGTCCTCGGTGATCAGCTCGCCGGTGAGGGGGTGCAGGGTGGCGAGCTTCTCGATCTCGTCGCCGAACATCTCGATGCGGACGGCGAGTTCCTCGTACTGCGGGATGATCTCGATGGTGTCGCCGCGGACCCGGAAGGTGCCGCGGGTGAACGCGAGGTCGTTGCGGGTGTACTGCATGCCGACGAGCTGCCGGAGCAGGTCGTCGCGCTCGATCTCCTGGCCGACGCGGAGGCGGACCATGCGGTCGACGTACTCCTGCGGGGTGCCGAGGCCGTAGATGCAGGAGACGGACGCGACGACGACGGTGTCGCGGCGGGTGAGCAGCGAGTTGGTCGCCGAGTGCCGCAGCCGGTCGACCTCGTCGTTGATCGAGGAGTCCTTCTCGATGTAGGTGTCGGTCTGCGGGATGTACGCCTCGGGCTGGTAGTAGTCGTAGTAGGAGACGAAGTACTCGACGGCGTTGTTCGGCATCATCTCGCGCAGCTCGTTGGCGAACTGGGCGGCGAGGGTCTTGTTCGGCTGCATGACCAGGACGGGCCGCTGCACCTTCTCCACCAGCCACGCGATCGTGGCGGTCTTGCCGGTGCCGGTGGCGCCGAGCAGCACCGAGTCCTTGTCGCCGCCGTCGATGCGGGCGGTGAGCTCGGCGATCGCCGTCGGCTGGTCGCCCGACGGCGTCATCTCCGTGACGACCTCGAACGGCGCCACGCGGCGCCGCAGATCGGTGATCGGCCGCATCGTCGCCTCTTCCCGTTGGCCGGATCCGGTCCGGTGTCCTCCCCTGCCCCACCACTGTATTCAGCGGGTAGGACAATCGGTATCTCCGCAGGTCAGGACGCTGGAAGGGGGATCTTGGCGCGGACGGCGTAGCCGCCCCGGCGGGGACCGGCCTCGAAGGTGCCGCCGAGGGCGGTGACGCGCTCGCGGAGCCCGACCAGGCCGTTCCCGCCACTCGGGAGCCGGTGGTCGGGACGGGCCGTGGGCGGGTCGTTGGTGATCTCCACCTCGACCGCCCCGGGCAGGAGGCCCAGGTCGACGCGGGTGTCGGCGGCGCCGGCGTGCTTGTGGACGTTGGTCAGCGCCTCCTGGACGAGGCGGTAGACCGTCCGTCCGACGGCGGCGGGCATGGGCTGCTCGTCACCGCGCACCGACAGGTCGACGCGGAGGCCTGCGGCGCCGGACTGCCCGACGAGTTCGCGGACGTGGGCGAGGGTCACGGCTTCATGGGGCAGGGCCTCCTCGCCCTGCCTGAGGACCCCGATGACGTGGCGGAGCTCCTCCAGCGCCTGGCGTCCCATGTCCCCGATGACGGTGGCGGTCTCGGCGGCCCGCACGGGGTCGCGGACGGCGATCGCCTTGAGCGCCCCCGCGTGCACGACCATGACGCTGATCCTGTTGGCGACCACGTCGTGCATTTCCCGGGCGATGCGGGTCCGTTCCTCTCCTCGCGCGCGCTCTGCGAGAAGGTGCTGTTCCCGTTCCAGGCGCGCCGCGCGTTCCTGGAGCGATACGAGGAGTTGCTTGCGCGCACCCATGTACAGGCCGAGCAGGACAGGGACGGCGATGAAGGCGACCCCGAAGATCGCCTGCACGATGAACGCCTCGTTGCCCGCCGTCGGAGAGGGGAGGGCGAGCGAGAAGACGTAGCCGAAGACGGCGATGGTCAGCACCGTCCGGCGGGACGCGGTGTAGGCCGCGAGCGAGTACAGGATGACGAGCGCGGAGAACACGCCCGCGCCGGTGATCGTCCCGAAGACCACCATGAACAGCGCGAGGCCCGCGGGGTGGATGCGGCGCACGACCGTGGCCAGGCCGAGGACGACGCTGCACACCGACACGACCGGCGGCGGCAGCCAGAAATCCTGCTCGGCGAACCACAGGAACGTTCCGTCCCCTGCGGCCAGCGCGACGGCGAGGGAGACGTCGAGCGCGCGTGACCTGCGTGTCGGCCACGCCGCCGACCACCAGCCCCGCGCGCGCATGCGTCGAGCCTATAGCGAGCCGCGCGCCGCCAAGGTCGTCCAGGTGGGGAAGGTGAGGGCCGCCCCTCCCCCGGAGAAACGCGAATCGCCCTTCCCACGGGCCTTTCCCGCCCTCCGGGTGCTGTGGTTACGATGACGGCGCCGACCGTGCTGTCCGTGGGGGACGGCCCTGCGCGCCCCCGCAGCGCCCTCGGCGCCGACCTAGGACGGGGTAACCGCAGAAGATGACCCGCTTCGCCAACTGGCTCGGGAAGAACGCCGACGCCGTGATCGCGCTCGTCCTCGCCGTCACCGTCGCGGTGATCGGCGTCGGCGTGAAGCTGCCGAACGAGGCGGAGATCACCAACAGCGCGATCCTGGCGGTCATCGGCCTCCTGGCGACGTCGGTGCTGCGGGACCGCAGCCGCCGCATCCCGGTCGAGGCCGAGGTCCGCGACACCCTGCGCGCGTCCTCGACCACCCTGGACGACCTGAGCGGCAGGCTGACCCACATCGAGGGGTTCGAGAACGTCCTGTCCGACACCAAGCGCGCCCTGGACGAGACCACGGTCGTCCGCGTCATCAGCGGCACGCAGGTGGCGCAGGTCCTCGAAGAGGCGCGCCGCGACACCGACCGGTGGTTCTTCAAAGGCGGGACGGGCACCTACATCCGTGCGCGGACGCTGCCCGAGTGCGTGGCGACGGCCCGCAGGGAGCGCCGGACGCTGCTGTTCCGCCTGGAGATCCTCGACCCCACCGACGTGGAGGTCTGCGAAGCGTACGCGCGTCACCGCCGTTCGGTGTCGGACGGGCCCGACGCGACGGGCGAGCCGTGGACGCTGGACCGCACCCGCAAGGAGGCCTACGCCACGATCCTCGCGGCGTGCTGGCACAAGCAGCGGTTCGCGATGCTCGACATCGACATCGGCCTGGCGCGGACGATGACGACGCTGCGGTACGACCTGGCGGCGTCCCGGGTCGTGGTGACCCGCGACGATCCGCGCGGCGAGGCGCTGGTCGTGGACAGCAACAAGTTCTACTACAGCTGGGTGAGCGCGGAGCTGCAGACGAGCCTCGACCAGGCGCGCCGCGTGCCCGTCGAGCAGGCGCGGCTCGCGCCGCTGGACGACGAGCCGACCGTCGAGGAGGCCCGCAAGCTCTTCGAGGTGATCGGGATCGACCTTCCGCAGGGCTACACCGACCGCGACGTCATCGAGGTCATCCGGAAGGCGCTGCGGGCCAAGGATCCCTACGAATGACGCGAGTGATGGGGCCGCCGGAGTGAGGTACGAGGAGATCCGCGAGGAGATCCGGGCCGGTACAGCGGCGCGGACGCTGCCGGCGTGGGCCGGGCGCGTCCTGGACGACGTGGCGGCGGGTCGTTCGCCCGTCCCGGCAGTGCGCCATCCGCTGGGGTTCGTGTGCCTTCCCGTGGAGCGCAGCGGCGACTTCGGCGTGTGCCTGCACATCTGGACGCCGGAGGTGCGCCCCGCCCCGTCCACCACGTCGCCGGTGCACTGCCACAGCTGGGATCTGGTGAGCTTCGTCCTGTACGGGACGGTCCGGAACGTGCGCATGGACATAGACGAAGCCCCCGGCGATACGCCGGGCGGGGCGCCCGCAGAGGAGGCGCGGCAGATCTTCGAGGTCGTCAGCGAGGGCGGCGTGGACGAGCTGAGGGCGACCGGGCGCACCGTCCGCTGCTCTCCCGGCCGTTCCAGCGCGCACCGGACCGGCGAGTCGTACACGCTGCCGGCCGGCGTGTTCCACACCACGCTCATCGAGGACGGCCTGGACGCCGCGACGGTCGCGCTGGGGCGGCAGACGCCCGGCGGCGGCGACCTGTCCCTCGGCCCTCTGGGCGTCCCCTCGCACCGTGTGCACCGTTCACGTTCCGACCACGCCGACACCGTGCGCGCCCTGCGCCGTTCGGCCCGCAGGATCGCGGCGGCGCATCCGCGGGCCGCGGCCGGTCCCGGCGAGCGCCCGTCCACTGATCCGCAGCGGCGCCGCCGCTCGGCGCGCCGGTAGGCCGGACGCCGGACCCGACTGGAGAGGCCCGATGAGATCCACGACCCCGTCACCGGCCCTTCCGGTCGATCTCTCGGAGGCCCGCCGCGTGGCGGTGGACACGGCCGCGGCGGCGGGTGCGCTGCTGTCCGCCGGGGTGAGCGGGCCTCTGGGCGTCCGTCCGAAGGGCACGGGCGGCGACGTGGTGACCGACCTGGACACGGCCGCCGAGGAACTGATCCTCGGGCGGCTGAGGGCGGCGTATCCGGGGCACCGCATCATCGCCGAGGAGTCCGGGGTGCTCGAAGGCGCGCCCGGTGCGGAGATGGTCTGGCTCGTCGATCCGCTGGACGGCACCAACAACGTGGCGATCGGCATGCCAGTGTACGCGGTGGGTCTTGCGTTGTGCGCGCGCGCAGAGCCCGTTCTGGGCGTCGTCCACGACCCGGTGGCGGGACGGACGTGGTCGGCGGTGCGCGGTAAGGGCGCCCTGGGGCCGGACGGGGAGCCGCTGACGCTCGCCGATCGGCCGCGGCCGGGGCGGGAGAGGAATCCGGTCCTGGCGTGGACGCAAGGGCATCAGGTCAGGTCGGACGATCCCGTCGCGTTCGGGCTGCGTTCGGCCCTGGAGGGGCAGTGCGCGCGGATGCTGCAGCTGTGGGCGCCACTGGTGGCGTGGGCGATGCTGGCGCGCGGCGACATCGACGGGATCGTCGGCTACCTGCCCGAGATCGTGGACCTGCCCGCCGGGGCGCTGCTGGCAGCGGAGGCCGGAGCCGAGCTGCGCCGCCTGGACGGGCGCCCGTACGCGCTGGGCATCGACCGTCCGGCGTCCGAGCTCGGTTTCGTGGCCGCGCGCCCGGAACTGCTCGACCGCCTCGTGGAGACCACGGCGAGGATCACGAACCGGGACGGCCGCGTCCGTCCCCCACGATGAGCTTCGGCCGGTGAGCTTCGGCAGGGAGCCCCGGCGGCGGTTCAGCCGGTCAGCAGGAGCGCCGGGACGGTGGCCGCACAGCCCACCACGGCCAGAACGGTCCCCGTCAGCACGAACTTGCGCATGGGGACCCGGACGTCCCACCGGCGGCACCACTCGAACCACAGCAGCGTCGCGAGCGACCCCCACGGCGTGATGACGGGCCCCACGTTCGTCCCGATGAGCAGCGACAGGAGCTGGTCCTTGTTCGACGCGGGCACGGCCGACTCCCCCGCCACGTACGCGGGGAGGTTGTTGAGGACGTTCGACAGTCCCGCACCCGCGAACGCGGCCCGGAACGCGCCCGCGACGCCGTCGTCCCCGCCGATCACGGCGCGCATGACGTCGTCCAGCCCGAACCGCTCCAGCGTGGGAACGACCAGGAACAGGCCGGTGACGAACACCATGAGCCGCCACGGGATGAGCGCGGGACGCAGCGCCGCCCTGTCGCGGACGGCGAACGCGGCCACGGCCACGGCGGCGGCGGCGGTCGCGGCGAGGCCGAGCTGGATCCCGGTGTGCACGCCGGCGAGGATCGCGCCGATGAACATCAGGCACGCGAGCCCGGTCGCGGAGAACAGCGTCCGGTCCCGGACGGGCGCGGGCGCGGGCGGGTCGTAGGAGTCGGCGCCTCGCATCCGCCGCCGCCAGTAGAACGCCCACAGCAGCGCCATCGTGACCGCCAGGGCCGCGAGCTGCGGAGCCCACATGCGGGCGGCGAACGCGCGGGTCCCCAGCGCGACGCGGTCGGCGGCGAGCAGGTTCGTCAGGTTCGACACCGGCAGGAGAAGGCTGGCCGTGTTGGCCAGCCAGACCGTCGTCATGGCCAGCGGGAGGGTCGCGATCCGCGCGCGCGCCGCCAGCGCCAGCATGACGGGAGTCAGCAGCACCGCGGTCGTGTCGAGGTTGAGGAAAACGGTGGTGAGCGACGCGAACGCGACGCACAGCAGGAACAGCGCCGCATAGTTGCCGCGTCCCGCCCGCGCCATCCGCTGCGCGATCGCGTCGAAGACCCCGGCCTCCTTGGTGAGCTCCGCCAGGACGATGACGCTGAACAGGAACAGCAGCAGGGGCGCGATCCGCTCGACGCTGGAGCGCGCCGTGGCGGCGGGCAGCAGGCCGGTGGCGACGAACACCAGGCCGGAGACGAGCACCCCGATGCGGATCCAGTCCAGAACGCCCAGCCGGCCGGCCGCGCGGCGCAGGATCTCGATCCGGGGTGACACGCGCGACATGATCCCATAGGTGGCGCGGGGCACTGCTTTCGTCGCCCCGCCGCGCGATACTGGCGGCATGACACCCCCCGGCGGCCACACGAGGCAGGAGCGTCCGACCGACTTCTTCATCAGCTACTCCCCCGCGGACGAGCGGTGGGCGTCCTGGATCGCCTGGCAGCTGGAGGCGGCGGGGCACCGGACGATGATGCAGGCGTGGGACTTCGTCCCCGGCACCAACTTCATCGACTTCATGGACCGGGGCCTGTCGGAGGCCAGGGCCGTCGTCGCGGTGCTGTCGCGCAACTACCTGCGCTCCCGGTACGGGCGGATGGAGTGGATGGCGGCGCTGCGGGCCGACCCGGACGACCCGGCCCGCAAGCTGGTCACGGTCCGCATCGAGGACTGCCCGATCGACGGGCTGCTGTCCACGATCACCTACGTCGACCTCGTGGGGGTCGACGACCCGGACGAGGCGCGCGGGATGCTGATGCGGCGCATCGGCGAGGCCCTCGCCGGCCACGCGCGCCCCCAGGACGGCCCCGGCTTCCCCGGGACGGGCCGGGGCGGCCCCGGCGGCCCCGGAGACCGCGAACCCCTCATCGGCCGTCTGGAGGACGCCGGCGGCGAACGACCGGAACCGGCCGGGGAGCGGCCCGCGCGGCGCGCGCCCGTGGCGGCGCCGGCGTTCCCCGCGGCCGGCGGCGGCGAGGAGCCGCGCGAGCGGCTGAGCGTCCTGCACGTCGCCGGCCCCCGGTTCGGGCGGACGCTCGCCGAGCCCGGCGAGCCCACCACCGCCACCGAGCTGCAGGACCGCATCTGGAGCGACGTGACGCGGCTGGCCGACTCCGGTGTGCCGCGCCCCGACCTGCTCCTCGTCACCGGCAACATCACCCACTCGGGCAGCCGCAAGGAGTTCGCCGAGGCCCTGTCGTTCCTGACGAGCCTGCGGGCCCTGCTCGGGCTGGAGGCGCAGCGCGTCGTGCTCGTCCCCGGCACCCACGACGTCACCCGCGCGGCCTGCCAGGCGTACTTCTCCAGCTGCGAGGCCGACGACATCGAGCCGCAGCCGCCGTACTGGCCGAAATGGCGGCACTACGCGGGGCTGTTCAAGGAGTTCTACCAGGGCATCGACGCGCTCATCTTCGACAGCGCCCAGCCGTGGACGCTGTTCCCCGTCCCCGACCTGCGGGTCGCGGTCGCCGGCCTCAACTCGACGCTGCCGCAGACCCACCGCGAGGAGGACCGGTACGGGCGGGTCGGCCGGGCGCAGGCCGCCTGGTTCAACGAGCGGCTGCGGCACTTCGAGGACGACGGCTGGCTCCGCCTCGCCGCGGTCGAGCACACGCCGGTCCCCGGGGAGCCCGGCGCGCTGCGCGACCCCGAGACCGTCGAGATGCTCCTCGGCGGCCACGTCAACCTGTTCTTCCAGGGGACGGAGTCGGAGTTCGGCGCGATCCCCCTGATGGGCGGCGGCGTCCCGTCCGTCCCGGCGCTCGGGCCCGGCCGCCACCAGATCGTGGTCGTGGAGCGGGACGGCCTGCGGCGGTGGATCCCCGAGGACGCCGAACGGCGCGGCCCGGAACGCCTCGATCGGCCCTGGACGAAGGTCACCGGAACGTTCCCGCCGCCGCGCGCCGAGACGCCGCCGGCCCCGCCCGTCCCGGAACTCGGGCCGGGCGCGGGCGGAGCCGCCGACCCGGTCCCCGACCCCGCGGCGCGTCTCCTCGACCGCCTGACGGAGGCGTGCGAGACGCGGTTCGAACGCGCGACGATCCGGCGCATCGTCCCGCCGCCGCGTGAGGACGGCCGGGCGGACCCGCCGCACCTGCTCCTCACCCACCTGGAGGACGGGTTCGTCCGGCAGTACCGCATCGGCGCGCACGTGGGCCAGGTGACCGAGGCGGACGTGGACGCGTTCGTCCGGCATGTGCACGCCGACGGCACCGACCACGGGTCCGAGCTGGTGTACCTGGGGCCCGCGCCCGCCCGGTCGCTGCGCGACGACGCGCTGCGGCGCGGCATCCGCGTGCGGAGCCTCACCGAGTTCCAGGGCCTCGTCGACCTCTCCGAATACGTGACCGCGCAGACGGGACGGCTCTCCGCCGGCGGCCTGTACCCGCCGTCCCTGTACGTCCCGCAGCGCTACCGGGAACTCGACCGGCTCGGCGCCGGCGCGCCGTCCGGGCGGCGGGACGGCGAGCCCGGCCGCCCGCCCGGCGCCGAGACGGGCCGCGACGTCCACGACGACGTGGTCGGCGAGATGCTGCGGCTGCTGGCCGCCGACCACGGCCGGTTCCTGCTGCTGCTCGGCGACTTCGGCCGCGGCAAGACGTTCGCGCTGCGCGAGCTGGCCCGCCGCGTCCCCGAGGAGCTGCCGCACGTCATCCCGATCCTCATCGAGCTGCGGGCCCTCGACAAGGCGCACTCGGTGGACGGCCTCGTCGCCGCGCATCTGGCCAACCACGGCGAGGAGCTGATCGACCTCAAGGCGTTCCACTACATGCTCCGCCAGGGACGCATCGTCCTGCTGTTCGACGGGTTCGACGAGCTGGTGACGCGAATGACCTACGACCAGGCCGCCGACCACCTCGACGCGCTGCTGCAGGCCGCCCAGGACAAGGCCAAGATCGTCGTGGCGAGCCGCACGCAGCACTTCAAGTCGCAGGCGCAGGTGCTGACCGCGCTCGGCGAGAGGGTCGGCGTCCTGCCGCACAGGCGCGTCCTCGGGCTGGAGGACTTCACACCCCCGCAGGTCCGCTCGTACCTCGTCAACCGGTACGGCGACGAGGATGTGGCCGAGGCGCGCCTGGACCTGCTCGCGGGCATCGAGGAGCTGCTGGCGCTGACGTCCAACCCGCGGATGCTGTCGTTCATCGCCGACCTGCCCGAGGAGCGGCTCCGCGCCGTCGCGCAGGCCCGCCGGGCCGTCAGCCCCGCCGACCTGTACCACGAGATCCTGTCGTCGTGGCTGGCCCACGAGGCCGACCGGGTCGGCGGGGCGGGCGGCCCGTCCGGGCTGAAGGCCGACGACATGTGGCGGGCCGTCGGGACGCTCGCGCTGCGGCTGTGGGAGGGCAACGAGCAGTTCCTCCGCCTCGCCGAACTCGCCGACGTCGCCGACACCCTCACCGGCCTGGCGGGCGGCCGCATGTCCCCGCACCAGGTGACGCACGCCGTCGGCGCCGGGAGCCTCCTCGTCCGCACCCCGGAGGGCCTGTTCGGGTTCATCCACACGTCGGTGATGGAGTGGCTCGTCGCCCGCCACATCGCGGACGAGTTCGCCGGGGGCGCGGCACCGGCCGCGCTGGGCGCACGCGCGCTGACCCAGCTCATCGTCGACTTCCTGTGCGACCTCGCCGACACCCGCGCCTGCCAGGAGTGGGCGGCCGGGGTCCTCGCCGACCCCGGCGCCGACGACGTCGCCCGCGCCAACGCGATCCGCATCACGACGCGGCTGCGCACCCCGGCGCGCACCGACCTGCGCGGCGCGCGCCTCCAGGGCGAGGACCTGTCCTACCGCGACCTGCAGGAGGTCGACCTGACCGGCGCCGACCTCACCGACGCGCAACTCGTCGGCGCGAACCTGTCCCGCGCCGTCCTGCGCGACGCCTCACTGGCCGGGGCCCGCCTCGACGAGGCCAGGCTGACCGGAGCCGACCTGCGCGGCGCCGACCTGTCGCGGGCCCGGCTGGCCCGCGCCGACCTGCGCGACGTCGCCGTCGACGGCAGCCGCTGGACGCGCGCCGCCCTCGTCGACGCCGCGCTCCCCGAACGCATCGCGAACGCGCCGGAGCTGCGGGAGGCGGCCATCGCGCCCGGCCGCCCCATCGACATCCAGGTCGCCCCCGCCGGAATCGGCGTCCCGTACGGGTTCCACTTCCAGACCAGCCGCCTCCCCCAGCCGCTCGCCTACAGCCCCGGCGGCTCCGTCCTGGCCGTGGGCGCCGAGGACGGCGGCGTCCTCGTCTGCGACGCCGTCACCGGCACCCCCCTGCGCACCCTCCAGGGCCACACCGACCGCGCCTACGCGGTGGCGTTCGACTCCGCCGGGAACCTGCTGGCCAGCGGGTCCGCGGACGGCACCGTCCGGCTGTGGGACCTCGCCACCGGGCACACCGCCCACACCCTCACCGTCCACCCGGAGGGCGTGTGGCCGGTCGTCGTCGGCGGGCGCTCCCCGTCGCGCGGCGACCTCGTCGCGGCGGGCGCCGCCGACGGGACCATCCGCGTCTGGGACGCCGCGACGGGCGCCCTGCTGCACGAACTGACCGGGCACACCGCGCCCGTCTACACGGCCGTGTTCGATCCGGTGGGCCCGCTCATGGTCACCGGCGACGCGGGCGGCACCCTGCGCGTCTGGGACCTCACCGACGGGGCCCTGCTGCGGGAGCTGACCGGCCACCGCGGCGCCGTGTTCCGGGCCGTGTTCCATCCGGACGGCTCCATCCTGGCCGCCGGGGACGAGGCGGGCGTCGTCCGGCTCTGGGACATCCGCACCGGCGAGATCCGGCAGGAGCTCCTCGGCCACACCGGCCGCGTCTACGCCATCGCGTTCCACCCGGACGGGAACCTCCTCGTCACCGGCGACACCGACGCGTCCGTCCGGCTCTGGGAGGACGGCCGCCACCGCGCGACCCTGTCCGGCCACGAGGGCGGCATCTACCAGGCGGCGTTCAGCCCCGACGGCGGCCGCCTCGCCACCGCCGACAGCGCCGGATCCGTCCGCCTGTGGGACCCCAGGACGGGCCGCCAGCGCCTCGAACTGGCCGGGCACCGCGGCGCCGTGTGGCCGTTCGCGTTCCGCCCCGACGGCGCCCAGCTCGCCACCAGCAGCAACGACGGCACGGCCCGGCTGTGGGACGCCGAGACCGGGCAGTGCCGCGTCGTGCTGCGCGGCCACGGCCGCCGCGTCACCGGCGTCACCTTCAGCCCGGACGGCGGCATGCTCGCCGGCAGCGGCAACGACGGCCTCGTCCGGCTCTGGGACCCCCGCACCGGCCGGATGATCCGCGAGCTGCGCGGCGTCGCCGACAACCTCACCTCCGCGACCTTCAACACCCGCGACTCCCAGCTCGCCACCGCCACCAACGACGGCGGCGTCCACCTGTGGCAGGCCGGGACGGGCACGTTCGAACGCGAGCTGAACGTGGAGACCGACCACGTCTGGGCGCACGCGTTCGCGCCCGCCGGCGACGTCCTCGCCACCGCCAACGACGACGACACCGTCCGCCTCTGGTACTGGACGACCGGCCGCGAGATCGTCAACCTCGCCGACCACCGGGGCCGCGTCCGCAGCATCGACTTCCAGCCCGCCTCCGCCGGCGCCGGCGCCCTCGTCGCCACCGGCTGCGACGACGGCCTCGTCCGCCTGTGGCATCCCCGCACCGGCGCGCTCACCGCCGAACTCGAAGGCCACGACGACCGCGTCTACCGCGTGACGTTCTCGCCGTCCGGGGAGACCCTCGCCAGCGCGAGCAACGACGGCACGGTCCGCCTCTGGGACCCGTCCACCGGCGAAGCGCTGCACACCCTCACCGGCCACACGGGCCGCCTGTGGACGACCGCGTTCCACCCGTCCGGCACGCTTCTCGCCAGCGCCGGCGACGACATGGTCGTGCACCTCTGGGACCCCGCCACGGGACGTCTCCTGCACACCCTGACCGGCCACACCCGGCGCGTCTGGTCGGTCGCGTTCAGCCCGGACGGCTCACTGCTCGCCACCGCCGGCGACGACGGCGCCATCATCCTCTGGGACGTCGGCGGCGACGCGGCCCCCGCGCGCCGCGCGACCCTCCTCGGCCTGTCCGAGGGCTGGGCCGCGCTGGCCCCCGACGGCCGCTACAAGTGGGAGGGCAACGCCACCGCCGAATTCTGGTACGCCGTCGGCATGTGCCGCTTCGAACCCGGCGAACTGGACCCCTACCTCCCCGACGTCCACCGCCTCCCCCTCGACTCCCCGTTCTGACTGCGTTCAGAAGTCCAGGACGTGGCCGTGCGCGATCCGGGCGCAGCCGTCGTTGGTGATGGTCTCGGAGTACGGCCAGATCGGCATGCCGCGCCAGTAGCCGCTCGCGGTCGCGTCGACGGGGTCCCAGACCTGGAGGCAGAACCAGCCCGGCCGAGGCGGGACCTGCGAGACGTTCCCGTTCGCGTCGGCGAGTTCGGCGCACGCGATCTCCGGTGTGGGGTGGGTGCCGCCGGCCGGCTCGCAGGTGAGCGTGGCGGTACGGCCCGGGCCGCCGTCCTGCGGGACGACGCTGAGCTGGATCATCGTCTGCGCGCCGGACGTCCCCTCGGCGGCCGCGGTCGCCGGGGCGGCCGCGGCGACGCCGGCCGCGACCAGGCCGCATCCCAGAACGAGACGAAGCGTGACTCGAGCCATGACTTCCTCCTTGGGCATGGAGTAATTGAAGCCATTACATCATCAATTTCAAAGCGCTCCGCGTCCGAAATCGGCCACCCTGATCGAATGGCATATGCCCTGGTGAGAGCCTTGATCGAGTTCCGTATTGCGCTTTTGGGCCGCGCCGCAATAACAGATGGCAGCCACATTGGGCAACCGGCTTTCCATTCTTACATTGGATGCCGTCCGGGCACCGGCCGCACCGCCGCCGGCCGCTTCCCGCAGAGCGGCGAGGCGCACCAGGACATGCTCCCGCGGGCGCTGAGCGGCCTCCAGGCGGCCTGCCGGACGGCGGCCGCCCAGGAAGGGCGCCCGGTCTCTACGACTGGGCGGCGCGGCGGGTCAGGGACTCCCAGAGGGCGTCGACCTGGGTCTTCAGGTCGTCGAGGGTGCCGGAGTTGTCGATGACGTGGGTGGCGACGGCGCGGCGGTCCGCGCGGGACGCCTGGTTCGCCATGCGGGCGCGGGCGTCCTCCTCGGTCATGCCGCGCCGGGCGACGAGCCGGTCGAGCTGGACGTCCTCCGGGGCGTCCACGACGACGACCTCGTCGTACATGGGGGCCAGACCGTTCTCCGCCAGGAGCGGGACGTCGTACACCACGACCGCGCCGCCGGGGGCGGCGTCCATGAGCTCCTGCATCCGGTCCCCCACGAGCGGGTGGACGATCGCGTTCAGCGCGGCGAGGCGGTCGGCGTCGGCGAACACGATCCGGCCGACCTTCTCGCGGTCGAGGGCACCGGACGGCAGCAGCACGTCGTCGCCGAACTCCGCCACGACGGCGGCGAGGCCCGGCGTGCCCGGCTCCACCACCTCCCGGGCGATCTTGTCGGCGTCGATGACCAGGGCGCCGCGTTCGGCGAGCCGCGCCGACACCTCGCTCTTGCCCGACCCGATCCCGCCGGTGAGTCCCACTTTCAGCACGGGGCTCACCCTAGTGGTCACCCGGCCCCGGCCGGCACGAGGGGTTTGCGCATGTGGACGAGGATGAGGTGGGCGGCGACGCGTTCCCGGTGCGTCTCGGAGTAGCCGAGGCGCCGGTACAGGCGCAGGTTCGTCTCGCTGAGGTGCCCGGTGAACAGCACGCACGCGTCGGCGCGTCCGGCCACCTCGTCCTCCAGCGCCGCGAGGAGCCGCCGCCCGATGCCGCGGCCCTGCAGGTCGGGGACGACGACGAGCCGCCCCACCAGGCACGTGTGGTCGCTGAACTGGGCGCGGACCGCACCGACGAGACGGCCGCCCAGCACCGCCTTCAGCACCACCGCGTCGCCCGACAGCACCTTCTGGAGCTGCTCGGCCGACTCGACCAGCGGGGGGATGAACGGGTCGCCGTACAGCTGTGCCTCCGCGACGTAGGCGGCGCGCTGGACGGTCAGGATCTCCCCGGCGTCCCGCGGGCCCGCCCGCTCCACCGCGACCGTCGCTTCGCTCATGGGCACGACCCTAGCGGCGCGGGGCCGCCGGGGTCTGCTCAGCGCCCGATCCGGACGGTCACCGCGACCGGGTAGTGGTCGGAGGCGTCCGAGACCGGCACGTTGTACTCGGTGACGAGGATGCCGTCCGACCCGAAGATCCAGTCGACGCGGGCGCCGTCCGACCTGGTCGGGGACGAGTCGTTGCCGATGGCGGTGCTGCGCAGGTCCGTGCCGTCGGTCATCGCCGCCAGCTCCGGGCTGCCGGGCCCGGCGTTGAAGTCGCCGCCGATCAGGGTGCGGGGCGCGCCGCCCCACGCCCGCAGCAGCGCCGCGATCGAGCGGGCGCGTTCGTCGGCCTGGCCCTCGCCGCCCTCCAGGTGCGTCGACCACACGTCCATCGTGGCGTCGCCGACACCGAGCCGCGCCCACACGTAGCCGCGGATCTGCGACCAGTCGCCCCGCGGCCACCGGCCCGTCCCCGAACTGCGCACCGGCAGCGACGTCAGGATCGCGTTGCCGAACTGGCCGTCGGCGGCCGGACCCCAGATCAGCTTCATGCCGAGGCGCCGCGACAGCCACACGCCGACGTCGGCGGTGCCCGACAGCAGCGACCCGCGGCTGGCCTCCTGCAGCAGGACGACCTGCGCGCGCTGCCCCTCGATGACGCGGGCGATGCCCTCCGGGTCGAGACGCCCCTCCTGGTTGACCGCGTCGTGGATGTTGTAGCTGAGCACCCGCACATGCCCCGGCACGGGCCCCGCCTGGGCCCTGCCGTCCGGCGCGGCCACCGAGAACACCAGGGTGCCGGCCAGCAGGCCGAGCGCGGCGGCGCCGGCGGTGAGGGCGCGCAGCGGCGCGCGGGCGGGAAGCGGGCCGCCGCGGGCCGAGGCGATGGCGGCGAGCGCGCCCAGCGCGATCCCGGCGAGGCCGGGCAGCAGATTGTTCGGGAACGGCAGCGGAGAGATGGCGCTGACCTGGTACGGGACGAGAATCACGGCGATCAGGAGGCCGCCGAGCGCGGCGCCGATGTCCACCCGCCAGACGGGCCCGCCGGTCCCGGCGCGCCGCAGCGGCGCCCGGCACGCCACCGCCAGCAGCCACGCCGACAGCACCTGCCCGAGGATCACGATGGGCACGACCTCGATGCCGGAGATCGCGTACGTCCCGGCGACGGCGCCGGCGCCGACCCCGAGGACGGTGCCGCCGAGGACGCACACACCGCCCGGCACGGCGCGGACGGCGAGGCCGGACGCGAGGAACGCCAGCGCGAGGCCCTGCCCGACGACGATCGTGACGTGCGCGGCCGTCAGCGACTGCCAGCCGGACGACGCCACGAACGCAGGGCTGGACAGCACGAGGATCTGCAGCGCCAGGAACGGCCCGAACGCGGCCGCGCCGAGCGCGTCCCGCCAGGACACCCCGGGCGCGGCGACCGGCCCGGACGCCAGCTCCCGGTAGAGCGCGGCGGCGCCGACGCCGACGAAGGCCAGGCACGCCAGCCACGGGCCGACGCCGTCGCGCCACACCGGGTCCCAGGTCGCGAAGCACATCCGCACCGCGGCGTCGATGGACAGGCCCGCGACGGTGGCGGTGGCAAACCCGACGCCGGACAGGCCGCGGGCGCCCTCGTACAGCGCCGCGACGGCGATCATGCCGATGGCGGTGCCGGCGAACGCCAGCCAGGTGCGGGGGTCGATGACCTGCGCGAGCAGCCGGACGGCGAACAGGCCGCCGACCGCGGCGAGCAGCAGGCCCCGCGGGCCCACGGCGCGGCGGATCAGCGGGGCGGTGAACCCGGCGAGGTACACCACCAGCACTCCGGCGGCGGCGACCGCGGTGCCGGTCTGGTCGGCGAAATGGTCGAGCTGGGGCAGCGAGAACCGCAGCGTCTGAGCGAGGACCGCGACCGTGACCGCGATCAGCGCGATCCTGGCGGGGCCCTGCGGGACGATGCTGACCCCGGACGCGGCGGGGCCGCCGCTCCTGGTGCCGACGTCGGTGCCGGCGTCTGTGCTGGCCAATTGAACGAGTGCTCCCGGGGGACGAGCGGACCTGCGGGACGGGTGAACGCTTCGGGGTGACGGGTCACGCGGGCACCGCCGGGGCCACGCGGCCGTCCGACATCAATGGTGACGCAACCGAAGCACGGCCGGAGGCCGATCCCTAAAGATCGTTCTCCGGCCGTGTTCAGGACAGGACATCGGCGACCGCCGCGCCGGGGCGGTCGCGTCTTTCGGGCGTGCGCCTGGACGGCGCCGTCACCGGGTCCCCACCTCCGGCGTTCCGGGCGGGAATCGCACCCGCGCGTCCCGCCGGAGGAGAGGGAAGGGCCTACTGGCCGCCGGAGAGCTTCTCCCGAAGGGCCGCGAGCGCCTCGTCGGTGGCCAGTGCGCCACCGGTCGTCTCGCTCTCGCCGCCGCCGGAGTAGGAGGTCTCGCCTCCGCCTCCGCCGCCGCCGCCACCGGCGGCCGCGGGCTCGGCACCGGCCTCCGCCTCGGCCTTGCGGGCCTCCTCGATCTGCTTGCGGTGGGCGTCGAAGCGGGACCGGGCCTCGGCGTACTGCCGCTCCCAGGTCTCGCGCTGCTCGTCGAAGCCCTCCAGCCACTCGCCGGTCTCGGCGTCGAAGCCCTCGGGGTACTTGTAGTTGCCCTGCTCGTCGTACTCGGCCGGCATGCCGTACAGCGTCGGGTCGAAGTCCTCTTCCTCGATGCCGGCGGCGCCCTCGTTGGCCTGCTTGAGCGACAGGCTGATCCGGCGCCGGTCGAGGTCGATGTCGATGATCTTCACGAAGATCTCGTCGCCGACCTGGACGACCTGCTCGGGGATCTCCACGTGCCGCTCGGCCAGCTCGGAGATGTGCACCAGGCCCTCGATGCCCTCCTCGACGCGGACGAACGCGCCGAACGGCACCAGCTTGGTGACGCGTCCCGGCACGACCTGCCCGATCTGGTGGGTGCGGGCGAACTGCTGCCACGGGTCTTCCTGCGTCGCCTTGAGCGACAGCGAGACCCGCTCGCGCTCCATGTCGACGTCCAGGACCTCGACCGTGACCTCCTGGCCGACCTCGACCACCTCGGACGGGTGGTCGATGTGCTTCCAGGACAGCTCGGAGACGTGCACCAGTCCGTCGACGCCGCCGAGGTCGACGAACGCGCCGAAGTTGACGATCGAGGACACGACGCCCTTGCGGACCTGGCCCTTCTGCAGCGTGTTGAGGAAGGTCTGGCGGACCTCGCTCTGCGTCTGCTCCAGCCAGGCACGGCGGGACAGGACCACGTTGTTGCGGTTCTTGTCCAGCTCGATGATCTTGGCCTCGAGCTCGCGGCCGACATAGGGCTGCAGGTCGCGGACCCGGCGCATCTCGACGAGGGACGCGGGAAGGAAGCCCCGCAGGCCGATGTCGAGGATGAGGCCGCCCTTGACGACCTCGATGACCGTACCGGTGACGATGCCGTCCTCGTCCTTGATCTTCTCGATCGTGCCCCAGGCGCGCTCGTACTGGGCGCGCTTCTTGGACAGGATCAGCCGGCCCTCCTTGTCCTCCTTCTGGAGGACGAGGGCCTCGACGTGGTCTCCGGTGGAGACGACCTCGTTCGGGTCGACGTCGTGCTTGATGGACAGCTCACGCGAGGGAATGACGCCCTCGGTCTTGTAGCCGATGTCGAGGAGGACCTCGTCACGATCGACCTTGACGACAGTGCCTTCGACAATGTCGCCGTCGTTGAAGTACTTGATGGTCTCATCGATCGCGGCGAGGAAGGCTTCCTCGGACCCGATGTCGTTGACCGCTACCTGCGGGGTGGTCGAGGTGGCCTCGGTGCTGCTCGTCATGTGTCGGCTGGCTCCGGTACGGACAGTGAAGTCGTATTGGTTTCTGCGCGGAGGGCCGTTTTCCGCCCTGCCGAGGACCGGAAAGGGAACGCGGACCGTGCCGCGTCAGTGAACCGAACCGTTGTCGCCGACCTGACCGAGCGCGAGCCTGCTCTGTCCGAAGCGCACGCAGGCCCACAGCGCAGCGATCAGGATATGGGACCAATCTCCCGAGGTCAATCCAGCCCCGCGCGGGTCGTGCGACACGGTCGTCAGTACGTCCGCGCACGGCCCCTGTACTCCTTGGCCAGCCGGTACTCGGCCGCCTTGGGAAACGTCACGGTGTTCGGGTCTCCGTCAGATGTGTACCGCTCGTGCGGGTTCTTGTCCAGGTGTTCGAGCCACGCGGTGGAGCAGTACCGCTTGCAGTCGTTCTCCTTGATCTTGCCTTCGGAGCGGATCCGGTTGATCTCCCACCGCTCGAACTCCTCGTCGAACGGCGACGTCGCGGGCCGCCAGCCGGCGACGAAGTTGCCCTGGAAGTCGTACCGGCCGTCCGCCTTCTCGGCCCACGTCAGCTTCTCGGGCAGGGCCCCGTACGGGTACGCCAGCGTGGTCGTGTGCCGCCCGGTCAGCTGGACGACCCGGTCCTCGATCTTCCCGATCTCGTCCCGCACCTCCTTCTGGGACATGCCGGAGAGGTTGGGGTGGTTCATCGTGTGGTTGCCGATCTCGTACCCGTGCTGCTGGAGCCATTTCAGCGCGGCCGCCGCCTGGGCGTCCTCCATCCCGAACAGCTCCCTGGTCATGAAGAACGTCGCGACCGGCCGGAAGCCGGGATTCTCCGCCGCGACGCGCTGAATGATCGCCACGGCGGTGCCGGCCTTCGGCCGCCCCTGCGCGTCCAGCGCGAAATGATCGGGCGTGCCGTCGTCGAACGTCAGCACGACGGGGTGCTTCCCGGCCGGGACGTTGAACCGGCCGCTGACGAACTCCGCCGCCGTGACCGGGCAGTAGCCGTCCTTGGCGAGCCGTGTCAGCTCGTCGTAGAGCTCCTTGGCCGACCGGTCCAGCGGCCGCTCCGGCTTCGCCACGATCCTGTGGTACATCAGCACCGGCACCTGGCCGAGCTCGTTCGCCTTGACCGCCACCGCACCGGGCGCCGCCGCCAGGATCGGCGCGCTCGCCGAAACCGACGGCGATCCGCTCCCCGGCGTGGCCCCCGCCTTGGCCGGGCGCGCGGTCGGCGTCGTCTTGGACGCGGCCCCGGCCCGCTCGGACGGGTCCTCCTCGTCACGCCCCCGCCGCTCCCCCGGGAGCGTCAGCCCCAGGACCACGGCGCAGACGATCACGACTCCAGCGATCTTGTGAAGCAGAGGCACGCTACCCCCCGCCGGTCGACCCCAACAGGAACCGGGGACAGCGTACGGGTCCCCGGACATCTACGGACACCCACTCCCGTACCCGCATGATCCCCACGCCCCACCCCCGCCCCGCCCCACATCCCGCCAAGTCGTATTTACTCAGCGCCCGTTGGCCACCCGCCGGGCATCCCACCCGCCCACGACCACCGCAGCCACGCACCGACCCAGGGATTCGCGACCGAAGGCGGGTTCCAAACGAAGCAAGATCCTGACCGCCGCAAGCCGCCAAACACCCCGAAGCCACACAACACCCACACCACAGCCTCACCACCGCCGGGCCCGCCCAAAGAAGGCCCCAAGCCCCAAGCCCCAACGCCAGGGCACACACACCAAATGAACTAAAGGCCCCGGGTTGCCGCCAGCCAGGCACCCCCACCCGTCCCCGCCCACCCCAGCCACCACCGCACCACGCAACAACCCCAACCGTCGCGATCGCGTCCGAAGGCAGGTTTCGAGCTTGCGAGAAACCTGATCGCGCAGCGAGCCGCAAGGCGAGTTCGGAGCGATGCAGCGATCGCACCGCAGTTCCCGCCGAAGGGAGGGCCCTCCAGGGCCCGACCGCCAAGGGAACTGCAAAAAAACTAGTGCGCGGCTTCCTGCCAGGTGTTGCCGGTGCCCATGGAGACGCTGAGGGGGGCGCGGAGGTCGTAGGCTCCGGCCATCTCGGTGCTGACGAGGGATTTGAGGTCGTCGAGTTCGCCGGGGGCGACTTCGAAGACGAGTTCGTCGTGGACCTGCAGGAGCATCCGGGACGTCAGGCCGGCGGCGCGGAGGGCGCGGTCGACGTTGAGGCTGGCGACCTTGATGATGTCGGCGGCCGATCCCTGGATGGGGGCGTTGAGCGCCATCCGCTCGGCCATTTCGCGGCGCTGCCGGTTGTCGGAGTTGAGGTCGGGCAGGTAGCGGCGGCGGCCGAGGATGGTCTCGGTGTAGCCGTCCTGGCGGGCCTTGCCGACGATGTCGTGCAGGTAGTCGCGGACGCCGCCGAACTGCTCGAAGTACTCCTCCATGAGGCCGCGGGCCTCGTCGGGGGAGATCCGGAGCTGCTGCGACAGGCCGTACGCGGACAGGCCGTAGGCGAGGCCGTAGTTCATCGCCTTGATGCGGGCGCGCAGTTCGGAGTCGATCTGCTCGGGCGGGAGCCCGAACACGCGGGACGCGGTGATGGTGTGGAAGTCGGCGCCGGTCCCGAACGCCTCCAGCAGGGCCTCGTCCTCCGACAGGTGCGCCATGATCCGCAGCTCGATCTGCGAGTAGTCGGCGGTCAGGAGCGATTCGTAGGGCTCGCCGACGACGAACGCCTCGCGGATCTGGCGGCCCTCGGCGGTGCGGATGGGGATGTTCTGCAGGTTCGGGTCGGTGGACGACAGGCGGCCCGTCGCGGCGATCATCTGGTTGAACGTGGTGTGGATGCGGCCGGCGTCGTCGGCCATCGGGATGAGGGAGTCGACGATGCTCTTGAGCTTGGCGACCTCCCGCCAGCGCAGGATGTAGTCGAGGACGGGGTGCGGGTCCTTCTCCGCGAGGTTGGTCAGCGCCTCGGAGTCGGTGGTGTAGCCGGTCTTGGTGCGCTTGGTCTTCGGCAGGTTCAGCTCGTCGAACAGGACCTGCTGCACCTGCTTGGGCGATCCGAGGTTGAACTCGCGGCCGACGGCGGAGTGGGCCTGTTGCTCCTGCTCCTTGACCTGGCCGCCGAGGGACGCGGACATCCCCGCGAGGTGGTCGGTGTCGACCGCGATCCCGGCGCGCTCCATGTCGGCGAGGACGCCGACGAGCGGCAGTTCGACCTCGTGCAGCAGCCGCGTCGCACCGCGCTTGTCGAGATCCTTGTCGAGGACGTCGGCCAGTTCGGTGACGGCGCGCGCGCGGACGGCGAGGGCCTCCGCGGCCTCCTCCTCACCGGAGCCGTCCAGGGTGAGCTGCCCCGTGTCCTCGGTCTCGCTGCGCAGCTCGCGGTGCAGGTAGCGCAGGGCGAGGTCGGCCAGGTCGAACGTCCGCTGCCCCGGCAGCGCCAGGTAGGCGGCGAGCGCGGTGTCGCTGGAGACGCCCTCCAGCTTCATGCCGCGCGCCGCGAACGCCAGCATCGGCCCCTTGGCCTCGTGGATCGCCTTGGGACGCGCGGCGTCGGCGAGGTAGGCGGCGAGGGCGCGCTCGTCGTCCTCGATCAGCTCGGCCGGGTCCAGGTGGACGGCCGGCCCCTTCTTGGACGCCAGGGCCAGCGCGGTGATCTCACCGGTTCCGCGGCCCCAGGACCCGGTGACGGCGATGCCGAGCCGGTCACCGGCGTTGGCCTCCAGCCAGGCGCCGAGCGCGCCGGGCTCCAGCACATCCACGTCGACGTCGAAGCCCTCGTCGGCCTCGGGCTCGGCCGTCGACAGCGTCGCGTACAGCCGCTCGCGCAGCACCCGGAACTGCAGCGAGTCGAACAGGGTGTGGATCTCCTCGCGGTCCCATTGGCCCATCGTCAGCTGCGGCGGCGTCAGCTCCAGCCCGACCTCGGTGTCGAGCTTGTTGATCTGGTGGTTGCGCAGCACCCCGGCGAGGTGCTCGCGCACGCTGTCGCCGGCCTTGCCCTTGATCTCGTCCACCCGGGCGACGAGCGTGTCGAGGTCGCCGTACTTGGTCAGCCACTTGGCGGCGGTCTTCGGGCCGACACCGGGCACGCCGGGCAGGTTGTCGCTGCTCTCCCCCACCAGCGCGGCCAGTTCCCGGTACCGCTCGGGCGGGACCCCGTACTTGGCCTCGACGGCGGCCGGGTCCATCCGCGACAGCTCCGACACGCCGCGGACCGGATAGAGGATCGTGACGTCGTCGTTGACGAGCTGGAACGCGTCCCGGTCGCCGGTGACGATCAGCGTCTCCAGGCCGGCCCGCGTCGCCTGGACCGACAGCGTGGCGATGATGTCGTCCGCCTCGAACCCCGCGACCGACAGCCGCGGGATGCGCAGCGCGTCCAGCACCTCGAAGATCAGGCTGACCTGGCTGCGGAACTCGTCCGGCGTCTTCTGCCGGCCCGCCTTGTACTCCACGTACTGCTCGTGCCGGAACGTCGGCTCCGAACGGTCGAACGCCACCGCGATGTGGGTGGGCTGCTCGTCCCGCAGCACGTTGATGAGCATCGAGGTGAAGCCGTACACGGCGTTGGTCGGCTGCCCGTCGGTCGTGGAGAAGTTCTCCACGGGCAGCGCGAAGAACGCCCGGTAGGCCAGAGAATGCCCGTCGAGCAGGAGAAGCCGGTCACGCTTGTCAGGGGTCGCTGCTGTCGTCGCCACACCAGGACTCTAGTCTGCGCGTAAGACAGTTTTGTGGAGGCGTAAGTGACTGACAACCCCGGGACGCAGCCCGCCGCCGAACCCGCCGGCCTCGGACCGGACGTGTACGGCGACCTGGGCAAGGCCATGGGCATCGAGTGCCTGGAGGCCTCGCCGGAACGCGTCGTGGGCCGCATGCCGGTCAAGGGCAACACCCAGCCGTACGGGCTCCTGCACGGCGGCGCGTCCTGCGTGCTGGCCGAGTCGATCGGGTCGGCCGGCGCCGCGCTGCACGCCGGCCCCGGCCGCATCGCCGTCGGCATCGAGATCAACGCCACCCACCACCGGTCCGCGACCGACGGGTACGTCACCGGCGTGGCGACCCGCACGCACGGCGGCCGCACCCTCGCCACCTACGACATCGTGATCACCGACGACGGGGGACGGCGGGTCTGCACCGCGCGGCTCACCTGCATGCTGCGGGACGCTCCCGGCGCCTGATCCGCGTCCTCGCCCGATCCGCGCTTTCTTTGCGATGCGCGGCCCCCGGTCTGTAGCGTGGATCGGAACGGCCCGGGGTCACCGAGTAGACAACGTACGCGCCCGGGGAAGGTTCGTACGGCCCCAAAGGTGATCCCGGGCCCCTTTCTGACCTGGGCCCCGCCGCCGGCGCGCGACATTTCACGAAACGGTCACATCAGATCACGACTCGGCCGCAACACAGGCACCCGTCTCCCCCCGAACTGCCAGGTCAAGTAGCCTCCGTGGCACTGTACAAAACGGACACAAAGTGACAGTCCACGGACAGCTGGAGATGCCCATGCAAGGCGGCAGAAGGTTCCGCACCTTGGCGCTCACCGCCGTGACCGCGCTCGCCCTGGCGGCGTGCGGCGGCGGCGACGGCGGCGACGACAAGGACACCAACGCCGGCGCAAGCAGCAAGGACGGGGTGCTCAAGCTCGGCTACATCTTCCCGGAAAGCGGCGAGCTGGCCCACCTCGGCCCGCCCCAGATCTCGGCGACCAAGTTCGCCATCTCCGAGATCAACAAGGCCGGCGGCGTCCTCGGCAAGCCGATGCCCGAGGTGGTCGGGTCGGACGAGGGAGGCAAGGCCGAGATCGCCAACGCGTCCGTCGACCGGCTCCTGGGCCAGAACGTCGACGGGATCGTCGGCGCGGCGGCCTCCGGCATGTCCCTCGCCATCCTCGACAAGGTCAAGAGCGCCCGCAAGGTGCAGTGTTCGGGCTCCAACACGGCGCCGACGTTCACCGCCTACAAGGACGACGGCTACTACTTCCGCACCGCGCCCAGCGACGTGCTCCAGGGGCCGATCCTCGCCGACACCATCACCGGTGACGGCCACTCCACCGTCGCCATCACCTACCGCGGTGACGACTACGGCAAGGGCCTGGCCGAGGCGACGAAGGCGGCGCTGGAGAAGGTCGGCGCCACCGTGCCGGTGATGGAGGCCTACGAGCCGAACACCACCAACTTCAACGCCACGGTCACCAAGATCCGGGACGCCAAGCCGGACGCGGTCGTGATGGTCTCCTTCCAGGAGGGCGCCCAGCTGGGCACCAAGCTCATCGAGGCCGGCTTCAAGGCGAACCAGTTCTACAGCGCCGACGGCATGAAGGACGAGGAGATGGCCCAGCGCTTCTCCAAGAGCGACCCGTCCGTCATCCAAGGCTTCAAGGGCACCGGCCCCGCATCGGTGGACAACAAGGCGTTCACCGAAGGCCTGAAGGCGTTCGACCCCAAGCTCGAGGTCTTCCAGTACGCGCCCCAGGTCTACGACTGCGTCATGGTGATGGCCCTGGCGGCCGAGGCCGCCAAGACCGACGACCCGACGGTCTTCAAGACCAAGATGAACGAGGTCACCAAGGGCGGCGAGAAGTGCACCACCTTCACCCAGTGCCGTGACCTGATCAAGCAGGGCAAGGACATCGACTACGACGGCGCCAGCGGCCCGCTCGACTTCACCGAGCCCGGTGAGCCCGGCGCCACGGAGATCGAGATCTACGAGTACAACGACAAGGGCAAGTTCGAGATCATCGACACCGTCCAGAGCAAGCCGGTGGCCTGATCCCACAGCAGCACGACCGAGTAGGAGGGGCGGGTTTCCCGCCCCTCCTTTCGTGTCACCGGCCAAAGCCGCCCCCGCTTCCGGCGGTCCCTCAAGCCGCTGACCGCCCCCACCGGTGATGGCCCAATGCCAGTGATGGCCATGCAGGTGACGGCAGTGCCGGATCGCCCATCCCGGGCGCAGGCACACAAGGAGGGCCCGGCCGGTCGGCCGGGCCCTCCTTGTGCTTCCGCTTCGTCGTGCTTCTGCTTCGTCCTCCCCGTCCCGGGTCCTCCTCGGCGCTCCGCGCTCCGGAGCCGACCGGGCCGGCCCGGGTCAGTCGACCTGGGCGAGAGTACCGAGATACAACTCGATGACCTTCGGGTCGTGCAACAACTCGGCGCCGGTGCCCGTGTAGGCGTTGCGCCCCTGGTCGAGCACATATCCCCGGTCGGAGATCTGCAGGCAGCGGCGCGCGTTCTGCTCCACCATCACGATCGACACACCCGAGGCGTTGATCCGCTTGACCTGCTCGAAAACCTGATCCTGGAACCTGGGCGACAGCCCGGCCGTCGGCTCGTCGAGCAACAGCACCGACGGGTCCATCATCAATGCGCGGCCCATCGCCACCATCTGGCGCTCACCGCCCGACAGCGCGCCCGCCTTCTGCTTGCGCCGCTCCGCGAGCAGCGGGAACATCTCGCAGACGAACTTGAAGCGCTCGTTCCACTTCTTCGGCCGCAGGTACAGCCCCATCTCCAGGTTCTCCTCGACGCTGAGCGTGGGGAACACGTTCTGCGTCTGCGGCACGTACCCGATCCCCCGCGACACCAGCTCATGCGCGGTGAGGTTCGTGCAGGACGTGCCCTTCAGCCGGATCGCTCCGGAACGCACCGGGATCAACCCGAACATCGTCTTGATCAGCGTCGACTTGCCCGCGCCGTTCGGTCCGATCACCGCCACGACCTCGCCCTCCGCGAGGGTCAGGTCGCAGCCGTTGAGGATGTTGACCTCGGGGATGTACCCCGACACCACCTTCTCCGCCACCAGCAGCGGCTCCGGAGCCTTCGTCTCCGCCGACCGCGCGTCCGTCTCGGTCATCCTCTACTCCTCCGCCCCCGGCTCGTCGTACCTGGTACCAAGATAGGCGTCGATGACCTTCCGGTTGGAACGGATCTGGTCCGGCGTGCCCTCGGCGATCACCTGTCCCTGCGCCATGCAGACGACCCAGTCGCTGATCCCCATCACCACGTCCATGTCGTGCTCCACGAACAGCACGGTCATGCCCTCGTCGCGCAGCGCCCGGACGTGGCCGAGCAGCGACTGGGTCAGCGCCGGGTTCACACCGGCCATGGGCTCGTCCAGCATCACCATCGACGGGCCCACCATCAGCGCGCGCGCCATCTCCAGCAGCTTGCGCTGACCGCCCGACAGCTCACCGGCGAACGAATCGCGCATCTTCGACAGCTTGAACCGATCGAGGAGCTCCATCGCCCGCTCCTCCAGCCCGCCTTCCTGCGGACGCCAGAGAGCCGGCACCAGCGCGTTGAAGAAGTTCTCCCCGCGCTGGCCGACCGCCGCCAGCTTCATGTTGTCCAGCACGGTCAGCCGCGTCAGCGCCTTGGTCAGCTGGAACGTCCGCACCATCCCCCGCCTGGCCATCTTGTGGGCGGGGAGCCCCGACACAGGGCGGCCGTCGAACGACCACGTCCCCGCGTTGGCGCGGTCGAACCCGGTCAGCACGTTGAACAGCGTCGTCTTGCCCGCGCCGTTCGGGCCGATCAGCGAGGTGATCGTCCCGCGCTGGACCTCCAGGTGGCCGACGTCGACCGCCTTCAGCCCGCCGAACGCCCGGGCCACCCCGTCGGCGACGAGGATCGGGTCCGGCTTGGCCATCCCCGGCTCGCCGGTGAGCCCCGCCAGCGGGGACTCGTCCGGCAGGACCGCCTCCTCCACCGCCTCCTCGGCCAGTTGCCGGGCCTTGACGATCTCGGTGTCACCCAGTTCGACGCCGTCTCCGCCGGCGCCCAGCTCGTCCTTCGGCTCATCGGTCACGGAGCAACATCTCCCTCCTGCTGCCGAGCACGCCCTGCGGCCGGTAGATCATGATCAACATGAGCAGCAGGCCCACCACCGCGAAGCGCAGCGGGCCGATGTCGGAAGACGACAGAACGCTGCCCGGGATGTACCCGGCGCTGAGCGCCTGACGCAGCGTGGTGTCCATCAGCACCAGCACGAACCAGAACATCGACGCGCCGACGATCGGCCCGAGCACCCGCCCGGCCCCGCCCATCAGCAGCACCGTCCACAGGAAGAACGTGATCTCCGGGTTGAAGGTGTCCGGCTGGACCGACTGGAAGCCGATCGCGAACATCACACCCGCCAGCCCGCCGATCACACCGCCGAGCACCAGGCTCTGGATCTTGAAGCCGAAGACGTTCTTGCCGAGGGCACGCACGGCGTCCTCGTCCTCCCGGATTCCCTTGAGGACCCGGCCCCACGGGCTGTGCACCAGCAGGTACACCATGAGCGCCACCACCGCGACCAGCGCCCAGCCCAGCGTCATCACCCACAGGTCACGGTCGGAGTAGGAGAATCGCCCCACCCCGTACGAGCCCGCCGGGAACGGATTGAGTTCGAAGAACGGGTTCGCGAACTGCTGCAACCCGTACACGCTGCCGGTCACGTCGTTGGCGAACTCCGCCCGGTAGACCAACCGCATGATCTCCGCTGCGGCGATCGTCACGATCGCCAGATAGTCCCCCCGCAATCGAAGCGTCGGAACGCCCAGCAACAGTGCCAGCACCGCCGCGCACCCCATGCCGACCAGCACGCCGACCCACATCGACCACCCGAACGTCGTCACGCTGATGGCCAGGCCGTACGCCCCCACCAGCATGAAGCCCACCTGCCCGAAGTTGAGCAGGCCCGTGTAGCCGAAATGCACATTGAGGCCGATGGCCGCGAGCGCGTACACCGCCGCCTCCGGCGCGAACGCCCCGCGAAGCGAAGCCGCGAGAATCTCGATGAAGTCCATGTCCCGCGCCCCCTATCCGACCCGCTCCGCGCGGCCCAGGATCCCCTGAGGCCGGAACATGAGCACGAGGATGAGCACCACCAGCGCCCACGCGTTCTGCAGCTCCACCGGGAGCCAGAGCGTGGACACCTGCGCCACGATTCCCACGACCAGGCTTCCCGCGATAGCGCCGTACGCGGTGCCCAGCCCGCCGAGGATCACGGCGGCGAACATCAACAGCAGCAATCGGAACCCCATGTTGAAGGAGACGTTCTCACTGACGCCGTAGAAGACCCCGCCGAGCGCGGCCAGCCCGCCTGCCAGCATCCACACGTACAAGATCACCCGGGAGACGTCGATCCCCGAGGACTCCGCGAGATCGCGGTTGTCGGACACCGCCCGCATCGCCTTCCCGATGCGCGTGCGCTGCAGCCCCAGCCCCACCAGGAAAAGCACTCCGAACGAGATCCCGATGATCGTCAGATCCCGCGGCGTGATCGACAGCGGCCCCCACGTCAGCCGTTCCTGGATCTGGTAGTCGGTGTAGGGCTGAGCCGTCGCGCCGAACCAGACCTGAATCCCGTGCCGGATCAGCAGCGCCAGGCCGATCGAGACGATGAACATCTGGATCAGCGCGACCCCGCGCCTCCGCAGCGGCCGCCAGATGCCCCGCTCGACCGCGCCTCCGATGCCGACCCCGGCCAGAACCGCCACCAGGGTCGCCGGCACCAGTTGCCAGGACGGCCCCCGCACGTTCACGAACCAGGCGATCACCGCGCCGAGCGTCACCAGCTCCCCGTGGGCGAAGTTCACCAGCCGGGTGGTGCCGAAGATCAAGGACAGGCCGACCGAGGTGATGGCGATGATGGCGCCGAACCGCAGCCCCTCCAGCAGCAGCTGAAGGAACCGCTCGCCCGTGCCCGGGCCCGTGTCCGCCGGCTGGGCGTCCGGACCGCCGTCCGCTCCCCCGCCGGCCTGGCCTTCGGCGGCCAGCGGGAACAGCACACTGCGCTCCTGGCCCTCGGTCACGGAGATGCCGGTGAGCGTCTGGCCGCCTTGGCGACGCATGACCACCCCTTGCGGAAGGGATTCGACATCGAGGCTGACGTCGTAGCGCCCAGGCCCGGGGACCCCGACACGCCACTTCCCGTCCGCCCCGGTCGTGGCCTCACCGACCTCCTTCTCGCCCTGCTTGACCATGATCACGACATCCGCGACCGGTTTGCGGTCGGGACCTCGCACCGTGCCTGCCATTGCCTCGCCCTCAGCCGCGAACGCCGCTGGGGTGACCAGCAGGATCGCGGCGAGCGCGAGCAGGGCGGCCGCCAGTGTTCGGCGCACACAGGCTCCTTTACTCGCACATCAGGAAATGTGGGGCGAGCGTAGCGAAGGGCCGATCGGCGGTACCCGGACGGAGCGGAGTCGTGAACGAATCGTTCGCAGAACGTGACAGAACGGACTGCATTAGCCCACGTCAGGACGTTCCCGCTGGCGAGAGAGCTCCTCCACGACCGTATCGGCCACGGCACGCATGGTCAGCCGACGGTCCATCGAGGCCTTCTGGATCCACCGGAACGCCTCCGGCTCGGTCCACCCGTTGGCCTCCTGAAGCAGCCCCTTGGCGCGATCCACCACCTTGCGGGTCTCCAGCCGCTCCTGCAGCCCCGCGACCTCCGCCTCCAGCGCCCTCAGTTCGGTGTACCGGCTCACCGCCATCTCGATCGCGGGCGCGAGGTCGGTCTTGGAGAACGGCTTGACGAGGTAGGCCATCGCCCCCGCGTCCGTCGCCCGCTGGACGAGTTCGCGCTGGGAGAACGCGGTGAGGATCACCACCGGCGCGATCCGGTCCGCCGAGATGCGCTCGGCCGCCGAGATCCCGTCCAGCACCGGCATCTTGACATCGAGGATCACCAGATCGGGCTTCAGCTCACCCGCCAGCCGCACGGCGGTCTCGCCGTCCCCGGCCTCCCCGACGACCTCGTAGCCGTCCTCCTGAAGCATCTCCTTCAGGTCCAGCCTGATCAGGGCCTCGTCTTCCGCGATCACAACTCGCCGCGTGCTCTCCACGCCCCGAGCCTACCGAAACCCGCTACCCTGGACCCAGGCCACCCCCACCCCAGCACAAAACGGACAATTGGGTTGGATGCCCCGATACCCCAACAGGCAGAGGGAATGTGCTCAAACCACATCAAGTGTGGGTTCGAATCCCACTCGGGGCACTTCTATCAAAATGCCGCCCAGTCGGGCGCCTTTTGATCTCCGAGGCGACGCCCTCGCTCCCCCTCACGTTCTGTCGAGGGTGATACGCAACTCGCTGCATGTGACTGCCAAGCGATAGCGGACATCAGCGCTGCGTTCTGTCGGACCGGGCCGACATCATCACCGTATGGATACGAGGAGAAGCCGAGAGTTGGCACGCCGGCTCGCGGCAACCGGAAAGACAGATCACGAGGGCCCTCGCGTGCCGGGTCAACGTGCAAACGATACGAGCCGGCAGAACCAGGATCGACGCCCTCCGGGCCTATCCGAGCCCCTCTCGATGGGGGACTGCCCGATTTGCCGCCGGACGGCGCTTGACCGCGCCGCCTACGCCTATCTCCTTGGCCTCTACCTGGGAGACGGTCACATCGCGCGGCAGCCCAACGGCGTATATCGGCTGGAGATCGCCTGTGCCGACGCTTGGCCCGGCTTAATCGACGCCGCCGCCGAGGCGGTGGGCACCGTTCTGCCCATATCTCGCGTCGGACGCCGACAACGTCCCGGGTGCACACTCGTCGGTTCGTACTCCAAGCACTGGCCTTGTCTCTTTCCGCAGCACGGGCCGGGGCGGAAGCATGAACGGCAGATCGCGCTAGTGGCGTGGCAGCAGGAGATCGTGGAGGTGTTCACCGAGGAGTTCATACGGGGACTGATCCACTCGGACGGGTGCCGCTCCATCAACCGGATACGCCGGCAGTTCAAGAGCGGAGAGCGGTGGTACGAGTATCCCCGGTACAACTTCACGAACGTGTCGCTGGATATCCAGGGGCTCTTCACGGATGCGCTGGATCGGCTGGGGATCGCTTGGGCGCAGATGAACAAGAAGAACATCTCGGTCGCGCGGCGGGAGGCGGTGGCACGGCTGGACGAGTTCGTGGGGCCGAAGTACTGAGCGGCCGGAGGGACGCCGGGCCTGCGGGCTGATCAGGCCCGGCGTCGTCTCGGCTACTTCGTTACGGGTTCGGTGGTCTTGTCTTCCTTGGGGTGTTCCCTGAAGTAGGCGCGCGTCTCGCGGTAGACGAGCGGGGACAGGATGAGCAGGCCGATCAGGTTGGGCAGCGCCATCAGGCCGTTCATCACGTCGGAGAAGGTCCACACCGTGCTGAGCGTGGTGGTGGCTCCGACGAAGATGATGATGATGAAGGCCACGCGGTAGGGGAATACGGCCTTGCGGCCGAACAGGTATTCCACGCAGCGGTCTCCGTAGTAGGACCAGCCCAGCAGCGTTGAGAACGCGAAGAAGATGACGCTGATGGTGACGATGACGCTGGCCCAGTCGCCGGGGAGGCCCTCGTCGAATGCGCGGGCGGTCCAGCTGGCGGCCTCCTCGTTGCCGGTGTCGTCCCAGACGCCGGTGATGACGATGGTCAGGGCGGTGAAGCTGACGACGACGAGGGTGTCGATGAAGGTCTGAGTCATCGACACCAGGGCCTGGCGGACGGGGTGGGTGGTCTTGGCCGCGGCGGCGGCGATGCCGCCGGTGCCGAGGCCGGACTCGTTGGAGAAGATGCCGCGCGCGACGCCGTACTGGATGGCGGCGGCGACGCCTGCGCCTGCGAACCCGCCGCCGGCGGCGGTGCCGGTGAAGGCGTCGGAGAAGATCAGGCCGAGTGCGCTGGGGATCTCGTCGAGGTTGAAGGCCAGGACGGCGGCGCCGCCGAGGACGTAGAGCACGATCATCACGGGGACGAAGGCGCTGGTGACGCGGCCGATGCTCTTGATGCCGCCCAGGATCACCGCGCCGGCGACGACGGTGATGATGATGCCGGTGTAGACGGGGGCGAGGCCCCATTCTTCTTCGACGTTGGCGGCGACGGTGTTGGCCTGGGTCATGTTGCCGATGCCGAATGCGGCGATGGCGGCGGCGATGGCGAAGAATCCGCCGAGGATGACGCCGGCGGGGCCCTTGATGCCGTTCTTGAGGTAGTGCATGGGTCCGCCGCCCTGCTCGCCGGCGGCGTCGGTGCGGCGGAAGCGCACTCCGAGGAACGCCTCGCTGTACTTGGTGGCCATGCCGACCATGCCGGTGAACCACATCCAGAAGACGGCGCCGGGGCCGCCGAGGGCGATGGCGGTGGCGACGCCGGCGATGTTGCCGACGCCGACGGTGGCGGCGAGGGCGGTCGAGAGGGCCTGGTAGTGGGAGATGTCGCCTTCGGCGTCGGCGTCGGAGCGCCGGATGAACGCGAGCCAGAAGGCGAGGCGGAAGTGCCGGACCTGGAGTCCGCGCAGGAGGATGGTCAGGTAGAGGCCGGTGAGCAGGAGCAGCGGGATCAGGAGCCAGGGGCCCCAGATGAAGCTGCTGGCGTCGCCGAGGAATTCGTTGAGGTCCATCACACCACCGATCAGGGAGCGGATCGATCTTGCCCGGAACGTAGGCGAGGGAACGATGGTTGAAAAGGGTCCTTGTGGACCCGTTACGAGATCGTCCTACTCGTTTCTCGGCGCTTGACCGCCGTTTGCATGTTTCCTGAGCGAGGTCGAAATGAGATCCGTCGGTGACCTGACCTGGCCGGGAAGGGCCGGGCACCGCGCGGGGGTGCGGTTCGCGCGGTGCCCGGCGGGGTGGTTGGCCGGTGGTGCGGTGGTCAGTGCTGGACGGTGATGGCGTCGCCGATGCTGTGGACGCGCAGGGCGTTGGTGGAGCCCGGGGTGCCGGGGGGCGAGCCGGCGACGACGACGACCTTGTCGCCCTTCTGGACGCGGCCGAGTTCGAGGAGGGCTTGTTCGACCTGCCCGAACATGGCGTCGGTGTGGTCGACCTGGGGGACGATGAAGGTTTCGACGCCCCAGACGTGGGCGAGGCGGCCCCGGACGGCGGGGACGGAGGTGAAGGCGAGCAGGGGGATGGGCGAGCGGTAGCGGGAGAGCCGGCGGGCGGTTTCGCCGGACATGGTGAAGGCGGCGAGGGCCTCGGCGCCGACGATGGCGCCGACTTCGGCGGCGGCTCGGGCGATGGCGCCGCCGACGGTCTCGGGTATGCGTTCGAGGGTGTGGGTGGCCTGCAGGGCGGCTTGTTCGGCGGTCTGCACGATGCGGCTCATCGTGAGGACGGATTCGATGGGGTACTGGCCGACGCTGGTCTCGCCGGAGAGCATGACGGCGTCGGCGCCTTCGAAGACGGCGTTGGCGACGTCGGAGGTCTCGGCGCGGGTGGGGCGGGGCGCGGAGATCATGGATTCGAGCATCTGGGTGGCGACGATGACCGGGCGGGCCTTTTCGCGGCAGAGTTCGATGGCGCGCTTCTGGACGATGGGGACCTGTTCGAGGGGGAGTTCGACGCCGAGGTCGCCGCGGGCGACCATGATGCCGTCGAAGGCGGCGACGATCTCGGGGAGGCGTTCGACGGCCTGGGGCTTTTCGATTTTGCCGATGAGGGGGACGCGAACGCCCTCCTCTTCCATGATCTGGTAGCAGATGTCGGCGTCGGCGGGGGTGCGGACGAAGGAGAGGGCGACGAGGTCGACGCCGAGGCGGAGGGCCCAGCGGAGGTCGCGTTCGTCCTTGTCGGTGAGTGCGGGGACGCTGACGGGGACGCCGGGGAGGTTGAGTCCCTTGTTGTCGGAGACCATGCCGCCGACGGTGACGGTGGTGCGGACGCGGGTTCCGTCGACTCCGGTGACCTTGAGGGCGACGCGGCCGTCGTCGATGAGGACGCTGTCGCCGGGGCTGACGTCGCCGGGGAGGCCCTGGTAGGTGGTGGAGACTTCGCGGCGGGTGCCGGGGACGTCGTCGGTGGTGATGGTGAACTCGTCGCCGAGGGTGAGGCGTACGGGGCCGTCGGGGAAGCGCCCGATGCGGATCTTGGGGCCTTGGAGGTCCGCGAGGATGCCGACGCCGCGTCCGGTGGCGTCGGCGGCCGCCCTGATCCGGTGGTAGACCTCCTCGTGGACGGCATGGTCGCCGTGGCTCATGTTGAGGCGGGCGACGTCGACGCCGGCTTCGACGAGGGCGTTGATCTGCTCGGTGCTGGAGCAGGCGGGGCCGATGGTGCTGACGATCTTCGCTCGACGGGTCACGTGCACAACCGTACTTAGTTACCAGCCGGTACGGATATTCATGCAGGATATGGTCGCCGCGGGTTCACCGATTGGTCTAGCTCAGAGGTCTAGACCACGACCGTCCTTCACCGCTTGAACGCCTCGACGGCGGCCTGGCAGAACGCCTTGAGGTCGCCGGGACCGCGGCTGCTCACGAGCACGTTCGGCCCGTTCTCACAGACCCTGACCTCCTCGTCCACCCAAATGGCGCCCGCGTTGCGCAGGTCGGTCCGGATGCTCGGGAACGACGTCATGGTGCGGCCGCGGACGACGTCGGCCTCGACGAGGGTCCACGCGGCGTGGCAGATCGACGCGACCGGCTTGCCCGCGTCGAAGAAGGACCTGGCGAAGGCGACGGCGTTGGGCCGGGTGCGGAGGAGGTCGGGGTTGGCGACTCCGCCGGGCAGCAGGAGGCCGTCGAACTCGGTGTGGTCGGAGACGTCGACGGTGGTGTCGACGGGGAAGGTGTCGCCCTTGTCGAGATGGTTGAACGCCTGGAGGCGGCCGGACTCGGTGGAGACGAGGCGCGGGGTGCCGCCGGCCTGCTCGACGGCCTTCCAGGGCTCGGTCAGCTCGATCTGCTCGGTGCCCTCGGTGGCGCAGAGGAAGGCGATGGTCTTGTCCTGCAGGTCGTTGTCCGGCATGGCCGTCCTCCCGGTTCGGTGGGTCTCCTGTCGCCCTGCCCGCGAGCGCGGGTGGTATGCAGGAGGTGTGAGTCCCACCGGTTATCGCGAGTACCCCGCGCCGGGGCTGGCGTGCTCCTGGACGGCGGCGCTGCCGCGCGGCGCCGAGCCGTTCACGCAGCGCGTCGTGCCCGACGGGTGCGTGGATCTGATCTGGTCGGCGTCGGGGATCCTGGTGGCCGGGCCGGACACCGGGCCCGCCCCGGCGGTCATGGGGCCGGGCGACGCGGTGGTGGCGGTGCGGTTCGGGCCGGGGACGGCGCCGCCCGTGCTGGGCGTCCCGGCCGACGCGGTCCGGGACGGGCGGCTGGATCTGCGGGAGCTGTGGGGCGGGGAGGCCGACCGGCTGGCGGAGGCGGTCGCGGCCGCCGATGACCCGCGCGGGACGCTGGTCGCGGCGGTGCGGGAGCGGATGCGGCCGGCGGATCCGGTCGTCGGGCCGGTGGTGGCGGGCCTGGCCGGCGGTTCGGTGCGGGAGGTGGCCGACGGGCTGGGCCTCAGTGAGCGGCAGCTCCGCCGGCGTTCGCTTGCGGCGTTCGGGTACGGGCCGAAGACGCTGCAGCGGGTGCTGCGGTTCCAGCGGGCGCTGCGGCTGGCGCGGGCGGGCGAGCCGCTGGCGGGGGCGGCGTTCGCGGCGGGCTACGCCGACCAGTCGCATTTCGCGCACGAGGTGCGCGACCTGGCGGGCGAGCCCGTCCGGAACCTGCTGTGACCTAGGGCTTGAGCCTGCCGTAGGCGCGCAGCGTCCTGAGCCGTTCGACGGTGATGACGCCGCGCCATTCGGGACGGGTGATCGGCGTCCAGCTGGGGAAGCCGATGTCCCAGCCGCCGTCGTCGTCCTGCGCGTCGATGAGGGCGTCGAGGTGGGCGTCGATGACGTCGCCGGTGAACAGGCGGCGTCCGTGGCCGTGCGGGGTGGGGGCGAAGTCGAGCGGGGAGTGGCCGTCCCCTCCGGCGTGCGGGTCGAGGGCCACCGGGGCGGCGAGGGCGTCGCGGACGCGGGCGAAGGCCGCCTCCGCGCGGTCGCGGTCGGGGACGTGGTCGAGGAAGGTCAGGATGGACAGCGCGTCGTAGGGGCCGGGTTCGGCGGCCTCGCCCTCCAGGTGGCGCCAGCAGAAGTCCGTGGCGGGGCCGAGCCAGGGATGGTCCGACCCGGCGCGGTGAAGCATGCCCGCGAGGGTTCCGGTGGGGTTGATGCCTCCCGGCGGGTCGTCGGGCGTCTGCCACCAGGGGCCGTGGGGGGTGTCGCGGACCGTCGGCAGGACGAACGGCACTCCCCCGTCGGCGGTGGTGATGGAGGCCAGGTAGTCGCCGGTGCGCGTGACGGCGGGGTCGTCGTCGGCGCCGGCTTCGTGGAGGATCTCCAGGGCGTGCTGGGCGGGGACGGGCTGGCTGCCTTCGCCGCGCAGGTCGGGTTCGAGGGCGTGGCCGTATCCGCCGTCCGGGTTCTCGTAGGCGCGCAGGGCCGCCAGGACGGGTGCCGCGGGCCCGCCGCGGAAGTGCATGGCGAACCGGTGGCGGTCGATGAGGCGGGCGCTGAGGCGCATGAACTCGGCGGCGCGGGCGAGGCCGGTGTCGTGCAGAACTCTCATGGGGCCACCGTAGGGCGGCCGCCGCCGGCCGGTCTTGTAGGAATCGGACGCGGCGGCGCGGGGCGCGGTGGGCCCGGCCACCCCAGCGGTGGGTGGCCGGGCCCCTGATGTCCCGCGTGCGGGGTGCGGGAGCCCACGGGTCACGGCGGCGTGACGGGTCGGCGGCTGTGCGCCGACCGCGCGGTGAACCTTGGCGGGACCGTAGCCGACCCGTCCCAAGACCACAAGTGGGACGGGCGGGCCCGGACATGTGACGATCGGCTGGTCGCGCGGGTGTCCCGGGGACGTTTCCGGACCGGGGCCGGTTGTGGTCTGCGGGTGCGGCATGAGTGATCCGCTCGCCGTGGCGGCGTCCGCCGGGGCCGGCCGCGAATCGGCGCGGCCTTGGGCGGACCGACCGTCAGATCTTCTCGGCCGACAGGACCAGCCGGCCGCCGAGCAGGGCCTCCAGGGCGCGCCGCGTCTCGAAGAGATCGGTGCAGGGCGGCTCGCCCAGGACGCGGACGTGTCCCTCCTGGGCGGTGCCCTGCTCGTCCGTCCAGCGGACGAGGAAGCGCACCGCCCACTGGTCCTTCTTCGTCCAAAGGGCCGCCTGGACGATGCACCCGGGTTCCAGGAGCCAGCTTCCTTCCCGGCCGAGGAGGTCGGCGGGCGCGGCGTCCAGCAGCCGCCGGATCCGTTCCCCGACCGGGTGGTCGCCGGCGCGCATCGCCTGCGTCGCGGAGATCCGGACGAACAGGATGCCGATGTCGAGGACCAGCGCGTCGTAGAACGAGCCGTCCTGTTCCACGCCGTACAGGACGCCGAGCAGGTCGGCTCCGGTGCGTTCGGGCGGGGCCGGGCGGTGCCCTGGATCGGCGCCCCATGCGCGCAGCCACTCGCGGAGCCCGGGCACGTGGGCGGGCCCGAACTCCGGCGGGACGACGGCGTCGAGGTCGATCGCGGCGCCGTCGGGGCCGGTGAGCGCGATCGGGTCGCCCGACCAGGAGCAGCGCGCCGTGACGCGGCCGGTCCGCTGGAGGGCGGAGAAGATCAGCGCCCGGAGCGCGGCGGGCAGGGGCATGGTCCGGGCCGGTTCGGGCAGGTCGCGGCGGCCGCCCGGCAGCGCGTCGGCGATCGCCGGTGCGGCGCCCCGTTCGAGGGCGTCCAGGACGGTGGACAGGGTCGCCGGGGCAGTACCGGTGACCTGTTCGGCGGCCGTGATCAGCCGCAGCCCGGTCTCGGCGGACTCGAACGCCGCGGTGCGGGCGGCCAGTTCGTCCCAGCCGAGGGCGGTGGCGTCGGTGCCGAACAGGGCGACCCGGAGGCGTTCGCGGATGCCGGCCGGGTCCGCGAGCAGGGCGGCCGCCGGCCGGGTGTCGGGGGTGAGGCCGGGCGGTTCGGGGCATCGGGCGATGGCGGCGAGCCGCTCGGCGAGCGTGGGATGCGAGTCGTAGGGGTCGCGTTCCTCCGGCTCGGCGAGGACGCGTCCGAGTTCCTCGCGCCGGGAGGGTTCGGCGAGCAGCGCCCGGAATCCTCCGAACAGGTCGGCGGGCACGAGGCCGTAGCGGGTCCCGGGTCCGGCGACGTGGTCGAGGAAGAACGACCACGCGGCGGCCGTCGCGCGCACCGACCGCAGCGCGGACCCGGCCGCGTGCCGTCCGGAGACCTCCACCATGAACCGGTCGGCCTCGATCTCCTGCGATCGCCGCACGGCCTGGGAGACCCGGAAGTACAGCTTGGCGTAGCCCTCGAAAAGCGCCTGAGGCACGCTCCCCTTGCCCGACAGGATGCTGAGGGTGCGCTGAAGGGCGGCGCCGCCGCGGTAGGTGATGCCGCCGAGCCGGGTGTGGCGGCCGCTGTAGTGGCCGAGTTCGTGTCCGAGGACGGCGTACAGCTCGGCGATCGTCAGCGTCTCCAGCAGCGGCACCCCGATGATCATGTGGCGGGGGCCGGCGACGAGGCCGAACCAGCGGCTCTGCTCGCTGACGGCGGCGTTCACCTCCGGGACGAGCCGGACCTCGTCCGGTGAGCGGGTGCCGATCCGCGCGGCGAGCCCGTCGATCGCGGCCCACAGGCCGGGTTCGGCGGCGCGCGTCACGGGCAGTCCGCCGGGCGGCGCGGGCCGCTGCCGGGCGGTGACGACCAGGGCGCCGAGGACGCCCAGGGAGGGCACGAGCATGAACGAGGCGATCTTGATCGTGCCGAAGGACGGATGGACGACCACGAGGTAGCAGGCCAGCGCGGCGATCGCGATGACGGCGAGGGCGAGGGCGTAGTAGCCGGCCAGCAGCGCGATGGCGACGGCGGCTCGCATGGTTGTCTTCACGGGGTCTCACCGGGTGCGCGGTCCCGCACAGGGACGATCTTCGGGGGGCGCCGAAATGGTAGCGGCCCCGGCCCGGTGAGACTTCCGCTTTCACGACGCGCAGTGGTTCCAGGGGGCCGATTCGTCGAGCTGCTCGAACGGCTGGGTGAGGCTGTACCAGCAGCCGGAGTCGTCGCGGAAGACGGCCTCGACGCCGTAGGGGCGCTTCTCCGGCTTCTGGACGAACTCGACGCCCTTGGCGGACATGGCCTCGTAGTCGGCCTGGCAGTCGTCGGTGTTGAACGCGCCGGCGCCGAGGACGCCCTTGGCGATGAGCGCCTTCATCTGCTCGGCGGAGTCGGGGTCCATGCTGGGCGGGCCGGGCACCATGAGGGCGAGGCTGAGGTCGGGCTGGTCCTTGGCGCCGAGGGTGATCCAGCGCATGCCGCCCTCGCCGAGGGTCATGTCGTCGCGGACCTCCAGGCCGAGCTTCTCGGTGAAGAACGCCTTGGCGGAGTCCTGGTCGAGCACCCAGATGGTCGCGAGCCCCAGTTTGGTGATCATGTCGTTTCTCCTCTGATCAGGTGTTTCCTTCACCCTAGGAACCGGCGGGCCAGGCGGCCTTCTCGATAATTGCTCAGCGCTTGCGGAAGCCGCCCGCCCAGAGCAGCACGAAGCAGCCGGGGATAACGGAGGAGTCGGTGGCGCGGGCGCGCCTGCGGAACTCGGTGGGCGTCATCCCCACCTGCTGCTTGAAGCGGGTGCAGAACGTGCCGAGGCTGGTGAAGCCGACCAGCATGCAGATCTCGGTGACGGTCAGGTTCGCGGTGCGGAGCAGGTCCTGGGCGCGTTCGACGCGGCGGCGGGCGAGGTAGGCGCCCGGCGTCTCGCCGTAGACCTCGCGGAACAGCCGGACGAAGTGGTAGCGCGAGTAGCCGGCGCGGGCGGCGACGGCGGCCACGTCGAGCGGCTCGGCCCACTCGCGGTCCATCGTGTCCCGGGCCAGCCTCATGCGCCGCAGGACGGCCGTGTCCAGGGTCGACGGCACGGATCCCATGCTCCGATGCTGGCACATCGAAGGCCCCGAAGGCAGTGCGCCTTCGGGGCCTTCGTCTCACGGCGACCCCGGTCGCGCACGCGAGCGCTTGACCTGACCGGTGAGGCGACGCCGAGCAGTGGGCCGTTACCGCATGAACACGGTCAGGCCATCGGACGTGCCGTGGGCGGGATCGGGTACGGCAGGCCGGTGCGGCCGGTGAGGTACGCGTCGACGCCGTGCGCGGCGGCGCGGCCCTCGGCGATGGCCCAGACGATCAGGGACTGGCCGCGGCCCATGTCCCCGGCGGCGTACACGCCGTCCACCGTCGTCCTGTAGTCGGCGTCGCGGACGACGTTGCCGCGCTGGTCGAGGTCGACGCCCAGCTGGTCGAGGAGGCCCTCGCGCTGCGGCCCGAGGAAGCCCATCGCGAGCGTGACCAGTTCGGCGGGGATCTCCCGCTCGGTGCCCTCGACCGGCTGGAACCCGGTCTGCGGCCCGCCGACCTCCACGATCTTCAGCGCGCGGACGTGGCCGTCCGCGTCGCCGGCGAACTCGGTGGTGGACACGGCGTAGACGCGGTCGCCGCCGAGGTCCGCGAGTTCCTCGTGGGCGCTCTCCACCTTGAACAGCATCGGGTACGTCGGCCACGGCTGGGTGTCCGGGCGGGACTCCGGCGGACGCGGCATGATCTCCAGCTGGGTGACCGAGGCGGCCCCCTGCCGGATCGCGGTGCCGATGCAGTCGGCGCCGGTGTCGCCGCCGCCGATGACCACGACGTGCTTGCCCTTGGCGGAGATCGGCGACTCCTCGTAGTCGCCCTCCTGCGCCTTGTTCGACGGGGGCAGGTACTCCATCGCCTGGTAGACGCCCTTGAGGTCCCGTCCCGGGACGGGCAGGTCGCGCCAGACGGTGGCGCCTCCCGCAAGGACGACGGCGTCGTAACGGGAGCGCAGGTCGTCGGCGGTGATGTCGACGCCGACGTTCACCGAGGTCTTGAATTCGGTGCCCTCGGCGCGCATCTGGGCGAGGCGGCGGTCGACGTGCCGCTTCTCCATCTTGAACTCGGGGATGCCGTAGCGCAGCAGCCCGCCGATCCGGTCCGCGCGCTCGTACACGGTGACGTCGTGGCCGGCGCGGGTGAGCTGCTGGGCCGCGGCGAGGCCCGCGGGCCCCGAGCCGACCACCGCGACCTTCTTGCCGGTCTTCACGGCGGGCGGCTGCGGGCGCACCCAGCCCTCCGCGAACGCCCGGTCGATGATCTCGACCTCGACCCGCTTGATGGTGACCGGGTCCTGGTTGATGCCGAGGACGCAGGCGCTCTCGCACGGCGCGGGGCACAGCCTCCCGGTGAACTCGGGGAAGTTGTTGGTGGCGTGCAGCCGCTCGATGGCCTCCCGCCAGTCCTGGCGGTGGACGAGGTCGTTCCATTCGGGGATGAGGTTGCCGAGCGGGCAGCCCTGGTGGCAGAACGGGATGCCGCAGTCCATGCAGCGGCTCGCCTGCTTCTCCAGCCGGTCCTTGCCGAAGTCCTCGTAGACCTCCGACCAGCTCTTGATCCGCACGTCGACGGGGCGGCGCTTCGGGAGCTCCCGCCCGACGGTCAGAAAACCCTTCGGGTCAGCCATGAAGGACGTCCCCCTCTCTCAGCTCTGCGCCGCGGCCATGACGGCCTCGTCGACGTCGCGGCCCTCGGCCTCGGCCTTGGCCATCGCGTCCAGGACGCGGCGGTAGTCACGCGGCATGATCTTGGTGAAGCGGGCCGCCGCGGCGTCCCAGTCGTCCAGCAGCCGGGCCGCGACCCGCGATCCCGTCTCGGCCAGGTGCCGCTCGACCAGAGTCCGGACGAAGTCCAGGTCGTCGGGGTCGAGGGGATCGAGATCGACCATCTCGGCGTTGACCCGCTCGGGCACCAGGTCCAGGACGTAGGCGATGCCGCCGGACATGCCGGCCGCGAGGTTGCGTCCCGTCCGGCCGAGGATCAGGGCGCGGCCGCCGGTCATGTACTCGCAGGCGTGGTCGCCGACGCCCTCGACGACGGCGGTGGCGCCGGAGTTGCGGACGCAGAACCGCTCGCCGGCGATGCCGCGGGCGAACAGCTCACCGGACGTCGCGCCGTACAGGATGACGTTGCCGCCGATGATCTGCTCCTCGGCCGCGAACCCCGCGTCGTCCGGCGGGCGCAGCGTCAGCCGCCCGCCGGACAGGCCCTTGCCGACGTAGTCGTTGGCGTCGCCGACCAGCCGCAGCGTGATCCCGCGCGGCACGAAGGCGCCGAACGAGTTGCCCGCCGAGCCGGTGAACGTGACGTCGATCGTGTCGTCGGCCAGGCCCCCGCCGCCCCATTTCCTGGTCAGCTCGTGGCCGAGCATGGTGCCGACCGTCCGGTTGACGTTGCGGATCGGCAGGTCGAGCGTGACCTTGTCGCCGAACGCGAGCGCGCCCTCGGCGAGCTGGATCAGCGTGTTGTCCAGGGCCTTCTCCAGCCCGTGGTCCTGCTCGGTGACGCGGTGCAGGGCCGCGCCCTCGGCCCGCTCGGGCGTGTGCAGCACCGGGGTGAGGTCGAGCCCGGACGCCTTCCAGTGCTCGACGGCCTCGCGGGTGTCGATCATCTCGACGCGCCCGATCGCCTCGTCCAGCGAGCGGAACCCGAGGGCCGCCAGGTGCTCGCGGACCTCCTGGGCGACGAACTCGAAGAAGTTCACGACGAACTCGGGCTTGCCGGAGAACCGCTGCCGCAGCACGGGGTTCTGGGTGGCGACGCCGACCGGGCAGGTGTCCAGGTGGCAGACCCGCATCATGATGCAGCCCGACACCACCAGCGGCGCGGTCGCGAAACCGTACTCCTCGGCGCCGAGCAGCGCCGCGACGACCACGTCCCGCCCGGTCTTCATCTGCCCGTCGGTCTGCACGACGATGCGGTCGCGCAGGCCGTTCAGCAGCAGCGTCTGCTGCGTCTCGGCGAGGCCGAGCTCCCATGGGGTGCCGGCGTGCTTGAGCGAGGTCAGCGGGGACGCGCCGGTGCCGCCGTCGTGGCCGGAGATCAGCACCACGTCGGCGTGCGCCTTGGACACCCCGGCCGCGACCGTGCCGACCCCGACCTCGGCGACGAGCTTGACGTGCACGCGCGCCGCCGGGTTGGCGTTCTTCAGGTCGTGGATGAGCTGCGCCAGGTCCTCGATCGAGTAGATGTCGTGGTGCGGCGGCGGCGAGATCAGCCCGACGCCGGGCGTGGAGTGCCGGGTCTTGGCGATCCACGGGTAGACCTTGTGGCCGGGCAGCTGACCGCCCTCGCCCGGCTTGGCGCCCTGCGCCATCTTGATCTGGATGTCGTCGGCGTTGGTGAGGTACTCGGAGGTGACGCCGAACCGGCCGGACGCGACCTGCTTGATGGCGCTGCGGCGCAGGTCGCCGTTCTCGTCCGGGGTGAACCGCTCCGGGTCCTCGCCGCCCTCGCCGGTGTTGGACTTGCCGCCCAGCCGGTTCATCGCGATCGCGAGGGTCTCGTGGGCCTCGGCGGAGATGGAGCCGTACGACATCGCGCCGGTGGAGAACCGCTTGACGATCTCCGAGACGGGCTCGACCTCGTCGATCGGAACCGGCTCGCGCTCGCCGTCCTTCAGCCTGAACAGCCCCCGCAGGGTCATCAGCTGCTCGGCCTGCGAGTCGACCTTCGCCGTGTACTCCTTGAAGATCTCGTACCGGCGGGTGCGGGTGGCGTGCTGCAGCTTGAACACCGTGTCCGGGTTGAACAGGTGCGGCTCGCCCTCGCGGCGCCACTGGTACTCGCCGCCGACCTCCAGGGTCCGGTGCGCCTGGTCGTTGCCGCCCGGCGGGTAGGCGCGGGCGTGCCGCTCGGCGACCTCGCGGGCCAGCACGTCGAAGCCGACGCCGCCGAGCCGGGACGTGGTGCCGGTGAAGCAGCGGGACACGACCTCGTCGCCGAGCCCGATCGCCTCGAAGATCTGCGCCCCGGTGTAGGACGCGACCGTGGACACGCCCATCTTCGACATGACCTTCAGGACGCCCTTGCCGTACGCCTTCACGAGGTTCCGGGCGGCCCTGTCCGGCTCGACGCCCTCGATGGCGCCGCCGCGGACGAGGTCCTCGACGGTCTCGATCGCCAGGTACGGGTTGATCGCGGACGCGCCGTACCCGATGAGCAGCGCCATGTGGTGGCATTCGCGGGCTTCGCCGGTCTCGATGACGAGGCCGACCCGCGTGCGGGTCTTCTCCCGGATCAGGTGGTGGTGGACGGCGCCGGTCAGCAGCAGCGACGGGATCGCGGCGCGGGCGGAGTCGGCGCCGCGGTCCGACAGGACGATGACGCGGGCGCCGCCGTCGATGGCGCGGCTCACCTCGGAGTTGATCTCCTCCAGGCGGGCCTCCAGGGCCTCTCCCCCGCCGGCGACGTCGTACAGCCCCTGCACGACGTGGGCCTGCAGATGCGGCAGCGACCCCTCGTCGTCAATGTGGATGATCTTGGAGAGTTCGCCGTTGTCCAGGATCGGGGTGGGCAGCACGAGACGGCGGCACGAGTCCGGGCCGGGCTCCAGGAGGTTGCCCTCCGGCCCGAGCGTGGACTGCAGCGAGGTCACCAGCTCCTCGCGGATCGCGTCCAGCGGCGGGTTCGTGACCTGCGCGAACTGCTGCTTGAAGTAGTCGAACAGCAGCCGCGGCCGCTCCGACAGCACCGCGATCGGGGTGTCGGTGCCCATCGACCCGATCGGCTCGGCGCCCGTCTTCGCCATCGGCGACAGGATGATCCGCTGCTCTTCGAGGGTGTAGCCGAACGTCTGCTGCCGCTTGACGAGGGTCTCGTGCGTCGGGATCTCCCGCTCGCGCCGCGGCAGCTCCTCGAACCGGACCAGGCCCTCGTGCAGCCAAGCCCCGTACGGATGCTCGGCGGCCAGCTCCGCCTTGACCTCGTCGTCCTCGACGATCCGCCCGGCGGCGGTGTCGACCAGGAAGATCTTGCCGGGCTGCAGCCGGCCCTTCCGGACGACCTTCGCGGCGGGGATGTCCAGGACGCCGGCCTCGCTGGCCAGCACGACCAGGCCGTCGTCGGTCACCCAGTACCGGCCGGGCCGCAGCCCGTTGCGGTCCAGGACGGCGCCGACGACGGTGCCGTCGGTGAAGCTGACGCTGGCGGGGCCGTCCCACGCCTCCATCAGCGTGGAGTGGAACTCGTAGAACGCGCGGCGGTCGGCGTCCATCTCGGCGTGGTTCTCCCACGCCTCGGGGATCATCATCAGCACCGCGTGCGGCAGCGACCGGCCGCCGAGGTGCAGCAGCTCCAGGCACTCGTCGAACGAGGCGGTGTCGCTGGCCTCGATGTCGATCACCGGGTAGATCCGCGACAGGTCCCCGGGGATCAGGTCGGACTTCAGCAGCGCCTCGCGGGCCCGCATCCAGTTCCGGTTGCCCTTCACCGTGTTGATCTCGCCGTTGTGGGCGATGAACCGGTACGGGTGGGCCAGCTCCCAGGCGGGGAACGTGTTGGTCGAGAACCGCGAGTGCACCAGGGCGATGGCGCTGGTGAAGCGGCGGTCCGACAGGTCGGGGAAGAACGGCTCCAGCTGCGGGGTCGTCAGCATCCCCTTGTACACGATCGTCCGGCTGGACAGGCTCGGGAAGTAGACCCGTACGTCCTGCTCGGCGCGCTCGCGCATGCAGAACACGACGCGGTCCAGCTCAAGGCCGGTCTTGCCGGCGTGCGGGCCGCCGGCGGCGGGGGCGACGAACAGCTGCGCGAAGTGCGGCATGACGCGGCGCGAGGCCGGGCCGGTGAAGTCGGGGTCGTGCGGCAGCTCCCGCCAGCCGAGGACCGACAGGCCCTCCTCGGCGCAGAGGTTCTCGACGTGGGCGACCACGGTGGCGCGCTCGCCGCCGTCCGCGGGCAGGAACGCGATGCCGGCGGCGTAGGCGCCGGCGTCGGGGAGCGCGAAGTCGCAGGTGTCGCGGAAGAACGCGTCCGGAATCTGGACGAGGATGCCGACGCCGTCGCCGTCGTCGGGTTCCGCGCCCACGGCGCCGCGGTGATCGAGGTTCTTCAGGACCGTCAGGGCGTTCTGCACGATGTCATGGCTTTTGCGGCCGTGCAGGTCCGCCACCATTCCGACACCGCAGGCGTCGTGTTCGTTCGCCGGGTCGTACAGCCCCTGCGCGCGGGGGCGGTCGCCGGTGCCGGGCCCCGGGGGTCCGGCGGCAGATGTGCGGGCATCAGGTGTGAGGGCAGCAGAAGCCATCAACCCTCCCGTCGTCGTCGTGTCACTGCTGATGTCAGTGCAGTCCGGGACGACGTTGGCCCTGCTGCGGGTGAGATGACATTACATCACTGCCGGGATCATGCCCGGCTGCACCAGATCGCGAAACGTCCGGTGCGGACGACCCGTGGGGCGCCATCTCACAGTGGTTTAGACCAGATTACCGGCTACTCCCGCGATGAAAAGCGCCCCGTCCACGGTGACGATCATCACCGGGACCGCGAGGTTTGCCGTGAGGTTCCGGTGACTTGCCCGAACTTTTGGAACTGGACGCAGTTCGAGCGCGGTCAGCCGCGCGGTCAGTCGGACGTGCGGGCGGCGCGGCCGAGCACCGCCGGGTTCTTGCCGCCCTCGATCAGCAGCGACAGGAGCGTCTCGTCCTCCGGGCCGCCCTTGCCGTCCAGCCGCTGCGCCCACGTCACCACGGCGAAATGGCCCATGGCCAGGCCGCGCGCCATGCCGAAGCCGCGGCCGAAGTCGTCCAGCGGGGCGGGGGCCTCCAGCGGCCGGACGAAACCGGCGCCGATCGTCTTCTCCAGCGTGGCGACGAACCGGTCGGCGTCCGCGGACCCGGCCAGGTTGAACACCGCGACGGCCAGCGCGTAGCCGGTCTCGGTGTCGGAGTAGATCCCCCGGGCCGCCTGCGTGCAGCCGCCCTCGCCCAGCGCCTCGCCCACGGTCGAGCCCCACACGGCGGCGGCGCAGTCACCGTCCAGGCGCTTGGCGCGCAGCTTGACCCGCGCCTCGCCGTCGGGGACCGCCAGCTTCGCCGCCGACGTCGGGAACACCTCGTCCGCCGTCAGCGGCTTCTGGTCCGCGCTGCGGGACGCGATGCCCGAGTACGCCGACGACGAGGACGAACTGGAGTAGGAGGCCGGCGAGAGGCCCGTCTCCGCGGGCGTCCCGATCGTCACGTTGGCCGCGTCGCCCGCGTCCGGAGCGCTCTCCCCGCCGCCCAGGACGACCACCGTGCCCACGCCGAGGAGCACGAGCAGGCCCAAGACCGCGGCGGCGCCGAAGTACAGCTTCGCGCCGAGCCCGCCCTCACGCGGCGCCGGACCGGACTGCCGCACCTGCCCGGCGGGACGCCCCTTGCCCGGCCTCCCCCGCCGTTTCGGCTTCCCGCCGCGCCGTTTCGACTTCCCGCCGGGACCACGCGGGTGACCCGGAACCGGCGGCGCGCCGGCGGCCGACGCATCGTGATACGCCGAAGCGTCGGAGTAGCCATACGCGTCGTCGTACCCGGAAGCCTCGTGGGAGCTGGACAGGTCGCGGTACCCGGACGCTTCCTGGTGGCCGGCCGAATCGCGGTACCCGGACGGGTCGCGGTACCCGGACGAGTCGCGGTATCCGGACGGGTCGCGGTACCCGGACGAGTCGCGGTAGCCGGACGGGTCGCGGTACCCGGGCGCCTCGTGGGAGGTGGACGGGTCGTGGTGCCCGGGCGGGCCGGGGTAGGCGCTCTCGTCGTCCTCGATCGGCGTTCGGGGCGGCGGAACCGGCCGCCCCGGGCGGGGTGTGCCCTTCCGCCGCGCCTGTGACGGGTCCGGCCGGCGGGGGCCTCCCGCGCGGCCCGGCGCCGTCCTGCGCGGGGCGGGCTGCCGGCGGCCCTGGCGGCTCACCGGTGCGCGCCTGGGGCCGCTGCGGCGGGGTTCATCGGAGTCCACGAGCGCGCAGACTACTGCCCGCCGGCCCGTGACACGCCCGCACGCGGCCGGATCACTCGCCGGGCCTTCCGTCCGAGGCCAGGTCAAGCCGCCCGTACAGGAAGTCGGCGGCACCCTCGATGACCAGGCTCACATCGATCATCTCGTTGAGCGAGGGGGGCTGCTCCCCACCGGCCCGCTCCACCCACGTGATCACGGCGTAGTGGCCGTAGGTCTTGGCGTAGGCGGCGCTGAACCCGGACCCGAACGCGGGGACGCCCGGGGCGTTCAGCGGCGTCACCCAGCCGGCGCCGGTCTCGCGCTGCAGGTCGCGCAGGATCTGCTTGACGCCCTCCGCGGTCTCCATGTTGATCACGATGAACTGGCCGACGTGCTTCTTGTCGCCGCTCACGTACGCGGAACGGACGATCTGGCTGCAGCCGAACTTGGCGAGGTCGGCGTGCAGGCGGGCACCCCACGTCGCGGACTTGCAGTCGGAGGTCAGCGCGGACTCGGCCAGCGTGAAGGAGTAGGCGCCGGACTTCAGGTTCTTGGCGGAGGCCGCCTCGCCCTCGGTGATCGCGCGGCGGTCGGCCGACCTGTTCGCGATCTCGCTGAAGCCCTCGCCGTTGTAGTCGGGCGCGTAGGCGCCCGGCAGCGCCGTCTTCTCCGCGGGCGCCTCGTCCCCGCCGGTGAACAGGAGCACGGCGACCACCGCGACGATCACCGCCGCCAGCGCGGCGACCGCGCCGAACAGCAGCTTCGGAGGGGGCGTCCTGCGACCGGACTTCTCCTCCGGCCAGAAGTCCCGCTCGCCGCCCTCGCGCGCGGCGTCGGGGGAACCTGTGTCACGAGCCTCGATCACGCCCCGGAGCTTAGCGGTCCGGGCGGCTGTCGCGGGGCCGAAAGGGCGTTTTATCCGTTCCTTGCGGCCACCGCCCACGCCGCGACCGAAACGGCGGCGACGCTAGACGCCGTTGCTTCCGATCAGCGCGCCGACCCCGTAGGTGATCGCCGCGGCGGCCGCGCCGAACAGCAGCTGCCGTGCCCCGCCGAACCACCAGGGCCGGGTCGTGATGCGCGCCACCAGCGCGCCGGCGCCGAACAGCCCGAGCGCCGCGATGATCGCCGCAGGCCACAGCGAGGAGGCGCCCAGCAGGTACGGGACCACCGGCAAAATCGCGCCCACCCCGAACGACAGGAACGACGAGCCCGCCGCCAGCGTCGGCGACGGCAGGTCGCCGGGCGTCACGCCCAGCTCCTCGCGGGTGTGCACCTCCAGCGCCTCGTCGGGGTCCCTGGACAGCTGCCGCGCCACCTCCGCGGCCGTCTCCGCGTCCACGCCGCGCGACCGGAAGACCTCGGCCAGCTCCCGCTCCTCCGCCACCGGATGCCGGGCCAGCTCCAGCCGCTCCACCTCGATCTCCGCCTCCGCCAGCTCCGACTGGGAGGCGACCGAGATGTACTCCCCCGCGGCCATCGAGAACGCGCCCGCGGCCAGGCCCGCCAGACCCGCCAGCAGGACGACCTTCTGGCTCGCCTGGCCGCCCGCCACACCCGCGATCAACGCGAAGTTGGAGACCAGCCCGTCCATCGCGCCGAACACCGCCGGGCGCAGCCAGCCGCCGGTGACGTCACGGTGCCGATGATGGTGTTCCGGTGGCACACCGGGCTTGCCGCTCGTCATCTCGCCTGCACCGAAGCCCCTTCGCCGACCGCTACTTCCCGTCCTTGACGGGCTCCCCCTCCTCTACCCGCTCGGACTCGCCGGCACCGTCTCCACCCGCGTCCTCAGCCCCGGCCTCGGGGTCCTTCTCCAGGGACGCGGGCTTCGCCTCGGCATCCTCAGACGCGGCCTCCTCGACGTCCTCGGACTTCTCGGCGTCCTCGGAGTTCTCGACGCCCCCAGCCTTCTCGGCCTTCTCGGCTTCCTCGGCCTTCTCGGTCGGCTCGGCGTCCTCGGTCGGCTCGGCGTCCTCGGTCGGCTCGGCGTCCTCGGTCGGGTCGGCTTCCTCGGCCTTCTCCGTTTCCGGTTTCCCGGCTTCGGAGTCCTCGGCTTCGGTTTCGGCCTTCTCGGTTTCGGTCTCGGGTTCGGGCTGCGGCCCGTCCTTCGGCTCGTCCTTCGCCTCGGCGGACCCCGGCTCGTCGGACGGGCCCTCAGCGGTGGGAGGGCCGCCGACGTTCTCCGGGCCGGTGCGGTGGCGCATCTGGTACAGGTAGGCGACCGCGCCGAGGAAGAGCAGGATCGACGTCCAGTCGTTCAGCCGCAGGCCGAGGATGTGGTGGGCCTCGTCGATGCGCAGCGCCTCGATCCAGGCCCGTCCCAGCGTGTAGGCGGCTACGTAGAGCGCGAACGCGCGGCCGTGCGTGAGTTTGAAGCGGCGGTCGGCCCAGATGACCAGGACCGCGACGCCGATGCACCACAGCGACTCGTACAGGAACGTCGGGTGGTAGGTGGCGATGTCGGCGTACTTAGGGTCGAGGCCGGGCCCGCCCTCCAGCATCGGCCGGTGGTCCTCGTCGATCTCGATGGCCCAGAACGCGTCGAGGGGACGGCCGTACAGCTCCTGGTTCCAGTAGTTCCCCCAGCGGCCGATGGCCTGCGCCAGGGCGATTCCGGGGGCGACCGCGTCGGCGAGCGCCAGGATGGAGATCCCGCGCCTCCGGCATGCGATGAGCGCGCCGACCGCGCCGAACGCGATGGCGCCCCAGATGCCGAGGCCGCCCTTCCAGATCTCCAGTGTCCGGACCGGGTCGCCGTCCTCGCCGAAATAGCGCTGGTAGTCGGTGATGACGTGGTAGATCCGCCCGCCGACGAGACCGAACGGCACCGCCCACACGGCCACATCGATGATCACGCCGGGGGCGCCGCCCTTGGCGGCCCATCGCCGCTCGCCCAGCCATACCGCGACGACGATGCCCAGAATGATCATGATGGCGTAGGCGCGGATGGGAACGGGCCCGAGGTGCCAGATGCCCTGCGAGGGGCTCGGAATGTAGGCGAGCGGCTGCATGGACGCAGACGTTACCCCCTCCGGGGCGCCGCGTGCGCCGACTCTACGCCCGTGCCGGGCCGCGGACGCCCGCGGTGCCGTCAGCCCTGCCGTCCGACCGTGTGCTGCCGGGGGACGGGGTCGTGCCGCCACCCGCCTGCGCAACGGCCTTCTTCAGCTCGTCCGGCGAGCCGAGGGCGTCGCCGTCGACCTTCTGGCCGTTCAGCGTGAGGTACGGGGTGGAGTCGACCCCGGCCCTCCCGGCCGCGGCGCTCGCCTTCTCGACCAGGTCGATCTTCTGGTTCCCGTTGACGCAGGCGGCGAACGCGGGATCGGTGACGCCCAGCTCGCCCGCCCACTTGATCAGGTTCTGCTGGGTGAAGCCGGTGTCGCCCTCGGCGGGCTGCTCGGCGAAGAGCTTGTCGTGGTAGGGGATCCATTTGTTCACCGGAACGCAGGCGGCGGCGTTCGCGGCCCTCCGCGAGTTCGACATCAGCGGTTCCTGCTGGAAGAGCTGGAACGGCCGGTACACGACCCTGGCCTCGCCGTCGGCGGCGAGTTGCTTGAGCGTGCCGCCGAGACGCCCCTCCAGCGACTTGCACGCCGGGCACTGGAAGTCCTCGTACAGCTCCAGGACCGGGCCGGTGACGCCCGGCCGCGCCATCGCGACCGCCCCGTGCTGCACCCGGCTCGTCGGCGCCAGCGGGCCCGTGTAGGTGTCGCCGAGGGGCCCGTCCCCGCCGAGCCGCGACACCGCCACGACGGTCCCCGCGATCACGACCGCCGCCGCGGCGACGGAGCCGAGGACGACCACGAGCAGCCGCCGCCGGCGCTCCCGCGCCGCGGTCCGCGCCCGTTCGCCCGCGAGCCGCCGGCGCGCCGACGGTCCCCTGTCCTGCTCGCTCATCGATCCCCCGATCGACCACTCTTCGTGTTCGTACGAACTGCGAGCGTAGCGGTCGGCGGACGACGCGTCCGTCCTCCAACTCGACGACGCGCTTGCGGAAGGCGTCGACG